>MHOR01000038.1 GCA_001821915.1 Candidatus Staskawiczbacteria bacterium RIFCSPHIGHO2_02_FULL_34_10 | reverse complement strand
GAAGTCTTCATACAGGGTGGTGGCTTTCCAAAAAGGTTGCCACCTTGACTTCATAGTAGCATTTTTATCATTTTAGAGCATTTCGTAATTCAGAGTTTGATAATAAAAAAGTAGGCGCATATGTGCCAGATAAAATTATTAATAATTACATACTTCTAGAATTAAAATCTAAACAATTTATAACAAAAGAAGACATTGATCAATTTTGGAAATATTTAAAGGGTTCTCAATGCAAACTTGGTTTTATCATAAATTTTGCCCCAGATCAACTTACTATAAAAAGAATTGTTTACGATACTGCAAGAAACCAACATCCTCAAGCCACACATCATAAACCAATACCAGGTTCGCATACCTAAAATTAAAAAAATGATGGTTCAGCGTTAAAATCAGCGTGTTATTTCGGCGCATAAAACAAAGAGCCACCCATAAGGGTGGCTCTTTGTTTTTTTCCCTTCAGCCAGTCCACAAGAAAGGCAAGGGGTTCAGTTTAGAAGACTACTGAACTGTCCAAGTTTCAGAAGACAAGTTATCCTTTATAAGATAACTATTTGTCCAGTCGCCAGTTCCAGCTGTTGTTGAAGCTGAATGGGCAACTGCTGAATTATCTGACCATATCAAGTCTGCATCTTCTGCTGAAGCACTTGCTGTGGCAGAGGTAAAGAGTTTCATAATACCGGTCAATGACGTACCAACGTTAATGTATCCTATGAAGTCAACCGTAGTACTGCCGAATGTTACATCTGCAGTATCTGGGCTGAATGCGATAGAAACACTATCTGCGGCTGTATCAGTAGCGCCGAGCAACCTAAACCCTTGAGGAACTCCTTCGAGCGTGTAGGTAGTATTACTGCTAGCAGAGATTGTATCTTCTGTAGTGCCATCCCAAGTTACAATAATCTTGCTGTTAAGTTCGCTTAATCCAACAGCAGTGCCCTCAAGACTTGTTGCACTATCTTCGTCAACAATGCTTACCGAAGCAGTAATGTCGGTGCCGTCCTTATAGAACTTCAATGCCTCCAATTCAAGTACGTCTGCTGTTCCTCCGTCAGACCAGTTTACATCAAACTTTAACTGTTTGACATTAATATCACCTGCTGATGGAGCGGCAACCTTCATGCTAAACAAGTTAATAACTGCGCCATTTGCAACAATGCTTGAATTATCTAACTCAACCTTTGAAAGGGTTGGAACTGACCTATAAACATAGGTGCTGTTTCCGTCTCTTTCTGTGGTGCTTGTTGATACTGTTCCCTGATCATCCATATACTCAACATAAGTCAAGGCTGGGACTACTCTCAACCCTGATGTGCCGTTGGTGGCTGATGGAACAGATAAGGTTGCTTTAGCAATCAAAGTTTTTGAAGTGCTTGCGGGAACTGCAATACTCAAACCAGTGAAGTAGTATCCGCCAGTAGAACCAAGTGTATTAATGTTGTTGAAACTTTGTGCTGTACCAACCTGGGTAGTACCATCCCAAAGCGTTAAGCTACTAATAGCATCTTCAGCATTATCGGTTGCAGTAGAAGCAACGTCTGGGTCAACCTTAACTTCTGTGATAGTAAATGCTTTGTAAGAAGAGGTAAATTTCCATCTTCCAATTTCAACCGCTTGGTTTCCAGAAACCGCCTGGTTTTGAGGTGTGCTGGCAAATTCTGTTGCAAGAGAACCTGAAGTGTATGTCAAAGCCTGTCCGGTAACATCCGCAGAATTGGCCGCAACAGCTGAAGAAACAGTTGTGCTGTCAACATCTAATACAACAGTTCCTGTACCAACAGTCATACCACTTGCAACATCCATATACACTTCTACAGGGATAGTTACTCCTGCCGCGAGTGTGTAATTAATTGACCATGAATTTGCAGCGGCAACTGTCGGCTTGACAGAAGTTGTCTGTGTTCCGTACTTTACATATAAGTTTGTAGCGTATGTGCTTACTTCATCAACAGCAACGTTAATAGTTGAAATATTAACTGCTTCTGATGTGCTGGCTACCAAATTGTAATCACCAACTTTGTAAGCAGTTAATGGCGCAACAACTGAATGGGCCGAATAAGCTGGATCCAATGACAATGCCAATGTACCCTGGGCAACGGTCAAAGAATTTGCGCTTATATCAGACGCAGGAACATCCAAAGTTGTTGAAGAAACTAATCCAGTACCATTGTTGTTAGTGCTTGCACCTTCAATTGTTACTTGAATTATGCTGTCAGAAACGATGCTATTGGTAGTATCTGAAGTTCCCGTGTCGTAAATATCGGCTCTTACAGTCAATGTTACAGGGCTTCCTGGTTCAACTATTAATGATGAACCTAAGTTGAATGTGGTATAATCAAAGCTTGAGTCTGCTGGGTCATACAAAGTAGTTGTGCTTCCAATTTGAACTCCATTGGCGTAAATCGCCCCATTTCTTAATCCGCTAACACCTGATGTGTCAACGTTTGCAGAAATGTAAAGAGTTTCAATCTTTACTTTTTCACCAGCAGCTTTAAATTCAAACTTTGCCAATAAAGCGTTTGATGCGGCGTCAACAATGTCTCCTGATGGAGAGTCTGACAATTTTGTAATCGTAAGAGTTCCAGAGTTGATTGTCTGGGCTCCTGTTGACCTCTTGGTAAATGACGCATCTGAAATTAAGTCAGATAATATATTTGCCATATACTGACTGTCAACAACGGTAACATCGGCTACATTCCACAAATGCATTGTGAAATTCAAGCTTGAACCGCCAATAATATCGGCCAAAACTTTAACAACTCTTGTTCCGGCTTCCAATCTTTTTGGAGCTCCAGTTAAGTCAAAAGTTACATAGCTTTGGTCTAAGCTGTCTGCCATTAATTGCTGTGTTGCGCCAATCTGTACTCCGTCAACATAAAGTTTGAAGTTCTTTAAATCTGTATTAGAAACGCTTCCGGTTTTTCTGAAGCTGATTCTTGTCATATCAACCGCTCTTGTAGTAACAATTACGCTGTTTTGGAAAACAGTGTAACCGTCTTGAGGGTCAACATCGGCTGCTGAAGGGGTTATAGTGGCGTTCCACTCTACTCCTGCTAATGTTCCGGTTGCTATAGTCATCAAGTTTCCTGTCAAAGGATATGTTCCTTTTACAGAACTGGCGTTTGTTGTAACGCTAGTAGCGGAAACAACTTGCATTCCTACTGTTTCTCCACTTGTGCCGTTAACATCAGATAATACAGAAATTGTTACAGAACCCATTGAAGGTACTGTGAACAATCCTGAAGTATTATTGAAGTTAATCATAGTTTCTGAAACAGCTGATCCATCGGTTAATCTTACGGCTCCATTAAACAAATAGACATTGGTCAAAGAAGCATCGGCTGAAACGCCAATTCTCTTTAACTTTAATCCTGTGACTGTAACTTGGGCGTTATCTCCATTCCAAAAAGTTAATTTTGCTAATGAGGCTAATGCCTGACCGTCAACAATTGTTCCTGTGGTTGGATTATCAGAAGCCAATGCTACTGTAAGCCCTGCTCCAGTTGGAACTGGTGTTGTTGGTGTTGTTGGAGTTGTTGTTGAACTGACCAACCATGAGTTTAATAATCCTCTTGTTAAAGGACCTACCTGACCTGCAGGTGTCCATCCTTGCGCGGCCTGTAATGCTTGAACTTTTGCCAAGGTTCTTGGACCGAAAAAAGTTGTTTCATTTCCAGGTGAACCTGCTCCTGATGTTGCAAGTTGATAACCATGAGCATTCATAAGGGTTTGCATACATTTTACGTCTGCGCCCGTAGAACCTACGGTTAAGTTTCTTGAAAAGGTAACTCCAACGCAAACTGCAGGAACACTGCTAGATGTAGAACTTGATAACCCTTGCAAAGCTTGCAATTGAGCCATTAAAGAATTAATCTGTGCTTGCAAATCTGAAATAACATCAGCTGAAGCGATACCAGGAGCAATCATTGCAACCGTTGTTAAAGCAACAGTGGCTGTTATAATTGTTTTTCTTATATTCATTTTTTTATATTTTTTCTTGTCCTCTAAGTCGGGAATTTTCGCTAAAGCGAAATTCTCGCGACTCTATAAGTTTTCTTAAAGAAAATTTTAGAGGGTTAAATAATATTTTATATTTATTAACATCGGTCGACCGTTACCTTAAATTACCATTAGCAATTTAAGGATTATGTCCAATTAAACCAGAGTACTTTGCCAAACAAAGTGCTTGGCCGAGCGCTAAAATTTCTTTGAAATTTTAGCGCTCTGGTCCCAGACTTTGTTGGGCGCCTGCGCTCGCAAAGCGAGTTTAGTTTCGCGGTTTTATTTATCCCGTTAGAAATCTTTTATAATTGATTTCTCTCGTAGAGAAATCTCGAACAATAATTATTGACTGACCGTCTTTCAAAATTTCCTCTGCGAAATTACAATAATTAGAGATTTCTTTTGGGACGTATTAACAACGAAGCCTATTTTTTAAACCGGCTCCGCGAACTTATTTTCTAGCAAGTATAGAGAAAGAAGATTAATGAAAATCTTGTTTCTTAAACGAGCGACGAAAATATGCTATGCATATTTAATTGAACTACGACTTGTCTTATTAAAAATTAAATGGGCATTCCGCCCTCTGTGCTATCTAAATAATAATTAGATGGCTTAGAGGAAGGAAAACCCTTGGAAAAAACTCTATTAATTGTTTTTTATAGCCATATTAAGCAATAATATGCTCTCTAGGGCATCTGAATACTTTACTTGACTATATAGATCTTTTGCTATTCTTAACGCTTCCTGTTGGCTTTCTGTTAAAGTTGTACTTTCTAAATCTTTAATCATTTGTTCATCTAATATTTTATATAAATTATTAGATGTTTCTTTTAAATCATCTCCTCCTTGAACATTAAGATAAGTCTTACTGTTGTTTATATCTAAGGCAACTTCTTTTGCTAACTTAGGATCTTTGCTTATTGCATTTGCAAGTTCTTTTGCAACATTATTAACTTCTCTAAGCGCTAAACTAATATACTCTGGTGAACTAGACTTAGATATTTGCGATAAGTTTTTGGATTTTGCCTTAAAGTCTTCTACATTGCTTTTAATAGCGACTAAATTCTCCTGATATTGCTGAATTATTTTAATATTTGCTGTTTCATTTAGAGAACTATTTATCTTATTTGGCAACCCATATTTCATAAAGCCAAACAATCCTGCAACAACAAATAAAAATGTGGCAAAAGAGTAAACAAGTTTTTTTTGAAAAACCCCTCTTAAAATATCTGACAATATTGAATTTTTAATACTTTTATTATCAATGATATTATTTTCAAAAATTCTGCTTTTAGCAAAAACCGCCCAGTTTTCTCTAGGCTTTATTTGCTTCAATGACTGGAGGCGAGAAATAAGTTCTTTTTCTGTCATATTAATTGCTTACAGTTATGACGCAAAATAAGGCTTTTTGTTACAGTAATCCTTATGAATTACGAATTTGAGCGAATTACGAATGTGAACCAAACCAAGTTTCGCTATTATTCGTAATTCGCTCAAATTCGTAAGGCTAAATTTCCCCTACTAGTTTCTCCCTAAGCGCACTCAACCCCCTATGTATCATCACCCTCACTGTCCCAACAGGTCTATTCATAATTTCAGCTATTTGGTCAGTTGGCATATCTTCTAAATAATGCCAAATAATAACATCTTGGTAATCTTTTTTGATATTATTCAACGCTGATTTTACTAACTCAATATCCGCGCTTAAAATAGCTTTTTCGTGTAAGTTTGTCCTATCATCAGCAAGTTCGGGTATAAAATCAGGTGAAACTATAGTTGACCTACCCTTTTCTCTATAGTGATCAATTACGCTATTTCTTGCAATTTGGTATAAAAAAGCTCCAATATTCTTAATTTCACTATTCTTTTGGTAAGATTCCCACCCCCTCAAAAACACCTTAGAAGATATATCTTCAGCTATTTCCTGTGAGTTTACCTTTAAATAAACAAACCTGTATATCTTTTCAATATATTGGTCGTAAATTGAGCCAAATTTTTCCTTATTCTTATCCATTTCTTAAGACTATATTATACTACAAAGCTAGGACAAAATCAATACCTAATAGGACAAATACCAATTTTGCTAGGACAAAAATATTGTCCTATCAGAATTACTGTTATTTTTATGATTACTTACACTGTCCCTCTTATTTTTATAAAAAACCTGATTCCATTCTCCGATTCTTACTATTTTATCCCTTTTCAATAAATCATCTAAGTCTCTTCTTATAGTTCTTTTAGTCACATTAGGCAAATCCCTTATAATATCAGATACTTGAGCTTTTTCTACTTTTTCTAATATCTGTAAAATCTTTTTTTGTCTTTCTGAATAGTGGTCACTTAACGAGTGATTATTGTTATGCGTTAATTCTCCTCCTAATACCACTGTTTCATCTAAAACTAAGTCATTTTGTTTTTTATATCTTTCTAGATTTTCGTTCCTCTCAAAATCTAAAGTAGTCTCTAGATTTCTTTTAATAGCGCCTTTAGGAGGGTTGATTTTACTTCTAATAAGATTGTATTCTTTTGTAATTATTAAAAAATTAATATTACCTATCCATCCCTGATATTTAGCTAGCTTAAGATAAGCTTCCAAAACATCTATATCATCTAATAATTCTGCTGCAGCTTTCTCTTTTTTTAAAGAAATCCATCCTTTTGTGTCTGAGATTAAAGTTAAATTTTCCATTATTGCCAAAACTTTTTCTTTGGCTTTATTTTTTAGTGGATCCGAATCGGGAAAAAAATCCAAAAGCTTATAAGTCGCGTTTGTTGTTTTTATAATATTATAAATCTGCCCTTCTTGTGGCTTATCAAAAGACTCTATACTTCTAAAATTATTTTCCATAATCATCAAATTTTAACAAAAAATAAATTAAAAGTCAAAACGGGTTTTTATTAAACCGCGAATTACGAAATGGACTATAAAAAGAATATTTCTTGTCTTTTTCCCAATTTTCGGCTACAAATTCGCTATAACTTTTTCCCGTAGCCTTTGGCTACGATAAAAAATTCTATCAAATTTCTATCTCAAAAATTGAAGAAAATCCAAAGAAACCATTTCGTAATTCACGGTATTAAAAACCCATTCAATTATTATATCACAATTACCACCTCGGATTACAAAATTATTTTAAACTATTTGTTAAGGAGAAACTGGTAATTCAACAACTAATTCAACATTATTTTCTGTTAAAGATTCTGGGGGCGACTCAACAGATGGATCATCAATAGGGTCATCTATAATTGGTTCAATAAAATGTTCAACGGGTAGTTCGATAAAAGGCTCAATAGGTTCTTCAATAATAGGTTCTTCAATAATAGGTTCATCAATAATAGGTTCTTCAATAATAGGTTCTTCAATAATAGGTTCTTCAATAATAGGTTCTTCAATAATAGGTGCTTCAATAATAGGTGCTTCAATAATAGGTGCTTCAATAATAGGTGCTTCAATAATAGGTGCTTCAATAATTACCTCAGAAAAATTTTCTTTAGGGCTAGACTCATCTGAAATTTTAAAATCTTGGCTGTTGTCATCGGCATCTTGACCTAATATTTTTCTTTCAATTGATTTGTCTTTTGGTGGATTTTCAGCTGGTGCAGTTTCAAAATCTTGAGCTGTTCCAAAACCAACTTTATCTTGTAAAATATCATCTTTATCGTAAAGCAAAACGGCATTATCAAAAGCTATAGAAGCACTCTTAACCGAATAATATAAATCCGGCGTTGCCAAACCAGTGTAATTTAGCGTTCCATCGCTATCAACTTGCGGAGCAATTAAAAAATACCCAAGAGCAGGAATTGTACCGATAAAATCGCTGGATTTTATTAAATTGGTTTCGTTGCCACTTGGATAAACTTTCTTTTTTAAAGAAAACCCATCCAAACTTATATTCGTATCATTGGGATTGTATAATTCTATAAACTCGTCTTTGGCAGTTACACCCGTTATTTGAATTTCATTTATCAAAATATTTTCCAAAACTATTTCTGGGGGATCTTTAATTGGAGTAATTGAGTCTTCGGGTTCAACGGGCTCGACCGGTTCAACTATCTCAACTGCCTCAATAGGATCAATGGAAGCAACATAAACAATATTTTGGGCTTTTGGGGTTGGTGTATTAATTTCAAAGTCTGCCAAATTATCATCAGTGTCCTGACCGTTTAATTTTCTACTCAAACTTTTACCAGTCTCTGGATTTTGTGACGGCGCATTTTCAAAATCCTGGGCTTGGCCAAAACCGGCCTTATCAAGCAAAGTGCCACTATCATTATAAAGTAATACTGTATTATTATCCGCCACAGAAAATGTTTTACCTGAATAGTATAAATCCGGCGCTGCCAAACCAGTATAGTTTTGGCTTTCATCATCGTTACTTTGCGGAGCAATTAAAAAATATCCTGATGCCGGAATTATTCCTAAAAAAGAATCATCACCCACTAAATTGCTTTCTGTGCCAGTTGAAGTTTTCTTTTTTAAGGCAAAGCTCTTTAAATCAACTTCAAATTCATTTGGATTATATAACTCTATAAACTCATCCTTTACGGTTTGACCTTCAGTTTGGATTTCGTTTATTACAATATTTTTTGTTGGAAACGCAGGTTCTTCCGGCGGAATTATTGGCGCAACATAGGCAGTATTTTGCGCTTTTGGAGTTGGCGTATCAATTTCAAAATCTATTGAGTTATTATCAGTGTCGCCTTGCTCTGGTTTTCTGCCAATGCTTTGACCCTCTATTGGATTTTGAGCAGGAACCAATTCATAATCTTGAGCCTCGCCCCATCCTAATTTATCTGAAATTTCCCCGTTTGGATTTTTTAAAATTAAAGAATTATCTTCGGTTAAAGGATTATCAATGAAAATGTCTGCTAAATTTATAAAATAATCCTGCCTGGCAATTAAAAAATATCCGTTAGAATTTATTCTTTTTCCAGAAAACAAGGTATTTGGCGCAAAGGTTACATAGTCCGACCCTGTTTTTGTTTTTCTTTGCAAATACCAACTAGACAAATCAACTTCTTGGTCATTGGGATTATATAATTCTACAAATTCCTGTTTTGAGTCTGTTAAGCCTCCTATTTGCGCTTCTGAAATTAAAATTTTAGGATAAACTTTATTACTACCTCCGCTAACATAACTTACAAACTCAATATTATTTTGTTTTTGTGGCTCTTGATCTATTTCTATAACTTCTTCTTTAAATTCTTTTATTGCTTCATCTTCTACCTTTTTATTATTTTCATTTTTAATTACTATTAAATCTGCTATTTGTCTTTGTAAAATATCAATTTTTTCTAAAATATCATCTATTTTGTCTTGTTTGCTCTCAATTAAAAACAACTGTTCGCCCTCAATATTAATATCTTCGTTGCTCAACAAATTTTCTGTTTTATTAATTTTAAGGCTTTGCCCATTAGGTAAATCTGATAATAAATCTAAGGCTGGTCTTTGATCTAACTGATTAGATGGATAATTTAAGGACGCTGATAACAAACTATGCCACTTTAATATATTTGCCAAACTAGGTATAGTATTTTGCCTAAAAATATAAATAACAGAAAAAAGTATTAAAAAAGTAAAAATCCATAACTTCCATTTTTTGTAAAAAGGCTTAACCATAATATTTTATTCTACAACTTTTTAATAAAAAAAATCCGCATATAATATGTGGATAACTTTTTACCTTGAATTACGAAATGACCTTTGAAACAATAATTTTGTAATTCAAGAGTTATTACTATTACTGTGCAATAACTTTATAGCCCTAATAATTCTTGAATCTTGTTTACAGGAATCACAGATATTTTGCCTTCCTTATTAACGAAAGTTATTCCCACTAACTCACCTGCTATGTTAAATAATGGGCTACCTTCGACATTTTTGGAGTCTGAAATATTTGTCTGAATAAATTCTTCGTTGATTTGGCTTATAATACCCTCATTTGCCACCCAGTTATCCTGTTTTATTGAAATTGAAGCTACTAAAAAAATATTTTGACCTAATTTTATTTTATTTGCATTTGTAAAACCAACTGTGGATAAATTTTCTTTATCAATTTTTATTAAAGCTAGATTATTTTTAACATCAACTTTTAACACTTTAAAACTTACCGATTCTCCCGCTATAAAAACATTGAAACTGCCATTTAGTGGAATCGCGTTTGCTAAAGTTACTAAAAGTCCATCTGATGTAATAATTAAGCCCGTTTTTAATCCTAATTTTGTACTCTGAATTACTGCAATTGATTTTTTAACTTTTTCAATACTATCTTCAATCACAGAATTTTCTTGTATATAAACACTTTCTTTTGGGTTTATAATTATTTTCCCTTGCTTAAAATCTTTTACAAACTGGAATTGGTCAAAATAGGGACTTGAAATCATATACGGCAATACAAACAAATTAAAAAGCAAAGCACCTAATGCTCCTAAAAATAAAACCCCGATGATTTTTATGGTATAATTATAATTAATTAACATACTATATACTATAAGTAGTTTCTTTAACAACTAACCCCACCAAAGGAGTCAAAATGCGTATTTTTATTCTAAAGGCTAAGGGCATCCATGAAAATCAAGATTATTGGATTTTAGCAAAAAATATAAGTGACGCATGGAAAAAACTTGCCAAATACGATAAAAAAACAATCAAAGAAGCCAAAAAAAGCCACTATTTTAGCAAAGAATTCATAGAAAAATGCCTTTGTCTAAACGATAACCTAAGGCTTTTAATGTAGCGTGTAATGCCCCACCTTTATAAGTGCGGGCTTTTTTTTGACCTTAAATTACGAAAGCATTTCGTAATTTAAGGTTTTTAACTAGTAGATTTAACTTTTTCTTGAAAAGATATTTTTGATAGTAGTTTTGGTGTTTCAAAAATAATTTTTCCATTTTCTTCGTCAATTAAAACCCTGCTGCCTTCTTTGATTTCACTTGTTACAATTTTAATTGATAGTGGATCTAAAATTAATCTTTGAATTACTCTTTTAAGCGGGCGCGCACCTAAGTTTGGATCAAATCCCTCGTGAGCCAGAAGCTCTTTAGCTTTTTGTGAAATTTTAATGCTTATCTCCTTTCCCTTTAATCTTTTTTCAACTTTTGACATTTCTAAATCAACAATCTGCTTGATTTCTTCTTTTTTCAAATAATTAAATATCACTATTTCGTCTATCCTATTTAAAAACTCCGGGCGAAACTGGTCTTTTAATGAATCCATTATTTTATCTTTCATTGATTCTCTTTCTGCCACATCTTGCTTGCTACTAAATCCAATCGCAGACATTTTATTAATAAAGTCTGACCCAACATTTGACGTCATAATAATAATAGTATTTTTGAATGAAACCATTCTGCCTTTTGAATCTGTTAATCTGCCGTCTTCAAAAATTTGCAATAAAATATTAAAAACCTCTGAATGAGCTTTTTCTATTTCATCAAGTAGAATAACGGCATATGGTCTTCTTCTGACTTTTTCTGTTAATTGGCCTGCTTCTTCATAGCCAACATAACCAGGGGGTGAACCTATAATTTTAGATACTGTGTGTCTCTCCATATATTCTGACATATCAAGCCGTATCATAGCCTTTTCATCATCAAATAAAAATTCGGCCAAAGCTCTGGCTGTCTCGGTTTTACCAACCCCCGTAGGTCCTAAAAATAGAAAACTGCCCAAAGGCTTGTTTTCTTCTGAAATACCTGCCCTAGCCCTTCGTATTGCGCGAGATATGGCGCTAATAGCTTCATTTTGACTAATAACACGCCTATTTAAGGTATTTTCCATTGCCTCAAGTTTTTTAGCTTCTTCTGTAATAAGACGCATAACTGGTATTCCGGTCCACTTAGAAACTACTCTGGCAATATCTTCTTCTGTAACTTCTTCTTTTAGAAAATGGTGGGTTTTTTGCAATTTAATTAATTTTTGCTCAATAGATTTTTGATCCCTTAAGAGCATCGGGATTTTTCCGTATTTTATTTCGGCTACTTTTTCTAAGTCAGCTTCTCTTTGAGCAATTTCGGTTTGGTAATAAAGAGTGTCAATTTTTTCCCTTATATCTTTAATTTTATTAATTAACTCTTTTTCTGCGGACCACTTAGCTCTTAATTCCTTTGTTTTTTCTTTCATTTCTGCTAATTCTTTCGCAATAACTTTTAATCTTCTATCAGAATCTTTCTTGTCCTGAGCGGAGTTGAAGGATTCCTTTTTTAAAGCCTGTTTTTCAATTTCTAATTTTGTAATTTCTTCATCGTATTTTTCTAACTCTTGAGGCTCAGACTCAATCTCAAGCCTTAAAGCCGAACCTGCTTCATCCATTAAGTCCACTGCCTTGTCTGGCAAAAATCTGTCAGAAATATAGCGACTGCTCAATTCAACCGCAGCTTTAATTGCTGAATCTTTTATTCTTACTCCATGATGAACCTCGTATTTTTCTTTAATTCCCCTTAAAATTGCTACCGCATCATCTAAAGAAGGTTCCTGCACATAAATTGGCTGGAATCTCCTTTCTAACGCCGGATCTTTTTCAATATATTTTTGATATTCCTTTAATGTGGTAGCCCCAATAGCCCTTAATTCTCCTCTGGCAAGCGATGGCTTTAATAAATTTGAAGCATCAATTGCTCCCTCTGCGGCTCCGGCGCCAATTATAGTATGAAGCTCATCAATAAATAAAATATACTTATTTGCAGACTTGTTGATTTCCTTTAATAAAGCTTTAATTCTTGTTTCAAATTCACCCCTGTATTTTGTGCCTGCTATTGTAGCCCCTAAATCCAAAGAAATAACTTCTTTGTTTTTCAAAAATTCCGGAACATTTCCGCGGGCTACCCGTTGGGCAAACCCTTCCACAATAGCTGTTTTGCCGACACCAGCCTCTCCTATTAATACGGGGTTATTTTTTGTCCTGCGAGAAATTATTTGCATTAACCTTCTTATTTCATTATCTCTGCCAATAATAGGGTCAATTTTTCCTGAAGCAGCCAAATCAGTTAAATTTCTGGTATATTTTTCAATAACTTGGTATTTTGATTCTGGTTCAGGATCAGTAATTCTTTGGCCTCCGCGGACTTGTGATAAAATTTTTAAAACAGATTCATAGCTTAAAATATTTTTTTTAAATGTTTCCACATTATCTGCTGACCCTAGAAGCCCTGCTCTTTCTAAAACCTCTTTGGCCGCTGATTTTTGATCTAATAAAGCCAAAAATAAATGCTCTACAGAAATAAATTCATCTTGCATTTTTAGCGCTTCTTGCCGCGCCCTATCTAAAACCTTTGCCATATCTTGGGTTAAATAAAACTGACCAAAAGTTGTTGGGTTTAAAATTGTTGAAATTTTTAATATTTGACTATCTGTTTTCTTTTTTAAATTATCAATGTCTATGCCTAATTTTTGCAAAATAGTTAAAACTAAAGACCCTTCTTGTAAAAGTAAGGCGTAAAGCAAATGCAAGGCGTCTATTTGTTGTTGGCCTCTTTCTTGCGCGATTGACTGAGCTGAAAGAATTGCATCTTGCGCTTTATTTGTAAAATTAGCGCCTGAACCGTTCATAGTATAATCTAGTTTAAATTTATTTTAATGGCTTTATTATATACTAAAAATACAATAAATCAATACACCACAAAAAGTTTCAAAAAGCTCTGTAATTTTACAGAGCTTTTTTATCTTACCATCCAAAAATCCTCTCAAAAAAGTTCTTCTTCTTCAGCGGAATGTCAATATGAAGGCTGTTGTTTTCCCGAACCGGGAAATTG
>MHOR01000037.1:13933-21383 GCA_001821915.1 Candidatus Staskawiczbacteria bacterium RIFCSPHIGHO2_02_FULL_34_10 | reverse complement strand
CTTGCATGTGCCTTACAACGAACATACTCATCACTTAATAAATTCTAAAAATATAAATATAATTAAAAAGGGAGCTTATTTAATAAACACTGCAAGGGGTGGAATTATTGAGACTTCAGCATTAGTTGACGCTTTGGGCAAGGGAATTATAGCAGGAGCTGGTTTAGACGTATTAGAGGAAGAATGTTACATAAAAGAAGAAAAAGAATTATTATCAAAGGGGTTTTACGAAAAGTGCGATTTGAAAACGATGTTGCAAAATCACATATTAATGGACAAAGAAAACGTTATTATTACTCCTCACAATGCCTTTAACTCAAAAGAGGCAATAGAAAGAATTTTAGAAACTACTGTTTTAAATATAAAATCATTTATTAAGAATAAGACTATAAATATAATATAATGACATACGATTTAATAATTATTGGCGCGGGTCCGGCAGGAATTTCTGCTGGTGTTTATGCTGCGCGCCAAAAGTTAAGCATCTTAATTATTTCAAAAGATATCGGAGGACAGGTTGCTAAAAAAGCTGTTGATATTGAAAATTACCCGGGGTTTGAAAAAATTTCTGGCCCGGATTTAGTTGAGTTATATCAAAAGCAATTAAAAGCAAATGATCTTTTTGTAACACAAGATGAGGTGATTGGTATTGAGAAACAAGAGACAGGAGACAAGAAACAAGGAAACTTTTTAGTTAGAACAATTTCGGGAAAAATCTATGAGGCAGTTTCTTTGATTGTAACTTCTGGCGCAAAGTCAAAATTAATTAATGTGCCCGGAGAAGAAGAATTTTCAGGAAAAGGGGTGAGTTATTGCTCACTTTGCGACGGGCCGATATTCAAAGGTAAAATAGTTGCGGTAGTTGGCGGGGGTAATAATGGCTTTGAATCGGCGTTGTTTTTATCAAATTATGTAAAGAAAATTTATATTT
Source organism: Candidatus Staskawiczbacteria bacterium RIFCSPHIGHO2_02_FULL_34_10 (assembly GCA_001821915.1). Taxonomy (GTDB): domain Bacteria; phylum Patescibacteriota; class Minisyncoccia; order Minisyncoccales; family Staskawiczbacteraceae; genus VGLO01. Next base: position 20,452 of record MHOR01000037.1, on the reverse strand, counting down.
TAGAGTATTCTGATATAGTAAAAGCTGACCAGGAAAATCAAGAATTAGTTGCCAAAGAATCTAAGATTGAAATTATTACCAATGCAAGGGTGGCGCGAATTGAAGGAGAAAAATTCGTAAAATCTATCACATATGAAGATGTAAAATCCGGCAGCGAAAAAACATTAGAAGTAAACGGCGTGTTTGTTGAAATAGGATATAGTCCTGCAACATATTTTTTAAACGGCTTGGTAGATTTAAATGAAAAAAAAGAAATTATTTTTGATACTGCAACACTAGCCACAAAAACTCCGGGACTTTTTTCAGCAGGCGATTGCAATGTAAGCAAGTATAAGCAGATTGTCATGGCTTCAGGCGAAGGCGCAAAAGCGGCGCTTAGCGCGTATGAATATATTAAACGAACGAAAAATTAGAAAATAGAAATTAGTAAATAGAAAATAGAATACGAAACGTTAAAATTCTACTTTCTAGATTCTAAATTCTCGTATTATGAGTAAAATAAAAAGTATAGAAGCGCGAGAAATAAAGGATTCGCGGGGAAAACCAACGGTTGAAGTTGAATTAACTACAGAAAAGGGAAGTTTTGTGGCTTCTTGTCCTTCTGGCGCTTCTACGGGAAAAAACGAAGCGTTGGAACTAAGAGATTCAGACGGAAGGGGAGTTTCTTTGGCGATAAAAAATGTCAATGAAATTATTGCGTCAAAATTGAAAGGCAAAAACCCTGAAAACCAAAAAGAATTAGATGAATTAATGATTAGTTTAGATGGCACAGAAAACAAGTCAAGACTTGGAGCAAATTCTATTTTGCCTGTTTCAATGGCGATTTGTCGGGCTGGAGCCGCGTCAAAAAAAATATCCTTATATCAACATATCTCGTATATTTCGGGCAACGTATTGCGCATGCCTTTTCCCAGTTTCAATATTTTAAACGGGGGGGTTCATGCCAAAAATGATTTAGACCTGCAGGAATTTATGATAGTTTTGCAAAAAAAAGTATTTGCTGAAAATTTAGTGCTTGGAATAAAAATATTCCAATCCTTAACCGAAATTTTACAGAAGAGCGAAGAGGGAGTTTTAATTATGGGTGATGAGGGCGGATACGCCCCATCAATTTTAAAGGCAGAACAGGCATTGTATATGATTAAAAATGCTATTGCTCAAAACTCTGATGTCAAAATTGCCTTGGATTGCGCAGCTTCAGAATTTTATCGTGATGGAAAATATGTATTAGAAGGAAAAGAGCTTTCCAGAAATGAGTTGGTAGAATTTTATAAAGATTTAGTACAAAGGTTTCCGATTATTTCAATTGAAGATCCGTTTGCCGAAGAAGATTGGGAAGGGTTTAAAGAAATTAAAAAAGCGTTACCAAAAATCACTATTATTGGGGACGACTTAACCACTACTAATATTAAAAAAATAAAAGAGGCTCAAAACAAGTATGCTTGTAATGGGGTTATTATAAAATTGAATCAAATAGGCACAGTTTCTGAAACGATAGAAGCAGTAAATCTTGCAAAAAGCTACGGTTGGAAAATTATGGTAAGCCATCGTAGCGGTGAAACATTGGATGATTTTATTGCGGATTTTGCGGTGGGAGTTGGCGCTGATTTTATTAAGTCAGGGGCTTACACTAAAGAAGAAAGAATGGTAAAGTATCAAAGGCTCCTGGAGATTGAGAAAGAATTAGGAAAATAATTTTTTAACTATAATTGAAGATCATATGCCTGCAACCTCCTTTTAATATTATATAGAAGGATGCCTGCAACCTCCTTTTAATATTATATAGAAGGTTGTAAAGTATAATAGGTTGTTAGAAATTGAAAACGAATTAACGGTGAGAAAATAGAAGTTAAAAAATAGAAAATAGAATCGTAAAGTTTCGTAATTCTAGGTTCTACTTTCTAGATTCTAAATTCTAAAATTATGGCAAAGCTATATCTACAGCGACATTTAAAATCACAATGGAATTTAGACGATCGGTTTGCGGGTTGGACTGATGGTCCGCTCATAAAAGATAGCGATCTTTTTGCAAAAGAATTTGCGCAGCAATTCTCGAAACTTATTATTGATAAAGCTTATTGCTCCGTGCAATTTAGGAGTATGGATACTTTGGCAAGTATTTATAACTATATTCCAAATAAATATCCTATGTTTAGTCACATTGATGGCGGGAATATGGAATCGTGGGGGAAATATACCAATCAAAGTCAAAATGAATTACCCGTGTTTGTCACCGAAATATTAAATGAAAGGTTTTACGGAATATTACAGGGATTAAATAAAAAAGAAGTTTCAGAAAAATATGGAGAAGCGCAAGTAAAATTATGGAGAAGAAGTTATGATATTGCTCCCCCAAAAGGAGAATCCTTAAAGGATGTGTGTAAGAGAGTAAATCCATTTTTTAAAAAATATATTGAAAAAGATTTAAAAAACGGAAAAAATGTGCTAGTTGTTGCAAGTCATAATAGTTTAAGAGCCATTGTAAAACATATCGAAAATATATCTGATAGCGAAATTGCAAATGTTGAATTGCCATTCGGTTCATTAGCAGGCTACGAATTTAGTGAAGGAAAATTTATTAAAAAATAAATTTGCATATTAAAAATAATACATTATAATAAAAGGTAGTTGTGAATTTATTTTAGGATATTAGTAATAATTTAGTTATTAATTATCAGATTATCTATTATAAAGGTGACAGTGTCATTTATATGATTATTATTTCTGAGTATTAAAAAATATAAGTATGTTTAATATAAATAGAAGAACAGTTTTGTTAGGAATGATAATTTTAGGGCTAGTTGTTGTGGGGGTTTTAATTTTTGGTAAATTAGATTCTAGTAAATTTGTTTCATTTTATAAATTAAATTTTGGATATTCTGCTGAATCTATAGCTAAAAAATCTGTGGAATATTTAAATTCCAGCGTTTTAAAAGACGGACAAAAAGCTGATTTAGTTGGTTTTTCAGAAGAAAGTGGGGTAATTAAGGTTAGCATAAAAATAGATCAAAAAACCTATGATAGCTATGTGACTAAAGATGGTAAGTTGTTTTTTCCAGAGGCAATAATAATAAATTCAAATTTATCAAAACAAAGTACAGCCACTAAAGATAGTAGCGTTGATATTAGCAAGGTTAAAATTGAAGGCAGTCCCTTTATAGGTAATAAAGATGCCAAAGTTGTAATAGCTGAATGGTTTGATTATCAGTGCCCTTATTGTAAAAAAATGGAACAAGAAGTTATGTCTAAAATATATGATGAATATATTAAGACCGGAAAAATTAAACTTGTTTTTAAAGATTATCAATTTTTGGGACCAGATTCGCAAACAGCGGGTCTTATAGCAAGAGCTGTATGGGAAGTTGCCCCTGATAAGTTTTATGAATGGAATAAAGCTATTTATGAAAAACAAGATGATGAAAATTCGGGGTGGGGGAAAAATTCAGATATTTTAACTTTAACAAAATCTATAGGTATTGATTCGGTTAAGGTTGAAAAATTAGTAACAGAAAAATCTAGTGAATATCAAAAATTAATTGATGCGGATAAATTAGAGGGAACTGATTTTGGGGTAAAAGGTACGCCAGCATTGATTATTGGTAAAGAACTTTTAGGCGGCTTTATCCCTTATAATGAGCTAAAAGCATCTATAGAAAAAGTAATTAGCGGTAATTAATAATAAATATGGTAACTATATATTCAACTCCAACTTGTGTTTATTGTAAATCATTAAAAGAATACCTTAGTCAAAATGGTATTCAATTTAAAGAAATTGATGTCTCTCAAAATGAAAAGGAATTAGAAAAAATGGTACAAATTTCTGGACAAATGGGGGTTCCAGTAATTGAAATTGAGGGCAATGTGGTCATTGGCTTTGATAAGCAAAAAATAGATGAACTCCTTAAAATTTAAGATTTTAGATATAAGATTTAAGATTTCTCAAACGGACGTTCGTAAATCATAAATCATACATCATATATCATAAATGATTAAGATTGCAATTAACGGTTTTGGCCGAATTGGGCGGCAAACATTTAGAAGGATATTAGAAAAATATCCTGATTTAGAAGTTGTGGCAATTAATGATTTAACGGATACTAAGACTTTGGCTCACCTTTTAAAATACGATTCTAATTATGGTATTTTTAATAAGGATATAACTTTTGAAAAAAATTATATTTTAGTAAACGGTAAAAAATATAAAATTTTAACAGAACAGGAACCTGAAAAATTACCTTGGAGAAAATTGGGGGTTGACATTGTTTTAGAGTGCACAGGTCTTTTTACTAGTAGTATTTTAGCCAAAAAGCATATTAAAGCAGGCGCTAAAAAAGTTGTAGTTTCGGCTCCATGTAAAGATTTGCCAGGTTTTATAATGGGTGTTAATAATAATACTTATGATTCTAAAAGAAATAATGTAATGGATATGGGATCTTGTACTACTAATTGTTTAGCGGTAGTAGCAAAAGTATTAAATGATAGTTTTAAAATTAAAAAGGGATTTATGACCACAGTTCATAGTTATACTAATGATCAAAGAATTTTAGATTTGCCTCACAATGATTTAAGACGCGCAAGGGCAGCTGCAATAAATATAATCCCAACAAGCACGGGTGCAGCTCGCGCAATAGGAAAAATGATTCCAGCAATAGATGGAAAATTAGATGGAATTGCAATAAGAGTTCCAACTTCAATTGTTTCGGTTTTGGATTTAGTTGTTGAGGTTGAAAAACAAACAACTAAAGAAATAGTTAATAATATATTTAAAAAAGTAAGTGGTCAGGGTGAATTCAATGGTATTTTAAGAGTTGAAGAAAACGAATTGGTATCTTTGGATTTTAAGGGCGACTCTTATTCAGCGATTTTGGATTTAAGCCAGACAATGGTTAAGGATAACTTAATAAAAGTTTTAGCGTGGTACGACAACGAATGGGGCTACAGTTGCCGATTGGCAGAGTTTACACAATTTATAGCTGACAAATTGTAGGGTTGTTCGCACCCGATTTTTAATATATTTATAGAAGGATGTACGACAACGAATGGGGGTATCCATGTAGATTGGCCCAGTTCACAGACTTTATAAGTAAGAAACTCTAATAGAATGCCCACACCCTTCATATAAAAAATAAATAGAAGGGTGTATGACAACGAATAGGGCTACAGTTACCGATTGGTTGAATTTGCTAATTTTGTGGGAAATAAGCTATAATTTTCTGAAAAGAAAAAAGCCATAAAATGTGTTGCTAATACATTTTAATGGCCTGTCGATCAATTTCATATGTGTAGGTGAGTGCCGTGTTGATCGAGAGAACGGCCACTCCTTGCATTTTTGCAAACACATATGGGCCTGTATGTGAAAAACCAAAGCAATAAGGTTTTTCAATCAGGTGTTCATATTCTATTATATTATAAGTTTTTGTCAATAGTAGAGATACGGTTGCAGAGATACGGTACGGTAGGTGAAAAATTATAATACTAAAAAAATAATCCCGTTGAGCCAGAAGCTCAACGGGATTTATTGTTACGATAGTAACTTAACAGAAAGACTTTCTCATCAAACCTTTTTTATCTAGGGATCGAGGCGCAAAGAAGGATACCTTGCGCTAGCCCTAAATACTTAGGAAAGATTGCGGCCCTCACCACAAGAGCCTAAGTCCCCGAAAACTAGTTTCAGGTTTTTTACTGCTTTGTCCAAGAAAACTGAGTGTGCCCCAATTCAGTTTTCTTTCTTCTATCGCAAACAATTTAAGTAACTGAATTAAGGATATTGTTTATTTTTCAGTTTGTCAAATATCGTGTTTATTGTGTAAAAAAATGTGTAAAAAAATCTTGCTTGAAAATATTTAAAATAGTATAATAGGTAAACACCTTGAATTACGAAATGCCCTTTGGAAAGGCAAGTTTCTCCAGACAGGGCGAATCGGCTTTGCCGATTGCGCCTGTGTCTCGAGGTCTTTTCTTCAAATCTGGGTTAAAAATTCGCAATAATTCTAAAATGTAGCTTGCTATGTTTTGGAATTCTATCAAATTTTCGCCTTCCAAATTTAAAGAAAAGACCAAGAAAGCATTTCGTAATTCAAGGTAAATAATTATTTAATCAGAGTAAATTTTAAAAATGGAAGAAAAAATAAAATGGTTTAAAGAGTTGGGAATTAAAGATGTGTCTTTAGTTGGTGGAAAAAATGCTTCGCTGGGCGAAATGTATAATAACTTAATTTCAAAGGGGGTTAATCTTGCCAATGGTTTCGCAACTACCTCAAAAGCTTATTTTTATTTCCTAGATAAATCTGGCCTCACAAAACAAATTGAACAAATTTTAAAAGATGTAAATGTTCATGATTTAAAAAGTTTACAGCAAAAAGGAAAAAAAGTTAGAGAATTAATTATAAAAAGCCAACTGCCAGAAGATTTGCAAAGTGATATTGTTACGGCTTATCGCGAATTATCAAAATTATATAATACTTTAAATATTGATGTTGCAGTAAGATCTTCGGCCACTGCGGAAGATTTACCGGGAGC
>MHOR01000037.1:0-13921 GCA_001821915.1 Candidatus Staskawiczbacteria bacterium RIFCSPHIGHO2_02_FULL_34_10 | reverse complement strand
ATGGGTTTTGCTCATACTAAGGTAGGTTTATCAGCAGGCATACAAAAAATGGTAAGGAGCGACTTAGCTTCTTCTGGAGTTATGTTTTCTTGTGACACCGAATCCGGATTTAGCGATGTTGTATTAATTAATGCAAGCTGGGGGCTTGGAGAAAATGTTGTATTAGGAAGAGTTGAACCAGACCAGTATTATATATTTGAAACAACTTTAAAAACAGGGCACAAGCCGATTATTGAAAAAAAGATTGGGTCAAAATTAATGACAATGATTTATACAAAAGACGTAAAGAATCCAATTAAAAATACTAAAACTTCTCAAAAAAACCAGCAAAGTTTCGTATTGTCAAATGAAGAAATTTTACAATTAGCTAAGTGGTCAATAATTGTAGAGGATCACTACAAAAAACCTATGGATATGGAATGGGCAAAAGATGGCAAAGAAAATAAATTATATATTGTCCAGGCAAGACCAGAAACCGTCCAAAGTAAAAGGAATGTGAATGTATTGGAAGATTATGTATTAGATAAGTCTGCCAATAAAAAAGTATTGGTCCGGGGAATGAGTGTGGGAGGTAAGATTGGCTTTGGTAAAGCTAATAAAATAATGTCAGCTAAGGATATTAATAAGTTTAAAAAGGGTGAAGTATTGGTTACTGGAATGACTGACCCTGATTGGGTGCCTGCTATGAAGTTGGCAAGCGCTATTATTACCGATCAGGGTGGAAGAACGGCTCATGCAGCCATAGTATCTCGTGAATTGGGAATCCCTTGCATTGTGGGAGCTGGTAACGCTACTAAATTAATAAAAACCAGTAAAGAGGTGACAGTTGATTGTTCAGGGGGAGAAGAAGGATTTGTTTATGAAGGGTTAATTAAGTTTGAAGTTAAAAAAACTGACATTTCAAAAATTATAAAACCCAAAACAAAAATTATCATGAATTTAGGAGATCCTTCTCAAGCATTTAATTTAAGTTTTATACCAAATGATGGTGTTGGATTGGCGCGCGAAGAATTAATTATTGCCAACACCATTAAAGTTCACCCTAATGCTTTGATAGATTATGGACGCAAGTCACTTCCGCAAGCTTCAGTAAAAAAACTGTCAACCAAATTAAAAAAAGAGATTGATTTGTTTACGTTGGGTTACCAAGATAAAACGCAATTTTATGTTGATAAATTAGCTGAGGGTATTGGAAAAATTGGAGCCGCGTTTTATCCAAAACAGGTGATTGCGCGATTTTCTGATTTTAGAACAAATGAGTATAGAGATCTTGTTGGAGGAGAATTATACGAACCTGAAGAAAGAAATCCCATGATAGGGTTTCGTGGAGCATCAAGATATTACGACGATAAATTCAAAGAAGCTTTTATATTAGAATGCAAAGCTATTAAAAAAGTGCGTGAAGAATTTGGCATAGATAATGTGGAAGTTATGGTGCCATTTTGCAGAACGGTTGAAGAAGGGAAAAAGGTTTTAAAAATAATGGAGCAAGCTGGGTTGAATAGAGAACCCTTCGGTGTGGCTCAGGGTGGCAAAAATATTAAGAGACTTAAGATTTTTGTCATGTGTGAAATTCCGGCAAATGTGATTTTAGCTGAGCAGTTTTTACAAATTTTTGATGGGTTTTCCATTGGGTCTAATGATTTGGCGCAATTAACCTTAGGGTTAGATAGAGACAACTCAAAGATAGCTAATGTAGCAAATGAAAAAAATGAAGCAGTAAAAGAATTAATTAAGGAAGCTGTAAGAGTTTGCAAAAAAATGGGTAAGTATTCTGGAATTTGCGGGCAGGCTCCAAGTGATTTTCCGGACTTTGCAGAATTTTTAGTGGAACAGGGGATTGAATCAATTTCACTAAATCCTGATTCTATCATAAAAACAATGATATTAATTGCTTCTAAAGAGAAGCAATTAGTAGAAAATAATAATTAGAGAATAGAATTACGACACTCGTATTCTACTTTCTATTTTCTAAATTCTAGATTCTTACTTTATCTATGTTTGATATCATAACTTTTGGTTCAGCTACTCAAGATATTATAGTGAAGCCAAAGCATCTTACTTCATTAAAATACGAAAAATCTTTCAGCGAAAAAGAAGTGTGTTTTCCTATGGGCTCTAAAATTGATGTTGATCAGATGGATTTTTATAGCGGAGGAGGCGGAACAAATGCTGCGGCTACATTTACTTTACAAGGATTTAAAACTGCTTTTTGCGGTGCTATGGGGATCGATGTTTCAGGTAAAAAAATATTAAGTGAATTAAAAAAACTGAAAATAAATACCAGTTTTGTGCGATTAACAAAAGAAAAACTAACTAACCATTCAGTAATTATTTCAAATGACGGACAAGACAGAACTATTTTTGCCTATCGAGGTGCCGCAGAGTCATTAAAAAAAGAAGACATTCCCTGGAGCAAATTAAAAACAAAATGGATTTACTTGGCCCCTTTATCGGGTTTATTGTGCCTACCTGCCGGTAGGCGGGCGACAACTCCATTTGAAGACCTCGTAGAATTTGCTAAAAAAAATAATATAAAAATTGCGGCAAATCCTGGAATTGCCCAGCTTTCATTGCCAAATTTTTCAGAAATTGCTAAAAAAATAGACATCTTAGTGTTAAATCAAGAAGAAGCCAGTTTTTTGACAAAAATACCGCTATATGGAGAGCAAGAAACAAGATCACCTTTTCAAGAAGGTGTTCGGTCGAGCACCCAAAAAGATTTAAGTGCTCTAGTATTTAAAAAAATTAATGAAATTTGTAATGGTATTTCAGTTATGACAAAAGGGGGAGAGGGTGTGGTTGTTTCTGATGGCAAATATATATATTATGCGAAACCTCCAATAGATAGAAAAGTAGTGGATACAACGGGTGCTGGTGATTCTTTTGGGTCTGGGTTTGTGGCAGAATTTATAAGAAGCGGTAATGTTGAATCCTCCATTCAGTTTGCAATGGCAAATTCAGTGGGAAACTTATCAAAAGTGGGAGCCAAAACAGGATTATTAAAAAAGGGCCAGAAGTTTGAAAAAGTAGAGGTTGTTAAAGAAAGTATTTAATAATACGTACTTATAAAATATGGATCTAATAGGCATTTTATTTCAATTTTTTTCCGTCCAACCAAATCAGAATATATTCTTCTTAATATCTGCCAGCACTATTTTGTTCTTTCTACTTTGTTACTTTATAATTAAAAACATACAAGGTGGGGGTAATAATATTAATATAAAGTGGATTTTTCTTGCGTATTTTATTTCTCTTAGTATATTTTATATTATTCTATTACCTGTAATTTTAATTCCTTTATTTATAATAGTATACTTAGTTATTAATTCTATTACTAAAAAAATAAAAAATAATAGTGGTGATGTATACAATATATTATTCGGTTCTCTTTCTTCGATTATAGTATTTTTCTTGTGCTTTTGGAATATTTTTTTAATAGTTTTACTAATACCGTTTATAGGTAATGCTCCATTTCCAATTCCTTTTATTTCTTGGGGGTTTGAGTTAGCATATGAATATAAAATTCCTATAGTTATTTTTTCGCTATTGTCTATACTACCTTTTGTATTGCTAAATTCTATTTTAGTGGTTTCTTCAAAAAATAAATATTCGAAAATGGGTTTGTGTCTAGGTTACTTTTTTTCACCCCTAATTCTTGTTCCAGTTTTTTTAGGATATTCATCATATATTGTTACCGAAGGTACGTACATGGATCAGTATAAAACAGAAGAAAATATTAAAAGAAATATGAGTATAGATGAAATTAGGGTAGTTTGCTTAAAAGAATCTGGTTCATACTTTCAATCATATTGTTTTAAAGATTTTGCAAAAATTAAAAAAGATGAATCAATTTGTGATGAAATAATTGAAGATAAATATGGTAATAAAAATGAGTGTCGTAAAGAGGTTGAAATTTATATCGAAGATTCAAGTTTTTTAAACTTTTAAAACTAAATCTAAGAACCAATGAAAATATTAAAATATTGTCTGCAAATTAGCGCCAAAACAGGATTATTAAAAAAGGGCCAGAAGTTTGAAAAAGTAGAGGTTTACCATGTTAAATAATTTTTATAAAATAAAAATTAAAATCTGAAAGATTTTATTTAACTTGGTTAAAAAAAGAAATAGTATAGTGGTTTATAAATATGAAAATTAAGATATAATATTTTTAACTATTTACATTTTGAAACAATTGTAGTAATATTTTTTTATGATTTCATTAGACGCAAAAATTAGAAAAGATTTTGGCAAAAAAACAAAATCACTAAAAATGCAGGACAGAGTGTCTGCTGTTGTTTATGGTCCAGGAGTCAAAAATGTTTCTGTGGATGTAGATGAAAAGGAGTTTAAAAAAGTTTTCCAAAAAGCCGGAGAAAGTTCTTTGATTGATCTTTTAGTCGAAGGTGAGAAAAAACCTGTTTTAATAAAAGAAATACAAAGGAATCCAATTACCGATAGGGTAATCCACATTGATTTTTTTCAGGCTTCACTAAAAGAAGAAGTTGAAGTTATGGTTCCTTTAGTATTTGAGGGAGTAGCTTTTGCTGAAAAAGACTTAGGTGGCACTTTAAATAAAAATATGTCTGAAATTGAGGTAAAGGCATTACCACAGAATTTGCCCCATGAAATTATAGTAAATATAGAATCACTAAAAACATTTGAAGATCATATTTTGGTTAGGGATTTAGTTTTACCCCCAAATGTAACTGTGCTAAAAAAACCAGATGAGATAATCGCTTCTGTATTAACTCCTCAAAAAGTTGAGGAAGAGTTAGCTACAGAAATTAAAGAAGATATCGAAAATGTTGAGAAAGTGGTTAAGGAAAAGAAAGAAGAAGTAATTATCGACGAGCCAAAGGAGTAGTTCAAGATAATTAGAAGTCAACCCCATTAAAGGGGTTGTTTTTTTATCTTTAAAAAATGTATGATACCTTAAATTATGAAATGCTTTTAGGGGATTTTCTCCAAATTACAAAACGAAAATTTGAAATTTGAAGAAAAAAATTGAAAACACGATCCTACTGGCGCATTTCGTAATTCAAGGTATAATAACAATATGAATTTAAATTTGAGAAAATTAATCTTGCTTTCCTTATTTATACTAGTTTTGCCTGTTTTTATTATGGCTGAAGATTTGGCAGCTATGTGTCAGCAAATTTCTAGTACAGAAAACAGTTGTCAAAATTTAAGTTCTGCTGATTGCAGGGCTACGCTTGAAAAATGCGCATTATATTACGATGCACAATCAGCAGAAATTTCTAAGGATTTAACAAAAACAAAACAACAAAAAGATACTTTACAATTACAAATATCAAACCTAAGAAAAAAGGTAACAAGTTTGGAGTATCAAATAAATCAAGGTACTCTTATGGTAAAAGACTTGAGTATACAAATAAATGACACTCAAGATTCAATAAATAGCACTAGCTTTAGAATCGAGGACTCTCAAAAACAAATTTCTAATATTTTACAAGAGATATACGCGCAAGATAAAAAACCGTCTTTTATAATTTTATTAGAAGGCAACTTATCAGATTTTTTTAGTAATATTGCATATTTAGAATCTTTAAATTCTAAAATTTCTGATCTTTTAGAAAGTACGTCTAACTTAAAAGATTATCTAGAAAATCAAAAAGGTAAGCAGGAAACTGAAAAAGGACAGTTGCAAAAAACAATACAGGTGCAAAGTTTGCAAAAGAAAGAAAATGAACAAAATAAAAAACTACAAGAAGGTTATTTAAGTCTTACAGAAGAGCAATACCAGCAACAATTAAGAGATAAACAAGATGCCGATAAAAAAGCCTCTTCAATTAAGTCAAGAATTTTTGACTTGCTTGGAGTTTCAGAAGCTCCTAATTTTGAAGAAGCATATAATATTGCTAAATATGCTTCAGGCGTTACGGGTGTAAGAGCTGCTCTTATTTTAGCTATTTTGACACAGGAATCTAATCTTGGAAAAAATGTTGGACAATGTTATTTAAAAAATATCCAAAATGGAGATGGTGTAAAAATAAAGACAGGGGTTTTTTCACCAAAGACTATGAGCCCAACAAGAGATGTCCCAGTTTTTTTAAAGATTATAGATGCTATAAATAAAGGCAAAGGATTAATTAGAGAGCCAATGACTACTCCTGTTTCCTGCGTGATTTATTATAACGGAAAGCCTTATGGTTGGGGAGGAGCCATGGGGCCATCACAATTTATACCATCAACTTGGAACTTAGGATACGGGAAAAAAGTTTCTGAAATAACTGGTAAAGTGGCTGACCCATGGGATATTAGAGATGCATTTTTAGCAACAGGATTTTTACTTAAAGATAATGGCGCAAAAACTAGCGAATTTAATGCGGCTATGAAATACTATTGCGGTGGCAGTTGCACAAAATACGATAAATTTTACGGAAATTCGGTGATAAGTATTGCAAACCAATACGAAGCGGATATTAAGGCCATCGGAGGATAAGGGGGTCGCTAGTATCCGCTTACTAAAGTACCAGCCATAAAAATTCCCAGCGGAATTTTTTGGCTTACGCTATCGGTTTGCCACCCCGCCAAAGGCGGGGACCATGCTGGCAAACCTCAGAGAGTTACTTTAGTAAGCGGTACGTCGCTTTAGATTTTATAAACCAGCTGCAGAAATTTTTCTTTGAAAAAAATCCGCCCTAAAAATTTATAAGGCGGATTTTTAAATTTTAAATTCTATTTTCTAGATTCCGAAACGCTTTCATAATTGGGGCAAGGTCACCGTCAATGATTTTTTCTAAATTATGCCAAGACTTATTGATACGGTGGTCGGTGATTCTATTTTGCGGAAAGTTATAGGTGCGGGTTTTTTCACTTCTTTTTGCCCAGCCAATTTGTTCTCTGCGGGCTTCGGTCAATTTTGATAAATCTGCTTCTTCTTGTTGTTGTAAAAGTTTAGCTGCCAAAACATTCATTGCATTTTCTTTGTTTTGCAGTTGGTTTCTTTCAGATTGGCTCGTCACCACAATGCCAGATGGCTTGTGTGTAATTCTTATTGCCGACTCTGTTTTATTAACATACTGACCGCCGGGTCCAGATGCTTTATAGGTATCTATTTTTAAATCGCCTGGGCTAATAATAATTTCTTCAGACTTTTTTGGTTTTTTTAATACGGCTACAGTAATAGTTGAAGTATGCACCCTGCCTTGTTTTTCTGTTTTAGGTATTCTTTGTACGCGCTGGACTCCGCCTTCATTTTGCATCTGGTCAAAAGCGCCAGGACCTTGTAATTCAAAAACTATTTCTTTATATCCGCCAATATCAGACTGGCTTGAATCTAAGACTCTTTGGCCCCAACCTTGGCTGGTGGCATACTTTGAATACATTCTATATAAGTCGCGCACAAAAAGACCGGCTTCGTCTCCGCCAGCTCCCGCTCGCATTTCTATAATTACTGATTGTTTACCCTGAAGCGCCTCGAAGGGTTTTTCTGTTTGAGGTTGATTTTCCATATTTATTTTGGTAGTATAACACAACATCTTCTTTTTGGGAACTTTTACGGAGGAGAATTATATGGAAGTTCTTTCACAATACCGAATTTGTTATATGGATTTGCATGGAAGAAAAATTATAAAAACATCGGTTTCTTCTAATGATTCTGAAGCGCTGATAGAATATAAAAGAATGCGCAAAGATATGTCAGGTCACACAGATTGGAAACTTTTGAAAAAAGATAAAAATGGAAAAACAATCCTACTTGCAGCAAATGAAGCCTAGACTATTTGTAAAAGGAGAAAATCATGAGTAAAGAACGGGGAGTTTTTGGTTTTCCGTGTAAAGAAACCGATAAAATAAAATGCAAAGATTGTAAAATACTTATTTAGTTGGAGAACTTGTTAAAATAAATGGTAAAAAATATTCAAAGTTGGATGGTTCTGGCAGTTGGCGGATTATTTACTATTATTGCCATTGCAATAATAAGAGAGTGCTAGTTTATGACAACGGAACAAGAGAACTTCAGTTTGTTGAAGATGCTTATGCAGAACTCATAAAACTTTAGGAAGTTAAGGCGGTTGCATATGCAGCCGTATTTTTTATAAAAAAACTTGATTTTTAAAATGGATAATGATATTAATTCATTATAGTTTTACAGCACTTTAATAAAGGAGGGTATTATGCAATACCAACTACACTGCCAAATTTATTGTGAAGGAATGGGTGGCCATGGCACATTTATTATTGGAAATCGAACAGAAAACTTTAAAGCAGATGATGATGGTGATGCGAGAAAATATGTCGCTGAATTTATTGAAAGAAAAAACCAAGAGGTTGGTTCTGGGCAGTACTACAAAGCTCAAGAGCTAAAAAAAATATATGGTAAAGAAAGAATGGGAATTGTGAGGGTTATTGGTATTGAACAAGCGGGGAAACCCTACAGAATATATTGGGGCTGTACCGATGTAGAAGACGGTTGGCATAAAGGAGTTAGCGAATTTGAGGCATTTGATGACGAAGTTGCTCGGCAGTTTTTTGGCGATTACATCAAAGAAAAGCGATTACTGCCAGATTGCTGTGAGCTTTTAAGAATTGACCAAGAAGAAAAAAATACAAAGATAGCTTAGGAAGGAGAGATAGATGAGTGACTTAGATGATGATCTAGAAGAAAAATTTGTGGATCTTACTTTATGGAACGCAGTGTTTTATTATATTTCACATTGCATTATTAAGCCTAGCAATAAAGAAGGGGTTAATGAAAAAATTAGCAATACGATATCATCTATAAATTGTTCTAACGATCAAGAGGCTATAGCTAAATTTCATGCATTTAATAAACAGGAGGAAAATATATGTAAATCCTTTGGAAAGGTCTTCATATCTGGAAGTCTCTTTAAAATAGAAAGAGGAAAAATTAAAGAGGTAAAAGTAGATGAATGATTGCAAAAGGAGGACACTATGAAATACTGCATAGACTATACGGTTACAACGACCCATTCTTTAAAAACAGTTTCTTTAAATAAAACAAAAGAATTTGAAGCTGATAAAGATGATCAAGTCATAAAACAATATCAAAAATTCAAGAAAAAAGTATCAGATTGGCTTTGCATGAGAGGCAAGGGTAATAGAAGGTATATTTTTAAGGGGCTTTATAAAATTGGCCCAAAGGGGAAAGAAATAGTTGTAAGCTAAAAATCAAGGGCGGTTATCCAAGGATAGTCGCTTTTTTTATGATTATTTAAGGAGTATATGTAGCTGAAGGTATTGCATTTATCATAAAAGCTTGATAATATTACTGTTATTGAATATAATATAAATTATCTGGACCACGTTAGAAGTATGGTTAAAGTAGCAAGAACTTCAACGGGTTGTATATTTTTAAATAGAATAAATTAATATGAGCAAGTAAAAAATAATTTACGAATAAATTATTTTTTGCCCAGACTTCTAAACGGGGGTGAAAACTGGTATACATCTCCCGTATAAATTTAGTAAATACTAAATTTATCGGGACAGTTTATTTTTAAAATGAAACAAGATATACATCCAATTTACCATAGCAAAGCAGGAGTTAAATGCGCCTGTGGTAATTCGTTTACGGTGGGTTCAACCAAAGAATTTATAGAAACTGAAATATGCGCAAAGTGCCATCCTTTTTATACTAAAAAAGATAAGATTTTGGATACCTTAGGAAGAGTGCAGAAGTTTAAGGATAGAGTCGCAAAAAAGCAACCGCCAAAACAAAAGAAATCCAAAGCACAAAATCCTAAATCCGAAATAAATCTAAATGACCAAATTACCAAAATTAAAAACACGTAACGTTTTTGAAATTAATATAAATTATTATGTCTGAAGAAAATAAGTCATCAATATTAAATATAGATCAAATGCAGACTGCAGGTTTGCATTTTGGTCATAATGTTTCAAGACTTCACCCTAAAATGAAGCCTTTTGTTTCGGGCATTAAAAATAATGTCCATATGATAGATTTAGAAAAAACGGTAAAAGAATTTGAAACAACATTAAAATTTATTTCAAAAACTATTTCTGAAGGCAAAACTATATTATTTGTTGGAACTAAAATACAAATAAAAAGTTTTGTAAAAAGCACTGCAGAAGATTGTCAAATGCCATATGTTACTGAGCGATGGCTTGGAGGATCTTTTACCAATTTTGAAACGATATCAAAAAGAGTGCAGTATTTTAAAGACCTTGAAAGCAAAAAAGTTAGTGGTGGTCTTGAAAAGTATACAAAAAAAGAGAGATTAGATTTTGATAAAGAAATAGAATCTTTGAAAAATAAATTTGAAGGAATAAAAAATATGAAAAAATTACCAGATGCTGTTTTAATTTTAGATATTAAAAAAGATATTACTTGCGCCCACGAAGCAAAAAGAAAAGGAATTAAAATAATTGGGGTTGTTGACACTAATGTTGATCCAACTATATGTGATTATATAATACCAGCAAATGATGATGCAATTAGTTCAATAAAGTATATTTTAGAAACAGTTCAAGAAACAATACAAAACGCAAAAGCGTAATTGTGAATTATAGAATCTAGTATCTTGAATCTAGAATAGAATACAGAATAAAGAATTCTGAATTCAAAATTCAATTCAAGCTTCAAGATTCAAAATTCAAGATTCTTAATGTCTATTGACGATATCAAACAATTAAGAGAAGAAACTGGTGTTTCTCCAATAGAAATTAAAAAGGCTTTAGGAGAAGTAGACGGAGATATCCAGAAAGCAAAAGAACTTTTAAGAGTTTGGGGTAAAACATTGGCTGGTAAAAAAACATCAAAAGAGACAAAAGAGGGGATTATAGATTTTTATTTACATCCAAATTTAAAAACAGGCGTATTAATAGAGTTAAAATGTGAAACTGATTTTGTTGCAAAGTCACCTGAGTTTAAAAATTTAGCTCATGAAATTTGTTTGCAAATTGCAGCTATGAAGCCTTTGTATGTTTCTAAAAGCAGTATTCCAGAAGAATTTTTAGACGGCGAAGAAAAAATTTACAAGGAACAAACTGTTGGTTCTGGAAAACCAGAAAATATTATAAAACAAATTATTGAAGGAAAATTAAATAAATATAAAGAGGCTGTTTCTCTATTAAGCCAGTCTTGGGTAAAAGATGATTCAAAAACAATTAAAAATTTAGTTGAGGATACTATTGCAAAAGTAGGAGAGAATATAGAGATTAAACGCTTTGCAAGATACGAAATATAATTTAGAAAATAGAAAATAGAATTTAGAAAATAGAATATGAAACGTCAAAATTCTACTTTCTACTTTCTAACTTCTAATTTCTCGTTTCACGTGATTCAACTTATTGCATTCATTATTTTAACAGGATCTCTTTTAGGAATTTTTTTTATTTTATATAAAAAAATACCAATATTATCTGGTCTTCCTAAAAATGGGCACCATGGATTCAAAAAAAATGAATTCATTTTGAATATAGAAAAAAAGATAAAGTATAACTACTTTCACTTTTTTGAAAAACAAATGTTACTGCATAAACTACTTTCTAAATTTAGAGTCTGGATTTTAAAAATAGAAAGAAAAGTTGACGTTCTTTTGCATGGTATCAGAAAAAAAGCGCAGGAGTTGGATAAAGAAGTGAAAAAGAGGAAGTAAATTTTGCCACTCTAGCTCAACAGCAGAGCAACGGTTTTGTAAACCGTAGGTTCCGGATGCAACTTCCGGGAGTGGCTCATTGTGCGACAAAAACGATATGTGCTATTGACAGCGACTTTCTTATAACGTAAGATTATAGTATAACTATTGTATATACTTTAGATACTATACTAAATATGAAAACTATTTTAAATATTAAGGTAGATAAAGCTGAAAAAGAAAAGGCTCAGCAGATAGCGGCTGAAATGGGGCTTCCTCTTTCGACTATTGTAAACGTCCATTTACGTGAGTTTATTCGTACCCGTGAATTTTCCGTTTTCCTTGATCCTGTAATAAAGCCTGAAATTGAAAAAAAGTTATTAAAGAGAAGTCGTCAGTATCACGAAAATAGAAAAACTGCTTATCGGTTTGAATCTACGGCTCAGGCTAGAAAAATTCTTTTATCCAAATAATCCGGTATGAAAGCTGATTTTCACCGGGATTTTAAAAAAGAATTAAAATCGTTGCCCAAAAAACATCAAGAACAATTTTTCAAGCGGCTTGACATTTTTTTTCAAAACCCCCGCCACATTATTCTTAATAACCATAAACTAAGTGGGAAATTAAAGGATATGAGAAGTATTAATGTGACGGGTGATATAAGGGCTATCTATGAGCAAATTGATAAAAATACTGTTTTATTTTTAACCATTGCAAATCACAATAAGTTGTATGGATAGGGTTAACTATTTGAGGCAGTCCATTTAATATAAATTAAATTTTATGCCTGAAAAAGTTCCAAATGAAATAAATTTTGATAAAGATCCAATTAGAAAAGCTCCAGATGAACAAATTATTTCAGAAAGTGGAGCTATAGAAGATATGGATTTCGAGAGGAAGATTGTAGAAACTTACAGAATAGTTAGATTGATTAATATGATTTCTGGTTATTTCAAGGGGAGAGATTTAGAAAAGCGAATTTTTAATCAACAGGGTGAAAAATTTGTTAAGGCTATAGAAGGTCTTGTAGAAGAAAACAGAAATGAACTTAAGCAAATACTTGAAAAGGTTAATAGTTTCCAATACGAAAATACGAGAATAAAAAAGATGAGCAATTGGTCATTTGATATATTTGAAGCACCTGGTAGTTTTGTGTTATATTACTTTGAAAATAAAGAGAATCGAGAAAAATACAAATAAGAATACGATGTGCGTATCGCGGAATGCAAGATTTTAATGTATGTAAGGTCTGACCAGAGTTAAATAGAGCTCGTGAAATCCTAGCTATCCCGCTTTCTTATTCACCCATTGATCTTTAGACTATTGACATTGGTTTTATTTCGAATAGAATACAATTATAACTAATTTTTAATTACCAATTTCTAGTTTATAATAATTAGGTATTAAGATTTTATTAATAAAATCTTAATAGATTGATAATTTAAAAACTGAAATCAAATATATTTTATAAAACTTAATTAGTTTTGAAAATATCCGCGAAAGTTTTAAAAACAATTTAAGGCTTTCGCGGGTGTTTTTTTCAGAGAGGATAGAAAGGAAAGTAAATTAAAAAATAACTATTTTGTCCCGATAAATTTAAAAATTAAATTTTAAATTGATACGGGATCCCGTATAAAAATTCACTTTAAATTTTTATCGAGAATATTCATTCAGAATACATAGAATATAAATATAGTATCCCAATTTAGTGCAACCATGCTACTAATTTTGGGGAAGGTAAGTTCGAGCGAAGTGAGAACCCCGCCTTCTAAGCCGTCTAAATTTCACAGATTAAACTAATAACTCAATTTGGTTGATATATTTGATAATAGATTTTTGGACTGCATAGAAGGCGTGGATAATTTCGCAGAAGCTCAATTAGTTTTTTAAAGTTGTTTCGAATAAGTCCGTCAGTACTTTAACTGACAATATTATTTGAGAGTTTGATCCTAGCTCAGGGTGAACGCTGGAAATGTGGATACCGGCATGCAAGTCGAGCGGTCGTTTGTGCCTCACTGCGTTTGGCAAAACTCCCTAAATTCAAAAATCAAAAATCAAAACGCAAAATTAAGGAATCAAGAATTTTCAATAAAAATTCTTGATATTATAATCGTCGCGCCGTGGTGCGACTCCAAAATTTTGATATTTGGTCTTTGCGTTTTGCATTTAGCGATTGCCGAGCATAGCGAGGCATGAGCGACAGCGGCGAACGGCTTAGTAACACGTAGATACATACCCAAAAGTGGGGCATAGCTCGTCGAAAGGCGGGGTAATTTCCCATAGTCTCGCAAGAGTAAACACGCAAGTGGCTTTTGGAATGGTCTGCGGTCTATCAG
>MHOR01000036.1:19004-20739 GCA_001821915.1 Candidatus Staskawiczbacteria bacterium RIFCSPHIGHO2_02_FULL_34_10 | reverse complement strand
AAAGTAACCCACATTTATTTAAAATTACAAAAATTAGTGTTTATACCCCGTAGAGACTACACGTCGATTACCCAGTTAATTTTAGTTGGGTAAAGATATAGTCCAATGCACGCAGTAATGCGTGGAAACATACGTGAGACAGGTTGGTCCCTATCTACCACAGGCGTTGAGTTTTGAGGAGATTTGTTCCTAGTACGAGAGGACCGGAATGAACCAACCTCTGGTGTATCAGTTGTACCGCCAGGTGCATTGCTGAGTAGCTAAGTTGGGAAGGGATAAGCGCTGAAAGCATATAAGCGCGAAACCCACTCCAAGATTAGAACTCTTAGATTTCTCGTAGATGACGAGATTGATAGGCTACAGGTGTAAGTCCCGTAAGGGATTCAGCCGGGTAGTACTAATAAATCATATTATCCTTTGATAAACTTAGTATAGATTTAAAAAATCTACTGAGTTTATCATGAGTTTTAGCGTAAGAGGGCTCGTCGTCCAATAATTTTTTACTGCGAAATGAAGAAATTTTGTGCGAAAATTTCAAGTTGCAGAAGAAAGAATTATTGGACGACGAGCCCATAATAGATACAGATTTTAAGTATTTTTATTGATTATCTTTTAAAATAAATTCACCACAGATTGAGTTCTGTGGTGGCGATTATACCAGGGTTGTCCCACCTGTTCCCATTTCGAACACAGAAGTGAAATACCCTAAGGCCGATGGTAGTGTGATGAACGCGAGAGTAGGTAGTCGCCACCTTAGAACTTAATCCTAAAATCCGCATATTAGTGCGGATTTTTGTTGTAAAAATTGATTTATAAATTTAAAGTTTGTAGTATTTTTGTTTCTTTGGTAAAGTAAAGCCGTTGCGCAATAAGCTTCGTGACGAAAATGTAAGATTTCAGAGCGGTAAGTTTGATAGAATTTTGAAGTTTAGCTTTAGCTAAGCTGACAAATTATAGCAAATTTACCGCTGAAAGGTTGCATTTACAACGGCTTTAGTAAATTATAATTTTAATTTATTTTATGAATGTTTCTCTAAGAAAAAGTAATTTTTTGTGGAAAGGGATTATAATAAAAATTATAATACTCTTTACGTTAATCGTCTTTTTAAATATTTTTCAAATACAAATAAGAAATTATTTCTATTTTATATCTTCGCCAATTTCAAAAATTTTTCTGCAATCAGGAAGCAACACTTTTAATTTTTTTAGTTCTTTTTTGTCCTTTAGTGATTTAAAAAAAGAAAATAATAATTTAAAAGAAGAAAACCAAGAATTATTATATCAAATTTCTATTTTGCAATCATCCTTAATTCAAAGCCATGTATCAGCTGAGGCCTTACAAAATACCCAAAATGACAAATTTAAGATACTTCCAGTAAAAGTCGTCGGTCTAAATCTTGAAAATGACTCAATATTAATTAATAAGGGGTTAGATAGCGGCATAAAAGAAAATATGCCTATAATTTCTAGCCAAAAAGTTATTTATGGCAAGGTTACAAAGGTATATAATAACTTTTCCTTGGTTATGCTTATTTCTTCTAGGGGTAGTGTTTTAGATGTAAAAGTTTTACAATCTCAAAATAGTGGCGCAATAAAAGCGCCTGTGCATGGCGCGATTAGGGGATTAGGAGGACTTTCATTTTATTTAGACTTAATAAATTCTGATTCAGAAATTAAAGAGGGAGATATATTAACAACATCTGCCCTAGAAGGTATTTTTCCAGCAGATCTTTTA
>MHOR01000036.1:18389-18990 GCA_001821915.1 Candidatus Staskawiczbacteria bacterium RIFCSPHIGHO2_02_FULL_34_10 | reverse complement strand
ATCAGTAAATAAAGATGATTTAAAGCCATTTCAAACTGCTGATATGCAACCATTCCTTGATATTAAAAGTAATGATAATTTATTTTTAATAATAGACTATCAAAAAACTAATTGAAAATTCAAATCTAAAAATTCAAAAATTTTAAACTTTGGTTTTTCAATTTTAAATTTAACGAAACGATTATGTGGATTAAATATATATTAATAACCCTATCATTTTTTATTATTTCTATTATGCAAAATAGCTTTTTGACTTATTTTGGTATAATGGGGGAATTACCAAACCTTATTTTTATTTTATTTTTTATTTTAATCTTCTTTGAAGGTAGCGATACCTATTTCGATGGATTTTTTATGGCAATTATTGCAGGTTTATTTTCAGATATGTTTTTACCAGCTTATTTTGGAGCTACTATCATTTCTTTAATAGTTGTATATTTTCTAAAGAAATTTTTAATGTATTTTATAACAGAGAATCAAAGTAAATATCCCGTTTTTTATTTTATCTCACTGTTTTCAGTATGTTTTATTGTAAATAGACTAATATTATATATAATTTCATTTTTTTTACAATTGCATTTTACTTTTAATTCTTCAATTA
>MHOR01000036.1:16147-18379 GCA_001821915.1 Candidatus Staskawiczbacteria bacterium RIFCSPHIGHO2_02_FULL_34_10 | reverse complement strand
AATTTATAACCTAGTTTTTGCCTGTATTAGCTTTTACTTATACAAAAAGATATATAAAAAAAGTGATTTAAGCCATCAGTTAAGATTATTTAAATAATAGACCTACCGCGTAAAGATTTTCGTGGCGAAATGTTGATATTGTAGTAGAAAAATCTTTACGCGGTAGGTCTAATTATAATGTTAAACAAAAGATATAGAATAAAAGAATCTATAAACAGTATTGAGACCCACGAGGTTTTTTTAGACACGCTAGCTAAAATAGAAGAAGAAAAGCTTGGCCTTTCAGAAAAGAGGTTTGAAGTAAAAATAAAAGAAAGGGTAATTTATGTAATATTTGGATTTTTTTTAATTCTTGCCTTAATTCTTTTTTCAAAGACCTTTTATTTTCAGATACTTGAAGGTAAAAAGTTATATGCTCTTGGTGAAAATAATAAAGGGAAAATTAATTTAGTTCGCGCGGAAAGAGGCATAATTTACGATAAAAATTTAAAAAAACTTGTTTCAAATTCGCCTGCTTACGATTTAGTGTGCGACAAAAGAAGCTTTTTAGCATCAAAACCAGAATACTCAAAAGAAATTCAAATCATATCAAATGCATTGCAAAAAAAATATACTCAAATAGAAAGTGATATTATCGCATCTGAAGAGTCAAAGGTGGTAATTTCTGAAAATATTGTACAAGAAAAACTACTCGTATTAGAAGCCAGATTAAATGATTTGCCTGATTGCCAAATAGAAAAAAATACTATAAGAAATTATGATATGGGTCCAATTTTTTCACATATATTGGGATATATGGGAAAAATCAGCAAAGAAGATTTACAAAATATTGATAATTACACTGCTTCAGACTATATTGGAAAAGTTGGATTAGAAAGGTATTATGAACAATTTTTAAGGGGTATCCCAGGCAGGGTTGAAAATATAAAAACTGCCACAGGAATAAAAAAGGGGGATAAAGTATTATCTTTAGAAGAGCCTGGAAATAATTTAGTTTTAAATATTGACGCAGACTTGCAGTCTAAAACATATAATGCTCTTGAAGCTTCTATTAAAAACATTGGTTCAAAAAAGGGGACGGCAATTGCTTTAAATCCTAAAACAGGAGCAATTTTGGCTTTAGTTTCTTATCCTGCATATGATAATAATATTTTTAGCAAGGGAATTTCACAAACAGATTTTAGTGCATTGCAGAGTAATCCTTACCAGCCATTTTTTAACCGAGCAATTGCAGCAAAATATCCAACTGGTTCTACTATAAAGCCTTTTTTAGCTTCCGGCGCATTGCAAGAAAATTTAATTTCTCCCGCAAAACTGATAAATGACCCCGGGTATATTTTAGTGCACAGTAAGTACGACCCAAATGTAACATATAAATTTGCTGGGGTAAAACCTCACGGTCTAGTTGATATGCGAAAGGCTCTTGCTGTTTCATCAAACATTTATTTTTATACGGTTGGTGGGGGGTATGGAGACCAGCAGGGTTTAGGTCCATCAAGAATTAAAAAATACTTAGATCTTTATGGCTTTGAACAAAAAACTGGCATTGACTTGCCGGGAGAATTTGGAGGTTTTGTGCCAAGTCCAGAGTGGAAAAAACAAATTAAAGATGAATCTTGGTGGGATGGAGATACCTACAACCTTTCAATTGGCCAATCGGATTTACAGGTTACCCCTTTACAAGTAGCGGTGGCGTACGCGGCAATAGCAAATGGCGGCACATTATATAAACCACAAATTGTACAAAAAATTACTTCTTCTGACCAAAAAAGCATTCTTCAGGAATTCAAACCTGAAATTATAAGCCAAAATTTTATTGATAAGCAAAATTTGCAAATTGTAAGAGAGGGAATGCGAGATGGTGTACAAAAAGACTACGGATCTAGTCATATGTTAAGCAACCTACCAGTTGCCGTTGCCGGAAAAACAGGAACCGCCGAAACTAGTAAAGCAGGAATTTATAATACGTGGTCCGTTAATTTCGCCCCGTATGATAATCCAGAAATCGTATTTTTAGCAACTATTGAAGGGGTGGAAGGTCTTCGTTCAGCTACGCTCCCTGTGGCTCACGATGTTTTACAATATTACTTTACGAAAAAGTAGTATCCCTACGAATTACGAATTTGAGCGAATTACGAATATCATCATTACGAACGAAACGCGGCAGTCCAGTTTTTTTAGCAATTTTACGAAGGATAGCAACAATAATTTCTGGTTCGGCGCTATGTCTGC
>MHOR01000036.1:0-16127 GCA_001821915.1 Candidatus Staskawiczbacteria bacterium RIFCSPHIGHO2_02_FULL_34_10 | reverse complement strand
TTTATCATCTTCGGAACGTTTTTTAACTGCCGCGATCTTTTTTTGTCGTATTAAGAAAAGGCGATATCTAAACATTCTTTGAACTATTTTTATTCTTTTTACCCAAGAATAACGCATAACCCCTCCATAGTAGGTTGAGTATTAAATTGTGAAATGATCTACGCATAAAAAATACTACACTATAAGTTAGTTAATGTCAATAATTGTTTGATTTTATTTATTTTGTTATCATTATTAAATATTCTATTTACTATTTACTATTTTCTAAATTCTAAAAAATGAGTACCATTGACGAATTAAAAAAAGTTAGATTAGAAAAATTAAAATCCTTGCAAGATGCGGGACTTTTGGCGTATCCTGCAACTACAAAAAGAACACACAGTATAAAAGAGGCTTTGGCACAGTTTTTAAAAATTTCAAAATCAAAAAAACCTGCCCGCAATGCTGCGCATAGCGCTACAGGAGGGGAAATTGTCTTAGTTGGAAGAATTATGGCCTTGCGAGGACATGGAGGCGTTACATTTTTAGATATAAACGATGGAAGCGAAAGGATCCAAGGTCTAATTAAAGAAGATAAATTAGGTCCAAAAGGTTATAAGTTTTTTATTGACCACTTTGACATTGGCGACTTTATTGAAATAAAAGGCGTGTTAATGAAAACAAAAAGGGGAGAGCAAACTATTGAAGCACAAGATTATAAAATGCTTTCAAAGTCCCTTTTACCGTTACCGGAAAAATGGCATGGGTTACAAGATGAAGAAGAAAAATTAAGAAAACGCTATTTAGATATTTTATTTAATCCTGAAGTCAAGGAAATGATAAAAAAGCGCGCCGTGTTTTGGAATGCCATGCGTGAATTTTTAGCAAAAAAAGGATTTTTAGAAGTTGAAACTCCGGTGCTTGAAATTACCACAGGTGGAGCCGATGCCAGACCATTTATAACACATCACAATGCCTTAGATATAGATGTATTTTTGCGAATTTCAACTGGCGAATTATGGCAAAAAAAATTAATGGTGGCCGGATTTGAAAAAACTTTTGAAATTGGCAGGCAATTTAGAAACGAAGGAATGGATGCTGAACATTTACAAGACTACACTCAAATGGAATTTTACTGGGCGTATGCTGATTATAAAATGGGAATGAAATTAGTTGAAGAATTGTATAAATACATCATTAAAAAAACATTTGGCACATTGAAATTTAAAATCAAGGACTTTAATATAGACCTTAATAAAAAATGGGAAATATATGACTACGCAACTTTAATTAATAAATATGCCAAAATAAATATTATAGAAGCGAGTTTGCCTGAAATGGAAAAGCAATTGCAAAAGTTAGGTGTTGCTTATGACAAAAACGGCTTTAATAAAACCCGTGCCATTGATAACTTATGGAAATACTGCAGAAAAAATATTGCAGGTCCTGGGTTTTTAATAAATCTGCCAATTGATGTTTCTCCTTTGGCAAAACGTGATGAAAAGAATTTAAAAATCGCGCAACGATTTCAAGTAATTGTAGCTGGGTCAGAAGTAGGCAATGGTTATAGCGAGTTAAATGATCCGCTTGACCAAGAAGAAAGATTTCGTGAACAAGAAAAATTACGGAAAGAAGGTGACCAGGAAGCGCAAATGTTTGACAAGGATTTTGTGGAAGCTTTAGAATATGGAATGCCGCCAACTTGTGGATTTGGAATTGGTGGAGAAAGATTATTTGCATTTTTAATAGGTAAAACTGCTCGCGAAACCCAGATTTTCCCATTGATGAAGCCAAGGACTTAGAAAATAGAATCCGTCGTAAATCGACGGATTTTTGGTAAAGAAAAACCACGCGACTGGTGTCGATGGTCTGGTGCATCGTTTTACACGCATACAGGGATTTTTTATAGTAATTCAATATTTTTAATCCGCGCGAAAGATGTCAGCGTACTTGAAATATTGTCATTTTCTCGAATGACAATAAATCTTCCACAGTGTTCCTCATAGAGTCCATACACTGTCTTGGCATTCTCCTTCAAGGGGATGATCTTGATTACTGTTTTGTTGGGAATGAGCTTTCTTAGGATAGGAAATGTCCGTTCGCACTTCAAGTTAAAATTTATCATTTTTCTCCTCCCAAAAAGGTTTAAGGTCTACCCTATGTTTTAATTGTAGCACCTATATGAATTACTGTCAATAGTTGCTCGTACCTATTAAATTTAGTACAATAAATTAAACAATCTAAGCGTTCGTATTCTATTTTCTATATTTCTACTTTCTATTTTCTAATCATATGATCAAAGTTTTAGTTTTTGGAACATTTGACGGACTACATGAAGGGCATAAGGATTTTTTCCGGCAAGCCAAGGAATATGGCGACCATTTGGTTGTGGTAGTGGGGCGCGATTCTACGATTGTAAAAACCAAGGGCCGTCCCCCAAAGTTTAACGAAAATGAAAGACTAAAAGCTGTGCAGGATTGTGGTCTGGCCGATGAAGTGCGGTTGGGAAATGAAGGGAATAACCCCTATAAAGTGATTGAGCAAGTGAAGCCAAAAATTATTTGCCTAGGGTACGATCAAACTCACTTTACCGAAAAATTAGCGACGAGAGTAAAAGAACTGGGACTGCATATAGATATTATGCGACTGAAACCGTTTCACCCTGAAAAATATAAGTCATCACTATTAAACATACCCGATTAATTAAGATTACTAATTAAATAAGATTACCAAATTAAATAATTAGATAATAGTCATAATAAATAGCATAAAAATTAATAGGCTTATTCGTGAGAATAAGCAATTAATATGAATAATAAGGCTGTGGCGCAAATCTTTAAAGCAATGGGAAACGAAAGAAGACTTTTGATATTAAAACATCTTTTTAGTAAAAAAGAACTAACAGTAGGAGAAATAAGTAAATTAATCGAGTTATCTTTTAAAAGTGTTTCAAGACATTTAACCGTATTATCAAATGCTAATTTAGTAACGGTAAAACAAATTAATTTAAACCGATATTATTCCCTTAATTTTAAAAATATAAAAGAATTTATACCATTTCTTAAAAACGGTAATTAGATTATAGTTAAAGATATAAGCACTGCTTATTCGTGAGAATAAGCAGTGGAAAATTAAATTAATCTAAACTAAACATTATGTTAGATATCAAATTTATTAGGGAAAATCCAAAAAAGGTTAAAGAAGCCTGTGATAAAAAGAATGTAAATAATGGAGACTCGTTAGTAGATCAGATTTTAGATTTGGATATAAGAAAAAGAAGCTTGTTAACTTCTTTGGAGGCTTTACGCGCAAAACAAAATAAATTTACTAAATCCGCCTCCGCTAAAAACTCTGGCGAGACAATGGATGATATTGACAAGGCTAAAAAAAATAAACTGGAAATTAAAACTCTAGAGCCGGATTTGCAAGAGACTGAAAAAAAATTAGAAGAATTACTATTACAGCTTCCTAATATTCCCTTTGATGATGTGCCTGTGGGTAAAGATGACACGCAAAATGTTGTTTTACGAAAAGTGGGGAAATTACCAAAATTTGGTTTTAAAGAAAAGGATTATATGGAGTTAGGCAAAGATTTGGATTTAATTGACACCGAAAGAGCAAGCAAGGTAGCGGGAAGCAGATTTGGGTATTTAAAAAGTGAAATGGTATTACTTGAGTTTGCCTTGGTAAACTTTGCCATGGAGGTTGCAAGGAAAAAAGGATTTATCCCTATTATTCCACCAGTAATGCTAAAGGAACAAATGGCGCGCGGGACTGGGTACTTTGAATTAGGAGATGAAAAAGAAGCGTATTACTTACCAGAAGATAAAATGTACTTAGCGGGCACATCAGAACAATCTTTAATTGCAATGCGCGCAGATGAAACTTTAGCATTAGATGATCTGCCTTTACGCTATATCGCGTTTTCAACCTGTTTTAGGAGAGAAGCTGGGTCATATGGTAAAGATACAAAAGGAATTTTACGAGTGCATCAATTTGATAAAGTTGAAATGGTTGTTTTTTCAAAGCCCGAAGATTCAAAAAAAGAACATACACTTTTACTTTCCATTGAAGAAGAATTAATGAAAAAATTAGGGCTCCCATATCAGGTTATTAATATTTGCACAGGGGACTTGGGCAGACCAGCCGCAAAAAAATATGACATTGAAGTATGGCTGCCATCAGAAAAAAAGTACCGAGAAACTCATTCAACTTCAAATTGCACTGATTTTCAAGCAAGGCGATTAAATATACATTACAAAGACAAGGCGGGGAGAAATAATTTTGCCAACACATTAAATGGCACCGCTTTTGCCATTGGCAGAACACTAATTGCCATATTAGAAAACTATCAGCAAAAAGATGGAAGCGTGAAGGTACCGAAAGTGCTGCAAAAATACACTGGATTCAAGGTGATAAAGAAAAAATAATGGAAGAAAAGCAGATTTTAGTTAAAAATCTTAATATAAATTACAAGTTGTTTAAGGGTGAAAAACCCTTCGACGTGGCTCAGGACAAAACCTTACTGGTTTTGCATGGGTGGGGGTCTAGTTCCCAAAGATGGCAACAAGTAGCAGAATTACTTTCGCAAAAAAACTTTTTGATTATTATACCTGATTTACCGGGATTTGGTAAAAGCCAAGAACCAACTAACGCATGGAGTCTGGACAATTACGTTGAATGGGTCAAAGAATTCTCTGATACTATACCTCAATTACAAGATAGATTTTATTTGCTGGGGCACTCTTTTGGTGGAGCCGTAGCTTCAAAATTTTCTATAAAATACAATCAAAAAATTGAAAAATTATTTTTAATTTCAGCTTCCTGTATTAGAGAAAAAAACCTAAAGAAGAGTATTTTGCGGCAATTTTCAAAATTGTCTAAAATTTTATTTTTTTTACCTTTTTATGACACAGTAAGAAAAGCTTTTTATAAATTTATTGTTGGTGATAACGATAGCGATTATTTGAATGTGAACGGTATAATGAGACAATCTTTTCTAAAAATTATTTCAGAAGATTTGTCCCAAAAGTTATATTTTATAAAAAATCCGACAATTATTATTTGGGGCGATAAAGATGAATTAACCCCGCTTTATCAGGCAAAAATTATTAATAAAAAAATAATAAATTCAAAATTGATAATAATACCTGGGGGAAAACACGCTTTGCAAATTAGTATTCCTGAAATTTTAACAGAAAAAATATTAGAAAATTTACCCCACTAAATACTGATGAATATTGAAATAATTTCTATAGGTTTTCTTTGGTTTATAAGGACAAGCAAATTTGTCCTTTTTTGGATTTACCTTTGGCAATTAAAGGAATATCATATTGGTCGTTTTTTTGACCACTTTAAAACTCATAAGGGAAAACAATTGCTTATGGGAAAATTTCCTTTAGTTAAAGTTGTTTTATTAGTAGTTCTTTTAGCAAATTATTATGTATTTCCGTTAGTTTTTTATATTTTACTGCTAATATATTTTGCAGAGTCGGCAGTTTTTATTTTAGGAATATTTAAACAAAGATTTCTAAAACCCGTATTTACTAAAAAAACGGTGCTTTTGACGTTATGTTCGTTTCTTTTGGTAGTTTTGTATTTATTTTTATCATATGCGTACGCCCAATCAAATTTTTGGTTTACGTTTTACTTGTTAGTTTTTGATATTTTAACATCATTCATAGTTTCTATTATTGTTTTATTTTTTCAACCATTTTTTGTGCTTGCTAGAAATAAAATATTAAAAAAAGCTTCTAGAAAAATAAATCAATACAAAAAACTCACTATAATTGGCATTAACGGTAGCTACGGTAAAACATCAACTAAAGAATTTTTAACCACTATTTTATCGTCTAGGTTTAATGTATTATCAACTCCTGATCACAAAAATTCTGAAATTGGCATAGCTCAAACTATTTTAAGTGATTTAAACGAAAACCACCAAATTTTTATTGTTGAAATGGGTTCTTATAATAAGGGCGGGATAAAATTATTATGCAATATGGTAAAGCCACGCATAGGAATTGTTACTGGGGTAAATGAACAGCATTTGGCATTGTTCGGATCTTTGGAAAACTTACTTTCAGCTGAGGGAGGACAGGAATTGCTTTACAATCTGCCAAAAGATGGATTGCTGGTCGTAAATGGAGATAATAAGTATTGCATGGATTTATATAAAAAAGCCGATACTAATAAAAAAGTTTATAGTTTAAAAAATGATAAAGTTGATTCTGATATTTGGGCGGAAGAAATTTCAGTTCTTGAGAATTCACTAGACTTTATGGCAATGACACGAGAAAAAGAAGCAGTGCATTTTAATGTGGATATTTTAGGTAAGCAAAATATCCAAAACCTATTAGGAGCAATTCTGG
Organism: Candidatus Staskawiczbacteria bacterium RIFCSPHIGHO2_02_FULL_34_10; assembly: GCA_001821915.1. Classification (GTDB taxonomy): domain Bacteria; phylum Patescibacteriota; class Minisyncoccia; order Minisyncoccales; family Staskawiczbacteraceae; genus VGLO01. The sequence goes on along the minus strand of MHOR01000036.1, from coordinate 9,777 downwards.
TTGCTAAAGAGCTTGGGATGAGCTTAGAAGAAATTTCAGAAGCCGCAAAAGGCATACAACAAGAACAAGCGGGAATTACTTTAAAAAGAGGTGTTCATGGAATAAATATTATAGATTCCTCATATTCGTCAAACCCAGACGGGGCAATAGCAGATTTAGATTACCTCAATGTTTTTAAGATAAACCCTTCGACTGGGCTCAGGACAAAGAAAGTTGTTATAATGCCATGCTTAATTGAGTTAGGTAAAAAATCAACGGATGTGCATTTACAAATAGGTAAGAAAATAGCTGAAGTTTGCGACGTGGCAATTATTACGACAAAAGATAAATTTGAAGAAGTAAAAAATAGCGCAGTCCAAAACGGAATGACAGAAAGTAAAATTATTTTTTGTGAAAAACCGAAGGAAGTTTTTCATTTAATTACGACTTTCTGCAAGCAAAAAGATGTAGTTTTATTAGAGGGTAGGGTGCCAGGAGAACTAATAAAATTATTAGTTACACAAAAAAGCACCTAATCCTATAGGTGCCCTAGAGATTACCTAAGTAATCCCTTGAGAGATTCGCTTTTTCTGATTAGCCTAAGTATAAGTGCGTCAAGTTGATCCACAACTATCGGCCTTAGCTCATCGTCATGTGGACTTGGCAATCTGAATTTACGTTTGTGATTATCCATCTCGTCACAAATTACTCTCTGCAAGATTCCCAGCCAAGCGCCTACCTCTTCCCGGATTTCACCTGCATATTGACCCAGAATACTCATCTTACGAGAAACGGAAATTGACATGATTAAACCTCCCAAAAGAAAGAACATTGTTAAAAGATTAATAAACTTAACATGAAATTCAGATTTTTTCAACAATTTAAGCTAATTTCAATTTCTTTGTCGCCAAATGTCCAAAAAGACGATGTTTCTTTGGCACTTAAATTATTATTTCAACCATGGAAATGGAAAAGAGGCAAAGCAATAAAAGAATTGGAAAACCAATTTAAAGAATACTTGGGCGTAAAATATGCTTTCTCTTTTAATTCTGGGAGATCTGCTTTTTTTGCTATATTAAAAGCATTAGATTTAGAACAAAATACAAATGTATCACTTCAAGCGTTTACATGTAATGCTGTCCCAAACCCAATTCTTTGGGCTGGTTTAAACCCTGTTTATATTGACTGTGACAATGATTTTAATGTTGACATTGAAAAACTTAAATTGCTTATTCGTGAGAATAAGCACTCAGAAAAAGTGGTGGTAGTACAACATACTTTTGGGTTGCCAGTTAATATGGATGAGGTTATGAATATTGTGCAACAGAATAATTTAACTTTAATTGAAGATTGCGCCCATGCATTGGGAGCTGAATTTGGTGGAAAAAAAGTTGGAACATTTGGAAAAGCTTCATTCTTTAGCTTTTCAAGAGATAAGGTTATTTCTTCTGTATATGGCGGAATGGCTATTACCAACGATGATGATGTAGGTAAAAAATTACAACAACTACAAAAAGAATTTGGGCAGCCATCGCGTTTTTGGATAAAGCAACAATTACTACATCCAATTTTATTACATTACATGATTTTACCTTTGTATAAATTTTTAGATTTAGGGAAAATATTTTTAGTTTTGTCTCAATGGCTGCACGTGTTATCAAAAGCGGTAAGCTTCAAAGAAAAAAGGGGATTAAGACCAAACTATTTCCCAAAAGCTTTGCCTAATGCGTTAGCTATACTGGTGCTTAATCAGTTTAATAAATTAGATAAATTTAATGAGCATCGTAAAAAAATTGCAGAATTTTACTATAATGAATTAAAAGATACTAGGTTTATTTTACCTTCAAAAGAAAATAACATTTTTTTACGTTTTGCGGTGCGCCACCCCAAAGCCCATGAAATAATTTATGATGCTTGGCATAAAGAAAATATGTTGCTTGGGGATTGGTACACTACAGCAATTGCGCCAGACGATACAAAAATGGATGAAATGAAATATTCTGTTGGAATGTGTAAGAATGCAGAAAAATTAGCAAAAGAAACCTTAAACCTGCCAACTCATATTAATACCACTATTGAAGATGCAAAAAGAATAGTTAACTTTTTAAGACAATGGAGGTAAAAGAGATTTACGAAAAAAAAATATGGGAGGATTTTTTACTGCAATGTAAGGAAAAAACATTCTTGCAGTCTTGGAGTTGGGGTCAATTTCATATATCCATGGGAAATAAAATATGGCGGTTTGGCATTTATGAACAAGAAGAGTTGCGCGCGGTTACATTAGTGGTCAAAATTAAATCAAGAAGGGCTTCGTTTTTGTTGGTTCCGCATGGACCCATAGTAAATTCAAAATTCAAAAATCAAAATGCAAAATTATTGAGTATTTTATTAGAAAAATTAAAAGAGTTAGCTAAACAAGAAAAGGTGGATTTTATAAGGATAAGCCCCATTTTAATAAGAAGCGAAGAAAATGATAGTCTATTTAAAAGTTTTGGATTTAAAACGGCACCTTTACACTACCATCCTGAATCCAGCTGGAAATTAAATATTGAGCCAAAAGAACAGGAGCTTTTTGATAAAATGCGTAAAACTACAAAGTATTTAATAAAGAAAGCGCAAAATAATAAAGAAATAGAGATTTTTCAAAGCAAAGATATTAATGATATTGAGATTTTTAACAAAATACATTTAGAGGTAGTGAAAAAACAAAAATTTGTGCCATTTTCATTGGATTATTTTAAAAAGGAATTCTTAGCTTTTTTACCTGATAATAATATAGCTATTTTCTTTGCAAAGTACCAAGGTAAGATTATTGCTGCCTCATACGGCATTTTTTGGTCGCATATGAGTTTTTACCATCATGCGGCTCTTTTGCCTGAATATAGGAAAATTCCTGTTTCTTATTTATTACAATGGGAAGCCATAAAAGAAGCGAAAAATAGGGGGTGTTACATATATGACTTTTGGGGATATTCTGATCCAGTAAAAAGTCCAAAACATCCTTATTCGGGACCCACGCTATTTAAAATGGGATTTGGAGGTTATAAAGAAGAATATGTTAAAACTCAAGACTTTATTATTACTAAAAAATACTGGTTGAATTTCATCATAGAAAAAATAAGAAAAATTAAAAGAGGATTGTAATGTCCTATAGGCACAAACATATAAAACCTAAAATAAGAAATTTAAAAACCAAAAAAGTACTTTTCAGAAGGCCTGTATTTTGGTTTTTTTTAGCTTTAACAACTATAATCGTTATTTTGTATTTTAGTTTATTTTATTTTAAATTTCAGATTAATAATATTGAAATATTAGGCAATCAAAAAAATAAAAGCGAGGATATACAAAATATAGCTCTTGAATATATACATAAAAAAATAGTAAGTATTGGAATTTTTCAGGTTTGGACTAAAAGTATTTTTATTACTAATACTGGCGAACTTTCAAAAAAAATATTAAGCAAGTTTCCAGTAATAGAAAGCGTATCTTTACAAAAAAAATTCCCAGATAGTTTATTTATTAATATAAAAGAAAGATTGCCTTTTGCTGTGTTTTGTAATAATGAAAACCCCGAAAAATGCTTTTTCATAGATGTAAATGGAATAATTTTTGAAGAATTACAAAATATTCCAAAGGATATGATTGTTTTGCATAAAGATTATGATGGTAAAAACAATATAAATAAAAATACTATGGATGTGATTTCTCAAGTTGAGAAAAACCTAAAAGATAATTTTCAAATTGATATAAAAAAAGTGCTAATATCTGATCCTTTAGTTTTTACAACCTCTGAAAATTGGCAAATTTACTTTGATCCAACGTTAGATATTAACTTGCAAATTACCAAAATGGACACATTGTTAAAAAATGAAATTCCAATAAATAATAGAAAAAAATTGCAATATATTTACTTACAATACAAAGACCGGGCGTATTATAAATAGGGGGTCGCTAGGCAATTCCCGCCAAAAGAGCCCGGGGTTTGCTAGGCGAGGCTCTTTTGGCGGGAACGCCGTCGCTTTAAGAGGTACAAGCCAGTTGCAGAATTTTTTCTGCTGAAAAAATTGCCGTATCCTCGGCTCTGCAAAAAGGATTGCGGATTAAATAAAAAATATCGAAAAATAACGAATTTTACTTCCTACCCTCAAAAGCTGACTCTAGAGTTTCTTGGTCGGCATATTCTAATTCACCTCCCACCGGCAAACCTTGCGCGAGATGAGTTATTTTAAATATCGTTGGCACAATCACTTCTTTTAAAGCGCGTTCTACTAACACTGATGTTGATTTTCCTTCTGGCGTAGGATTTAACGCAATAATAATTTCAGAAAAACTGCTCTTTTTAATACGGTCTTTTAATTCTTCAATTCTTAGGTTAGCGCCATCAGTTTTTCGCAAAGTTAATGTGCCACCTAAAATGAAATACAACCCTTTATATTGTTTCGTATTTTCAATGGAAAGCAAATCAGTTTCTTTTTCTACAATACAAAGCAGTTCTTTGTTTCTTGAAGCATCAAAGCAAATGTGACATAAATTAGTTTCACCCTTGCCCTGAGCTGCTTGCCCTGAGCTTGTCGAATGGGTATTGAAGGGTTCATGAGGATTAAAACAAAATGCGCATAATTTCACATTATTTTTTAATTCTTGCATTGCTTTTACTAAATCATCAACTTCCTGTTTTGAAGCATGCAGTAAGTAGAACGCAAAACGACCCGCAGTGCGCGAACCAATGGTAGGAAACTTTACAAATAAATCTTTAAGTTTTTTAATAGAATCCATAAGTTTAGAATCTAAAATCTAGAAATTAGAATCTAGAATTACGAAACGTTACGATTCTACTTTCTATTTTCTAACTTCTATTTTCTCGCATTAGTCTGCTTGAATTTCAGATGCATAATCTGTTTGTTCTAGGTTTCTAAAACTTGCCCGCTGCTCGTCAAAATATAATTTTATAGATCCTGTTGGACCATTTCTATGTTTTGCCACCATAATTTCAGCAATATTTTTTTCCAAGGAATTTTCATTGTACTTATCTTCTCTGTAAATAAACAATACCACATCAGCGTCTTGTTCAATAGCTCCTGATTCTCGTAAATCTGAAAGCATGGGCCTATGAGGAGTTCTTTCTTCAACTTTTCGGGAAAGTTGGGATAAAACTAATACCGGAATATTCAACTCTTTTGCTAAGGACTTTAGTGCTCTAGAATTTTCTGTAACTTGCTGAATGGGAGTTGCATATTTATTGTTGGTATCCATGAGTTGCAAGTAGTCAACGATAATCAAGCCTAATCCAGCATCTGATTGCAAACGACGCGCCATTGCCCTCATTTGCAAAATATTAGTAGTGCCCATGTCATCAATATAAATAGGCGCCTCTGACAAAGTTCCCATTGCGCTTTGGATTCTTGCAAAATCGCTGTCATCTTTGCCATCTTGTAATTTTCCGGTTCTTAGTTTCCATAAATCTATGTTAGCTTGACTAGCTATCATTCTGTCCACTATTTGATCTTTTGACATTTCAAGACTAAAAATTCCAACTGGTAAATTTTGGAAAACTGCTATATTTTTTGCAATATCTAACGCCATTGAAGATTTACCCATTGAAGGCCTAGCTGCTAAAATAACTAAGTCCGATCTTTGAAGTCCAGCCAACATATTATCAAGTTTTGCAAATCCTGTAGGTATTCCACGAAAATCTCCTTGGTGCTTTGAAAGTTGGTCAATTCTTTCAAAAGTTTCCCCTAAAATATCTTTAATTTGAATAAAAGCTTGGGATAAAGATTTTTGGCCTATGCTAAAAACTTTTTTTTCTGCCTTATCCAATAAAACATCAACATCTTGCGATTCATCAAAGGCATCTAATCCTATTTGCAAAGATGCTTCAATTAAATCTCTTAATACCTTTTTTTCACGCACTATTTTTGCATAGTTAGTAACATGGGTTGCCGTTGGCACAATATTTATTAAAGAAGTTAAATATGAAGAGCCTCCTATTTTTTCCAGCTTTTCTTTTTCTCTTAGTCTTGTTGAAACAGAAATAATATCTATGGGTTCCATTTTTTCAAAAAGCTCAACCATAGCAGAATAAATTTCTTTATGGGTATCCTTATAAAAATCCTGTTCATTAATAAAATCAGCGACTTTTATAATTGCGTTTTTGTCTAACATTAAACAACCCAGCAGAGATTGCTCGGCTTCTATGTTTTGCGGCGGTTTTTTATCAGGCATTTCAGACATAAATCTTACGAATTACGAATTTAAGCGAATTACGAATTATGTTTATTCTTTTGTATACCAAAAACAACAATAAGCAACAAGTGTTGACTTTTTCTATAAGTAAAATATAATAACTTTATTGTTCTTTTCAACAGCAAATTAAAAAAAAGAGGACCGCATGCCACGAAAATACAAAAAAAGACATATAAAATATAAAACAGACTTTGTTAAATTATTAAAGAAAATGACTAAACAGGAAAGAATATTAGCATTATTTGCAGTGTGTAGGGCAATATCTTTAAAAAAAGAAAAAGAGTTATTTTATAGAAAAAAATAATTTTCTTTCGAATGCAAAAGCCAAGTAATTTATCCTGGCTTCTTTTTTTACTTCTATTTTCTAATCACTATTTTCTATTTTCCTCAATACTGATCCATCTTTTGTGTCATCAACTAAAAATCCATAATTTTCAATTTTTATCCTTGTCTCATCGGCTTTTTGCCATTCTGAATTTTTTCTGAATTTCTCTCTAATTTTTAATAGTTCCTTAACTTCACTTGGAACATTTGAGGTTTTTAATTTTTTAAAATCTATAATATCAAAAATTTTATTTATTTCTTCAAAAAATTCGTACACTTCATGTGCATCTTTTTTACTGACTAAACTTTTATCTGCCTCTGCAGATAGATCTAATAATTTATTTACATCTTTTACTAATTCATATATTACCGCAAAAGCTTTTGGGGTATTAAAGTCATCGGCTAGATTTTTGTAAAATTCTTCTTTATATTTTTTCAATAATTTATTTATTTTTGAACTTTGGGTTATAGTTTTTCGCTTTGCGCTTTGCGCTTTTATCTTTCGTAAAAATTCTTCTATTCTTTCTAAGCTAGAATTTACTTCTATCATTGCTCCCTCTGAATAATTAATGGGCGAACTCCACAAATTTTTAACTATCCAAAACCGTAATTGCTCAACCGAATGTCTTTTCAAAAAAGAAGTAATAATAATGCTATTATTTAGCGACTTTGACATTTTTTGTCCATCTAGAGTTAAAAATCCAGTATGCATCCAATACTTTGCCATTGGCTTTTTATTTGAAATTGCTTCCATTTGGGCAATTTCCGCATCGTGATGTGGAAATATTAAATCCCTACCTCCTCCATGAATATCATATTGAGTACCAAAAAACTTTTCTGCGATAGCAGTATCTTCAATATGCCAACCGGGTCTGCCCAAGCCAAATGGGCTTTTCCAAACCGGCTCCCCATCTTGATGTTGATTGAATTTCCAAAGACAAAAGTCCCCCCTGTTTTTTTTATTTTTTGAGTAATCAATCCTTGAAACAGAATCTTCGGCTTGCAGAGCAGTTCTGCCCGATAATCTTCCATAACTCTTAAATTTACTGATATCATAATAAATTCCATCATCTAGCTTATATGCATATCCTTTATCTATAAGACGCTGAATTTGACTAATTATTTCTTTAATATAATCTGTGGCTAGCACATATTTATTTACACTAGTAATGCCTAATAATTTCATATCTTTTAAATATTCTTTTGCAAACGCATCTGCTAAGTCACTGGGCAACACCTTTTTTTCGCGGGCCTTGGCAATTATTTTATCATCTACATTTGTAATATTCTGTAAATAAAAAACCTTAAATCCTGCTTGCTTTAAATACTTTGCAAAACAATCAAAAATAATACAAGTTCTGGCGTGTCCAATATGCGAAAAATCATAAACAGTAGGGCCACAGACAAATAAATTTATTATTTTGCCTTTCAAAGGTTTTAATATCTCTTTTTTGCCAGTTAATGTATTGTAAATTTTGATTTTATTCATATTTTTTTTATTATATAAAGACTAAAATCAACCCCTCACTGATTTTGCCATTGTTATACTAAACAAACTATATGCTCTATTTCTAAAAATTAAACCCTTGCGACACTGTGGGTGAATAACTCTAATTTCTAATTTATTCATAAATTATAAATTATGTGTCGCCATTGTTTATTCTGCAAAATCAGTGTGTGGGTTAAACATATCAATTATTTTTCATGTTATTATTTAGTTTCGCGAATTTCTAGAATTTTAAGATATATACTTATTGCTAAAAATATAGTGGAAATCCAAATAATATTTATAAAAAATATATTTGGCTCTTTTGGAAAGTAAACCAATATAAAAACAAAAACTAATGACTGTAAAAACATTTTTATTTTTCCAAAAATATTTGATGTTATAAAAATATTTTTTCCGTGAGCCCAAATAGATACTAATGCATTAATTATTTCTAAAATTATTAAAAATAAAAGAAGCCATTTGTGATTAAAAAATAAACTATATACCGCAATTGGCACTATTAAAATTCTATCTGCGGCTGGATCCAGCATTGCCCCAATTTTTGTTACTTTATTTATACCCCTTGCAACAGAACCGTCTAAAAGGTCACTAAAGGCTCCAAAACAAAAAAGAGAAATAATTAATAATTTATTATCATTTTTATAAAAAAATAGAAGAATAAATAAGGATATCGCAATTACTATTCTTACAATAGTAATTTGATTTGGCGTTATGTGCCTTGGCCAATACGGTTTTATAAAAATAAATAGCAGTTTATCCCTTTGTTGATCTATTTTTTCAAAAAATTCTTTTAGTTTAGATAAGAATTTATCCATTTGTTCATTCTAACAGAATTTTTTAAAATTGCACAGGTTGTTATAAAAAATATTTTATGATAAGTTTAAATAAATATGAACCTCATTAGAAGTTTGAATTTTCATTAGAAACTTCTGGGGGTTAAAAATTTAGTAGGGTAATAATTAAAACGAGCAAGCAAAAAATAATTTATTTATAGATTATTTTTTGCCCATACTTCTAACCGGGGTGAAAGTCACTGATATTATTTTTGCATTAATTTCCGGTAGAATACTGGGGTTTTTAATTGGAGATTTTTTAAGGGAGTGGGGGATTAGCATAGGCCTTTATTGGACTTTATTAATTTGGTTTGCATTACCTATAATTTCTTTGTTTTGTCTTTGGTTAGCTTTTTTAATCGGCAGAAAAATATTATTTATTTTCCAAGCAGTAAAGCATTTATTAGTGGGAGCGGTTGCCACCGTGTTTGACTTAAAAATATTTGAGTTTTTATTTTTTATTTTTTCAATATCTATTCCATTTGCCTCTATTTTTGCAAAAAGTTTATCGTTTATAATTTCTACATTTTTAAAATATTGGGGAAATAAATATTGGGCATTTCAAAAACACGAAAAAGAAGATATGCATAAAGAAATTTTACAATTTTTCTTTATAACTTTTATTGGATTAATAATTGATGTCTTATCATTTTATTATTTTTCAAAAATATTCAATTCACAAATAGCAATTCCAGAGGCAATTTGGCTAAAATTCAGTGTTATTTTTGCCGCTTTAGTCGCCGCGTTATGGAATTTTTTAGGTTATAAATTTTTTGTCTTCAAGAAATAAAAATTATGGGTGATAATAATCTTGTTTTACAACCTTCTATATATTTTCTTAATGATGGTTGCGAGCCGTCTTCCTTGAATTTTTTAAAAAATATT
>MHOR01000035.1:3366-7556 GCA_001821915.1 Candidatus Staskawiczbacteria bacterium RIFCSPHIGHO2_02_FULL_34_10 | reverse complement strand
TCTACCGCTGAGCTAAGCGCCCAAGAAAAGGTGGGCGGGTGAATAAACGAGGTGCTCTACCGCTGAGCTAAGCGCCCAAGAAAAGGTGGGCGGGTGAATAAACGAGGTGCTCTACCGCTGAGCTAAGCGCCCATGTTTTGAAGGTTTACCCTGCGTAGTTGTGCCCTCGGTGGGATTCGAACCCACAAGCCTTGCGGCATACGCACCTCAAGCGTACATGTATGCCAATTCCATCACGAGGGCGTATGGGGTATTATATGTTTGTTGTTTTCCGATTATTTTCTTTATTTTCAGTACTTATAATTTTTTCTAGTTTTTTGTGTTTTCGCCTAAGATGTGGTAAATTTTTCTGGTGGTACATCTTGGAAATCAGTACCTTAGAATCTTTTTTTGCATATCTTAGTTGATATACACCATTTCTTTTTATGGTATCTATATGTCCTTTTATTTTTGATAGTTCGTCTATTTTTTGTCTTAACCACACGACATGCTTTTCGTTTGCAGATACAAAGTGAATGTAAAACATGAAACTACTATGCCATCTTTTATCCCAGTAACTGTAGCAAGATCCATCTCCATCAAAGTGTCCTCTTATAAAATCAAAAAAATATTGATTTGGAATTTTTAACTCTCCAATGGTGTGGGTTTTTGCAGGAGTTAAGCCAATTTCTAGAAACCATCTATAAAGGATTACATCGCTAAACTGGATACGGAAGTACTTTTTTTCTGAAAATCCGCTTGACTTGAGGCCGATTTTATTTTTTATACCAAGGCACTTTCTAAAAGTCTTTATGAGTTGTATATCTTTGGATGTAAAGTTGATATGTCTTCCATCACCACTTAAATTACCATCAGTAGCCAACAATCCAACTATATAGGTCATGTTCCCAGACCAAATGCGTCTGCCATTTCGCCACCCGCGCATACGTACATGATAAGGATATCATCTATTATAATCCATTAGGCTTGTTTGGCAATAAAATTCTACTGCAAATTAAGTATTTCGGCTGGAAATCTCCAAAATTTTCGCGGCTTACACTTTGTGTAAACCTTGTCAATTTTTGAAATTTCCATCTCAAAATCTTCAACTTTCGTCACGAACTTTATTACCGAACAAGCTTATTTTTTAAAAAATAGGGCGATAGTGTTATCGCCCATGTATAATTAGTCGGGATATTTGTAGGAAACGGCGAGTGTCGCGTTTCTATTTTTTCTATTTTTTACTTTAATTCTGGATGGTTTTGCCTCTTGTGCTTCAGCTAAAATTTGGCAAAATAGAGGCGGTCTTCTTTCTTGTTTTCTTTTTAAATATTCAATTCTTAATATTCCTACAAATTTATCAAAGCTTTCGTCATCTTTGATATAACGGCTAGTAAATAGTAGCTCTGATAGTGGTTGCATGAGAATCCCTCCCAAAAAAAGTTTTTGAGTAACTGATTCTATTTGAATTTCAATATCTTTACATTAAAAACCAAATAGAATCAGTTACAATTTGTAAAAGAACGATGCGATTTATAAGTTTTCTTTTTTTGGTAAGGCTTCTTGTGGTTGTTCCACAGCTTCAATGAGTTCAGCCTCTTGGGTAATTTGCGCTTCTGGTTCGGCAATGGCTTGCGCAAAGTCTTTTTTCTTCAACTTCGCTTTCTTACCTTTAGCAGTCCTTAAGTAATAAAGCTTTGATCTCCTTACTTTTCCAGATTTTACAACTTCTATTTTACTTATAGCAGGAGAATTAACGGGAAATATTCTTTCTGCTCCAATTCCTTCTATTACTTTTCTTACCGTAATAGTACTTGATATTCCTTTGCCATGCTTTCTTGCGATAACTAAACCCTCAAAGATTTGTATTCTTTCTTTATCTCCCTCTTTTATTTTTTGGTGTACTTTAATTGTATCACCAGGCCTAATATCTGGCATTTCTTTTAGTTGCATTTTATTAAATTTTTCTATTTGGGTTGGCATATGCGAATGTAGTGAGCACCCCGCCCTCTAAGCTAATATTACGAAGTGGGGCGAAACTAATTTTATTTTTAATATTTATTATTATTTAACCTCGCTCCAACTGCATAGAGGGCGGGGTTTTCGTCCCGCTAATCGGGACTCAAGTTTTTTAATACTTTCGATAATTCTTCCGGCAAATCAGAATAAAATTCTTTTATATTACCATTTAGTAGTGTTATTTTTAAATAAGAAGCGTGTAAAAATTGCCTATGTAAATTTTCAGGAATTGATGAATCTTTAAACCCATACATTTTATCTCCCGCAACTGGGTGGTGAATATAGGCTAAGTGACATCTTATTTGATGTTTCCTGCCCGTTTTTATTTGTACTTCTAGTAATGTATATTCATTTTTCTTGTCCCTTGTCCCTTGTCCCTTGTCACTCGTATATCTTTCTATAACTTTATATTCTGTAATAGCTTCGCGTAACCCTGTTTTACCTTTGTATTCCAATGAATGAGCTGCTTGTTTCCTTGGATCTCCCTTGGCTCGGCCAATAAGGGTGTGGATAGTTCCACTGTCTTCTTTAATGACACCATAACATAATGCAATATACTTCTTTTCCAACTTTTTTTCAAGAGCTGGGCTATTTTTTCCGCCTCGCCCCAAAGGAGTGGGCGAGATCTCGTCCCAACTTTCTCTTTCTTCGGAATTACTAATAGAAGAGAAAGTATGGGCGGAAAACTCTTTTTGCAAAAAAATCAAGCCCTCAGTGCTTTTTGCCACCAAAAGTATGCCAGAAGTGTCTTTATCCAGTCGGTGCACAATTCCATAGCGCGGTGGACGCCCGACGTCGACTAATTTAGGGTATTTTTCAATAAGCAGGTCAATAAGCGTTTTGTAGTAAGGCTTAGCCTTACTATCAATGAGACCCGGGCTCGTTGATTCAGGAAACACCACAATTCCAGCTGGCTTATCTACTGCCAATACATCACTATCTTCGTAGAGTATTTTTAGATCCATTTGCTAAACACTTTCCCAATCGCTCATAGAAATGCCAGATTGTTTTAAAATTTCTGCAACAAGGTGTTTTGAAATATCGCCACGATGAGGATTGGGAATGCGAACTTTTAATTCTTTTTTAACCATAAACAAATGACGGCCACCTGAATAGGGGCCATCAAATCCGAGCCTTTTGAATTTCTGCACGAGCTTACGCCAAGAAATATTCTTAAGCATTGACGTGACTACCAATTTTCACTTCAAAACCGGGCACTTTTTCTTTAGAGCTAATTTTTAAAAGAAACCAATCTTCTAATACTTCCTTTAATTCTTGCCGACAGTCTTCTAAATTTTTAGCGTCAGCCCAAACTCCGCGCAATCCGGTAATTTCACCAAAATAATCGCCATTTGCAAGGATTTTATATTTCGCCGATTTTAATTTTTTTATAATATATTCATTAAACATATTTTTGTATTTATTACTTATTGCAATTTAAGATTACCATATTTTTAAAGCGAGAGCAATTTTTATAACCCCCGCTGGCTTATCTATTACCAGCACATCAGTATCTTCGTAAAGTATTTTTAAGTTCATGATTTTATGAATTCAAAAATATACGCAATTTCTGGAACTTTTTCTAAATTTTCAACTTTTATGTCAATATCTTTCCCAAGTTCTTTGATATCTGAAATAGAGAATTGTTCCGAAGTTCCGGCTTCAAGTATGTTCTCAAAGATAACTTTTTTATCAGAAATTTCCTTAATTGGCAGGTTGATTTTTTTATATTGTTCAAGCCTGTTTTTTAGTGCATCTTTAGCGTAGACACTAATAATAAGTTTACCACTATCTTTTATTACCCTTTTCATTTCTTTTAGTGCCTCTGTTTTTTTATTCTCGAAGTTAACTAATGTACACATTAAAACTGCAATATCAAAGCTTTTATCTGGAAATGGCAGGTTGAAAACACTACCCTTTAAAATTTTTACTGTCGGAATGGTTTTAAATTTATCTTGTGTTTTTAAAACGGCGCTCTCTTCAATATCAATCCCAGTGATATTTTTTGTCACCGAAAGCATGGTTTCAATATTTCTGCCATTACTGCATCCAATATCTAAAACAGAAGAGTTTTTTGCAATATGTTTTTTTAGATACTCATCTTCTTTGATAAGAAGCTGTTTGTATGTCGGTATGGGATTTTTTAAGATTTTATTCCAATAATCAATGTTGGCGTTTGTCATATTTTTAAA
>MHOR01000035.1:0-3349 GCA_001821915.1 Candidatus Staskawiczbacteria bacterium RIFCSPHIGHO2_02_FULL_34_10 | reverse complement strand
TGATAGGCTTATTCGTGCGAATAAGCCTATTGATTTTTATCCGTATAATTGGCTATGGGTGCCAAATGACAAGCAACCTGATGGTTACTTGGTCTATTTGTTCGTAAATAACGCGCCAGTCGCCACTAATATCAATACTTTTGCAACCAAGGTATTTCCCAGATAGCACGTGATTATTCAGTCGTTTATCTGTTGGACTGTTTTTTAATAACTCAATTTGCTTGGCAAAATTTTTCCTTAGAGAATCGGGTGCCTTCTTAAATGCCTTATCAAATTTTTTATGGGTGAGAATTTTCATTTTTCAAGGTGGACCATAAGCTCTTCTGTTGTTTCAAAAGGTCCGCTGAAATTCTCACCTGTTTTTCTGTCTTGCTCGATCTCAGCTAGCCAACTTTCCATATAGGGTGTCATTTGTTCACCAGTACTTACGCTGAAAGTCTCTGTTTTAATAAAATTACGCAAAGAGGCATTCACGATGGTACTCAAAGAAAGCCCTAGATTGTGGGCAATCTTGGCAGATTTTTCTTTAATATCCTTATCAACTTTTATATGCATTGTTGTTTTCATAATTTCTTGTGAGAAATTTCCTACACTTGACCATCGGGGCATCCCGAAGGCTGATTACGAATTTAAGCGAATTGCAAATAATCGCAATGCACCCGTATTTGTAATTTATGGGATTTCTCTAATTATACCACAAGTATACATAATGGCTATATGCTTGTCAATTTTTTCCCACCATTGAGCTAACCATGCATAGTTTTGTGGGCCCACCAGGATTCGAACCTGGGACCTGTCCGATATAAGCGGAATGCTCTGCCGCTGAGCTATGGGCCCATTTTTCCTTGTGATTTTAACGATCGTTAAAATCACAAGGAATGTATTTTTTAAATTTATTGTTTTTTATTGTTTTTGCCTTGCCCCTTAGTTAGACTTGCCCTACTATTAGGTTGTTTTATTCCTATAATTTTTTCAAATTCTTCACGTTCAATTATCTCTTTTTCAATAAGGGTTTTGGCAATTTTTTCTAATAAGTCTTTTCTTTTTTTAATAATTTCAGTCGCCTTTTTTTCCGCAGATTTTATAATAGCTTCAATTTCTTTATCAATTTTTTCTGCCACTGATTCAGAATAATTTCTTTGCTCTGAAATTTCCCTTCCCAAAAAAACTAGGTCATTTGTGTCACCAAACGCTATAGGTCCCAAAGAGGACATTCCGTATTCTTTAACAATACGGCGCGCTAATTCAGAAGCTTTTACCAAATCATTTGAAGCGCCAGTTGTCATTTCCCCAAACTTTAATCTTTCTGCGGCAAAACCGCCAAATAGTGTGGCAATTTCCGCCATGAATTGGGTTTTGGTCCTCATTTTATTTTCTTCCGATTGCACTTGCAATGTATATCCGCCAGCCATTCCGCGTGAAATAATAGAAATTTTCCTTACAGGGTCAGTTCCTGGAATTGAACTTGAAACTAATGCGTGTCCAGCTTCGTGATACGCCGCAATTTCTTTTTCTTTTTTAGATAATAAATGGCTTTTTCTTTCGGGTCCCAGCAATACTTTTTCAATGGCTTCTAAAAATTCTTCTTGAAAAACTTGCGATTTATTTTTTCTTGCGGCGTGCAGAGCGGCTTCGTTGGCAACGTTGGCTAAATCAGCTCCGGAAAATCCGGGAGTTCTTTCTGCGATTTCTTTAAAATTTAAATTTGAGGCTAATGGTTTGCTTTTAGAATGTATTTTTAAAATTTCTTCTCTGTCATGGACATCCGGCGGGTCCAAAATAATTTTTCGGTCAAATCTGCCTGGCCTTAAAAGAGCTGGGTCTAATATATCTCCGCGATTAGTTGCGGCAAAAACTATGACCCCCGTTTCTTTTTCAAATCCGTCCATTTCCACTAAAATCATATTTAGGGTTTGTTCTCTTTCATCATGCCCACCGCCAATTCCTGCGCCACGATGTCTTCCAATGGCATCTAATTCATCTATAAAAATAATTGAAGGAGCTGCTTTTTTTGCCGTGGCAAATAAATCACGTACGCGGGCTGAACCAACTCCCACAAACATTTCAACGAATTCAGAACCTGAAATTGAAAAAAATGGAACATTAGCTTCTCCGGCTACAGCGCGCGCTAAAAGCGTTTTCCCCACGCCAGCAGCCCCCAGCAAAAGTACGCCTCTTGGAATCTTAGCTCCCATTGCCAAATATTTTTTAGGGAATTTCAAAAAGTCCACAATTTCG
Source organism: Candidatus Staskawiczbacteria bacterium RIFCSPHIGHO2_02_FULL_34_10 (assembly GCA_001821915.1). Lineage (GTDB taxonomy): Bacteria > Patescibacteriota > Minisyncoccia > Minisyncoccales > Staskawiczbacteraceae > VGLO01. The sequence continues at coordinate 1,111 of MHOR01000035.1, read as the reverse complement.
GTTAATTCTTCTTTAGCTTCTTTTAATCCGGCAGCATCTTTAAAAGTAATTTTTTCTTTGCTGTTTGGGTCAGCGCCAAAAATTTTGGCTCGTGATCTTGTAAAGTCAAACACTTGGCCGGCGCCAACATTAGTTCGCTTTAACATTGTCCAAAGAAAAAACCCAATTAGTAAAAGTGGCAAAATTCCGTATAGTAATGCGGGCAAAAGCCACGACCAAACACTTTGCTGTTCAACTGTAGCGCTAATGTCAATTTTTTGCAGTTTGGTTTTGTCGGCTCCTAAATTTACCAATACATCAGGTAAAATAGAGTTAGTTTCTTTCATAGAATTAGCCGTTTTGTCATCAGTATAGGTAATGGCAACACTATCTCCAGAAACGGCAATTTTTTTAACTTTATCTTGGTTTATATCGTTAGCTAATTGAGAAAGCGAGACTTGGTTTGTTTTTTCCGTGGGCATGTAAAACAGACTAAAAAGTCCGCCAACAATGAGAAGGATTAATATGACAAAAATAAAGTTTTTGACTAAAGGATTCAGCTTCATGAATTTTTAATTTCTAATTTTGAATTTTGAATAAACTTTTGAATGATTTAATTTTGAAACAGAAAACATGTTTCTTAAATTAGAAATTCTAATTTTAATCGAAATTCGAAATTCAGAATTCGAATTTTTTATAGCGTAATGTTAGCATTATTTAAAATATTTTTCAATTTTTTGCTTGCACTGAGCCGTGCAAAAGTGTAAAAAAAGAGGGCGTTATGTTGTGCACACCGAGTGCACATATAACGCCCTTATCGCTTTTGCTCTTTCGCGAAAGGTCAGGTGGTGACCAAGCTTTTTGTCTGGCAGGCGCCATACTGGGCCTGTAGTACTGACTGGAGTGGTTGGGGAACTCCCAAGAATTTCTCGCCTTCCGCATAGTTGCCCATGCATCCGGCGAAGAACTCCCTAAGGTGTTCCGGACAAGATACGATTTTGATCTTGTTGTCCCGTCGTTGGACAAGGGCAAACAGATCTCTCACAGTCTCCTTCGTCTTCTTGCCATCTGAAAGAATCCAGTTTTCCCAGACCCCTTCAAAGTCGACGAATGTCACACCATCCTTGCGTTC
>MHOR01000034.1:3640-12193 GCA_001821915.1 Candidatus Staskawiczbacteria bacterium RIFCSPHIGHO2_02_FULL_34_10 | reverse complement strand
TGCCAATCCTTGAAGTTTTATAATAACTTCAAGTGTTTTTTTATTTTGTCTGCCAAAAGATCCGCCCAACAATAAATCGATATATCCCATGATTGAAGTCAGCGGAGTTCTTAAATCATGCTGAGCTTGCGCAAGAAATTGGTCTTTTACTTTATCTAATTTTTCTAATTCCTCCTTTGCCTGCTTCTCAACTACATATGCGCGTTTTACATCTTCTGCCATTTTAGCAATTTCCTCCTTGGCTTCTTTTTCAAATGCGTATGCTTTTTTTGTCACTTCATAAGAATCCTGTAAATTTTTATATAAATATGCCTTATCAAGCAAAAGGGCTATAATATTAATAAAACTTTTTATAGATTCTTTTTCAAATGTATTAAGCGTTTCATAATCACGATTTAAGGCCAATAGCAATGTGCCCAATACTTCTTGTCGTATAATAAGCGGAAAAAGCAGCATAGTCTTAATGTGAGATTCTTTTTTTATTTCATGTAATTTTTTTGGATCTATAAGACCCTCCCATGGCTCTCCAAGGTCGTTGGTAGCATTATCTAGGTTGTTAAGCACCGTTGGCATAAAAAAATCACGCTCTGAAGCGTTGGGTATTTTTATATCTTTAAAAAGAATATTGACATTGCTAAGAACTTTTATAAGTCTCTCAGATTTGGAAAAAGCAAGAGGTGTTAACACGTCAGCCTTCTTATCAAATATAAGCAAACCGGCAAACTCAAGGTTTAAATTTTTACAAATAATATCAGTTACTTCCTTTGCCATTTCTTCGGGACTCAAAGCAGGAATACTGATTTGGTATAATCTTTCAAGCAAAGAAAGCGTTTTGTTCTTTGCCGCAAGTTCAAGATTTTGCTTGTAAAGCGTTTCCGTTACCTTTTTATTTCCATTAAAAAATTTAAACATGAAAATTTGAAAAATTTTCACCGAGCACCAAACACTTTAGTTTTTCGGTACTTGGTATTCATTAATTGTAACTCCATTGTATCACAAAATAAAAAAATGGCGTCATAGCCACTTTTTATTTTCTATACATCTTTTATTCTATATATAGTGTTTTCTAATAACTCCAATTAAAGTCCCCCTTATCGGTTAAGATTTTAATAATTTTCAAGCCACTAAAAAGTTTTGAAATTTTCCCACCCTCATCCCTACCTTCAAATTTAGTGTTTTTTCCATCAAAGTCGGCAAACACATTATAGTCTTTCCTGGATTTTACATGCTGGGAAAGTTTTTTAATATTTTTATTTTTATCATAGTTCCACCTATACTGCATAATATTTTTACTGATGTCAGATGCCACGCCGTTATACTTAAGTGATTTTATTTGGGCCGACATTGATTTTTTGCGATCCTTATCTTTTAATTTTATTTCTGTCACGTTCCCAGCTTGGTCAGTGAGAGTTATTGCATCATCTTTATCAGTAACCGCAACACCTTCTTCCTGCTCTGAAAATTTCAAATCTTTTGCCGTTGGGTCAAATTCAATAGTTGCTTCTGGCGCAGTTTTGTCTATTACAAAGGTAATGATTTGCTCTTGTTCATTGTTTCCCGCATTATCGGTTGCAAAAAAAGTAATGGTATGACTCCCCTCTTTGGTAACAGAAAATGTAGTAGTGTTTGATAATATTTTTTGGTAACCCAAGCCATCTATATTATAATTTAATGCCAATACACCAGCTGTGTTATCAGTAGCATTTAATAGAGTTTTTACATCGCTTCTGTAAAAACCTGGCTTTCCCTGGGTACCAGATAATGTTGCCACAGAAACTGGCGGCACAAAATCTTCAGACTGGTTGGCATCTAGTGTAGCCGATGGTAAAATGGTTTCATTTGGACTATTTGAAGTTTGTTTTACCGTAAGTGTAGTTTGACTACCCAAATTTATTTGCCCTGTTAAATCTGGAGTTACCGGAATATTACTGAAGACTTCTTTTGAACCTTCTTGAGTATCGACAATATTTTGAACACCAATGGTAAAAGTGCCTGTTCCAGTGCCTTTAATTTTTATATCGTAAACTTGGCCTTCGTCAGTTAGCAGGTATAAAAATTTATGTTCGCCCATTATTTCAAAATCAGCATTGGGAATTTCATTTACAATACTGCCATCATCAGCAATTCCCACATGGTTGCTATCTTGGTCGGTTACAAAAATATCAACTGGACTAAATACTGAAATATCTTTCCCGTTAAGTTTGCACTTGCTTATATCTTGGATGATTTTATTTCCTACGTCCACGTTACTGCCTGTAAGCAAATTTACAATTTCCTGACGAGTTCCATCCTGGCTCAACATTTTACCATGATCAGCATTTAGAGAATAAAACTTATGGTCTTGGTCAATTGGTAAGTTGGTTGAACTTGAAATAGGGACTGTACCATCACCGATATTAAAACCTAAGTTCGCATAGCTAGTAGTAGTATGGCCGAAAAGATTTTTATATCTCGTCTCTACAATTTTACTAATAGTTCCTGTTTTGCAACCATCTATAGCATAAAGGTCAACACCAACAGTGCGTAAATCAAAGTTATCAAAATCCGCAGTGTGTAAATTTTCAGCATTTGTTAACGCTTGTGAATTTAGATTGTGGTCTTGGGTTATATAGTTTTCGAATTCACTATAATTTAAATCTTTTTCGGTATGAGCCTCAAATGACGCATCATTAGTAATTTTTACAAAACTTCCTTTAATATCGTAATATTGTTGTGTTGGGAGTAAGTCGTACGCTGCAGGCATATTTGTTGAGATTTTTTTAATTTCGGATTCTGAAAGCCATGGAATATTAAAATGGTCTCCTTGTAATAATACTTTTATTGTTTTTGGTGATCCTATATTGGGTACTCCAACAAAAATTGCCTTACCTACATGGTGATCAATTGGGTGGTCAATTACATATTTTTTAATAATTAACCCGCCCATACTATGAGCTACCACATCTACTTTATCACTTCCTGTCTGGGTTAAAATATCTTGGATTTTTTGTGCCAATAAATCTGAATTAGTTTTTCCGTCTGTGTATTTGCCGCTAACCCCATATCGCCAATCATAGGGAAATGTAAACAAGTTTTCGTTTTCTATTTGATTATGGTTATGAAATTCATTTATTAAACCATCAGAATAATCAAATAGGGTACTAGGCTTTCTTACTATATCTCCTAAAATTAAATTACTATTTATGGGTACTAGATTAGATTGAAATTTAAGTGGATCCATAAATTCATCTCCAATATCTGTAAAATTATGACCTAAATCTAGCCATAATTTTTTATCTCCTGCATATATCTCCGTCCCCAATATCCCCGGCACAATCAAAACCGGCGTTTTAGTAGGAAGGGAATTTTCCTGTATCGTGTCAAAATAAATAACGTTATCCAAACCCGCTCTTCTTTCAAGGTTTACCGTGGCTATCCCTTGTATCCAAGCCTCTGCGGCTGGAACCCATGGAGTCCATATACCGTTATTAATATTATATCTTACGTTATGATCTATGCTTCTCCATTGGACTTGTACGGCATACCAAGTATTTAATGTTATGTCAGGCCCAAACCCTACATTATTACCCAATGAGCCCCTATAGCTAAAACCACCGGCGGTAAATTGTATGAGCACTTTTGGATTTTCTGGACCAAGCGGTGTTTCAAATAAGCGGATGATACCATTGCTCGTTTCAGTCTCTGCTCTTACATAAATAACAAAGGAACCATCATTTAAGAGGGTTCCTGTTTTCTTTATTCCAATATCAAACTGCGGAAGTATAGTATTACTTTTTATTGCTTTTGATCCTTCATTAACTACAGAACTTTCTACCGTAAAATATATATCTGAAGTAGCTACTGTCCATCCGCCTTGATCGTTTAGATTTCCGTCAGAATAACTGTTGAAATTATCGGTGAAGATGGTGGCGGCAGTACAAATATTGGTAAACCCTAAAAAACTAATTGCAATTACAGTAAGTAAAGTGACAATTTTACTTTTCATAAAAGTTTTACCTTCTAAAAACTAATACCATGCCTAAAAGAATAAACTATATATAAAATAAGACCTGTAAACAGTGTCAGAATAATCATTATTGGCACAAGTAATATTTTTAACCGTGAATTAACTTTCGCTTTAAATAAAATTATTGAAACACCTAAAATCCCCACAAATTGCAAGAGAATAATATAGATCAAAGGATAAATATTATCAGGGTTAGTAAAAAAATTTGATCTAAAAACTTTAACATTATTACTATTTTGAAGAAAACTATCTATTATATTAAATATTGGACTCCACAATATCTCCGGCACTAAAAACATCCCCCCGAAAATCCATAGCCAAACTTTTTGCATTTTTGATAACATATTTAAGAAAATTAATAATATTTACTTATCATATCATTTTTAAAAAAGATCCAACAACAAAAATCCGGTTAATGGCCGGATTTTTATTAAAGTATAATTATTATTCATTATTATTTACTACTTCAAACTCGAGGGGATTTGGTCGGGAGACATCTCGGTTCACCCTGTTAAATAGCCCGTAGGCTAATTTCGCAAAGCGAAATTATTTAACAGGGCAGGTTAAATCCTGCACCGCTTCTTTTTTTGAAAATTTAAGATATTTTAATTTATACATTGAAAGAAATATTTTTAATCACGACTGTTATCTTATTACCCATTAATTTTTTAGCAAATTTATCTCCCTTTTTTGCTCCTAGAATAGATTGGATTAACGGCGCGTTAAAAGATATTTTCCCATCTTCTATGTCAGACTTACCAATATCAACAATCTCCCAAAATTGGGTTTCGCCATTAATCTTTATTTCTACTTTCTTACCTACGCCAACAACTAATAATTGGCTTTTTTTGTAACTATTGCTTCTTTTGTAAGTATTCAATAGTTTTTTCATATTACACTATTTTTACTTTTTTATTAATTTTTTATTATTTATCCTATCCCGCCTTTTTATTTTAAGATAATAAGAATTATTAAGAAATCCAAAATTGTCAGTATTGTCTTTTTTAACCAATGAAGCGGGGTATTTTTTGTTAATATAATTAATTTTTTCAATAATAATTTTTTTCGTGTCCAGACCTAATAATACGCTCATATTTAAGCCATATATAAATACATCGGCGAGCTCTTTTTTTATTTCTTCCATCTTCTCTTTATTATTTTTTGTTTCTTCAATATTGCAATTTCCCCACTGGAAAACTTCCAATAATTCAGCCGCTTCAATACAAATTGATTTGGCAATATCGGAAGGCTTGTTTTTGTCCCAATTTCTTTCCTTTAGATATTGATACACCGCTTTTTCAATATTTTTCATATATTTCATCCTATTCAAACCATACTTTGTTGTCAATAATTAATAACAGTAAAATAGGGTAAATTTCATTGACAAATTGGTGTTGTCAAAAGTTATTGACAAATAACAACTTATATAATAAACTATGGATATACTAATAAATAAAACTGTCTTCGGAAATTACCATAAAGGTTATGTTATTAAGTAGTAACCAAAAACAAATTATCCACACCCCATGAAACAACAACTGGAAAAATTGGGCTTTTCACCAAAAGAATCAGATGTTTATTTAGCTCTTCTTGAATTAGGAACCGCGGCAGTAAGCGATGTGGCAAAGAGGGCAAATATCAACCGCAGCACTACATATATTATTTTAGATTCTCTTGCAGAAAGAGGGCTTGTAAGCACTTCGGAAAACCAAAACATAAAATTCTTTTCGGTAACCCCGCCAGAGCGCCTTTTGCAGTATATGCAGGATTTGGTAAAAAAAAATACAGAATTAGTGGGGCTTGCCCATAATTTATTGCCTGAACTTAAATCTTTATATATAGGAGTTGGCCCCAAACCACGAGTTCAGTTTTTTGAAGGAACCGAAGGATTAAAAACTGCATACGAAGACACACTCACATCTAAAGAAACTATCCGCGCATATGCTTCAATTGAAAATATGCACAAAGCTATTCCCAGTTATTTCCCAGAATACTATCAAAGGCGCACAAAACAGAATATAGCTATTCGAGCTATTTTTCCAGATACCGTTGAGGCGCGCGAACGTATAAAACACAATAAAGAGGAGTCAAGAGAATCTTTATTGGTGCCAAGCGATAAATATGCCTTTTCTCCGGAAATAAATATCTATGATAATAAAATTGTTTTTATGTCTTTGGTAGAAAAATTTGCCTTGGTAGTTGAAAGCCAAGAGTTGGCAGATGCATTAAAAAAAGTTTTTGAATTATCGTGGGCAGAAGCGAAAAACTTAAATAAAAAACATGGCAGTAAAAATAAACAAAAAACCGGGTAACACGCCACTTTTAGAAAATAAAAACATTGAAGAAACTTTTAACATAGCAAAAGTTTATATCAAGGATGAAAGTAAAAATCCTTTCGGCACAGTTAAGGATCGTAGAAGTTATGATATATTTCAGGAAGCAAACCGACTTAAAGTAGATAAATTAGTACTTATCACTTCTGGCAATAATGGGTATAGTTTATCGCAATTTGCTAAGGAGAGTACCGTAAAAGTGGTTTGTGTTGTTGATAAAAATATTAATCAAGAAATTAAAATAAAACTGAAAAAAGCAGTCTATCAGGTTTTAGAACTCAATTTAGAACACAAAATTTTAAGACCGGAAGAACTGATTGCTTTTTCCAGAGAAAAAGAGGATGAAGTTATTTGGGATGTTACCAACGGTTATGAAGAAAGTTATAATAATATTGTTGATGAAATTGCACAAAAAATTCCTTACCCAGAATATATTGTAGTACCATTGGGAAGTGGTGGAGTTTTTCTGGGAATAGTGCAAGAATTAGAACGAAAGGGAACTAAAACAAAAGTCATAGGAATAGGAAGCCAAAATACAACCCATAGTTTTGCCGATAAGTTATCTACTCCTTGGACTCCATATTCTCGAGCATTGGAACATTACGAAAAAATTGGACATAGTACATATCGCCTCACCGAACAAGAGATTAAAGAAACATATAATAAATTTAAAAACATCATTACTTGCGAACCTTCTTCAAGTGTAGTATTTGCGGCATTAGAAAAACACCATTTTAAATCAACTGATACAATAGTTTTTTTAAATTCTGGAAAGGCAGGGCTATAATTTTAATCATTGAGTATACAACCAAAAAGCCCGATATCGGGCTTTTTGGTTGTAATGTAATTTTTGTTAAATTTCTACTTCAAACTCGAGGGGATTTGGTCGGGAGACATCTCGGTTCACCCTGTTAAATAGCCCGTAGGCTAATTTCGCAAAGCGAAATTATTTAACAGGGCAGGTTAAATCCTGCACCGCTTCTTTGCAAACTTATAAAATTAAGGAAAATTCTTATAAATATCCTTCCTGTGTAAGACTCTCATGAAAACAACTTCTCCATTTATCTTCTTAAAACCAATCCTAAAGTTTTTTATTTTTATTCTATAATAATTTCTAAATCCTTTTAATTTTTTAAGAGGGTGGGGTTTAAATTCTGTTAGATTTTTTATCTGCGGAAAAGTGACTGTACAAATATCTTTTGTCTCCTTTTTTATCTCTTCTGGCAAACTCCGAAAATCTTTCAGAAAACTCTTTTTAAAGAAAACTTTCATTTATCTTAATCTCTTTTTCGCTTGTGCAAGAGGAATAGTTTCTTCTTTTTCCGTCTCTTCCATTAAAAAACCAAAGTATTTATCTTCAAAAAAAGATAAAACCTCTTCAAAAAGAAGTGCCTTCCTTTGAAGTTGTTTTAAATACTCTCTGTCTATAACTATTTGTCCCCTTTGAAATACTTTTACCATGATATATTTATCTTATCAAAAATAAATTAAAAAGCAATATTATGCATAACCACAGAACAAAAAACGGCGGTATAGCCGCCGTTTGCGTATTCATAATTCTTAAATCTTAAATCTTGAATCTACTTCAAGCTAGACGGGATTTCTTCAGGAGTCATTTCGGCGATTAAATCCTGCACCGCTTCTTTGCACACTTCGTGGCTGGCTTTTCCAAAAAGCCTTTCGTATTGAGCAACAAGCCGGTTTATAATATCTTTTTGGTCTCCAGAAAAAGAAATAGAATTGTGCGATTTATCAATCACCAGTCCGACAACCTTACCCGCTTCATCCCAAGCTAAAGGCCCTATGATAAGTTCCTGCTCATGTATTATTCGCAATGAGATTTGATCAAAGGCAACCATAAGTTTAATTAGCTATTTTTTATCTTTAATTAAATAATTCGGATTTAATTTCGAAATTCCACTAAAAACAGTAAATAACATAACTACGTATAGAAAATCAGCAATATTTCCATTAAAATAAGTTTCACTTGTTACGCCAAAAACAAATATCACATCAGCAATATAATTTAATATAAATCCAATAATTAAAATTAAAATTGAAATTCTATATACGCCACCTAAAAATTTATACGACAAACTAAATACTAAAAGTGAACTTAAAAGTATAGCTAAATCACCTAAGGGATATAAGACGGCAAGTATATTGGATATTAACCCTCCACTTAAATCAATATATCCTTGCCGAGCAACTTTA
>MHOR01000034.1:0-3616 GCA_001821915.1 Candidatus Staskawiczbacteria bacterium RIFCSPHIGHO2_02_FULL_34_10 | reverse complement strand
TGAATCATGCCATACGTCCAACATGGCCAAATCATTATATAAAATAAATCCCCTAGAGAAGGGTAAGGAACTTCTACATTTGTAAAAAAGAGATAGTAATTCCAAAACATCATACCTCCAGCCCAACCAAACATGCCTAGCGATAGAGAAATTAAAGATTTTCCTATAGTACTTTTCCAACCACCCCAAGATTTTGCCATTAACATTCCTAAAATTCCTCCAAGTAAGGGCAGAAGAGTCATTCCTACTAAAAATGGCTTTAAGACATACTCAAAGATAGGGCCTTCATAGAGAGCTGAATTATTAGTGAAATATATAAAAACTATCCATAAAACAACAGTTATCAGGAAAATTATATTAATAGTGTATTTTAAAATTTTCAATTTTTCTTTCATTTTAATTTTTGAGCACTTAAAATCATTAAACTTTTAATACCAGAATCCAACCAAGGTTTAGCCGATATTATCTTAAAATTTATAGTTTTAAGATTAAATTTATTTCTTGAAAAAACCTTAATAAAATCTTTTTCGTTAATATTGGGACTAGGAAATATAGCATTACTAACCATATAATGACTAGTATTTCTCAGGGCAGAAATAATAACCCAACCTCCCGGCTTTACTAATTGAAGTAAATTTCCTGTACCCTTTTTCCATTTTACCTTAGATTCAGTAATTGAGTCAAGGCAATAAAATGAAGTAACAATATCAAATTTCTTATTAACTCCCAAAAATGGTTTTTTACTAAATGCATCACATTGTATAATATTTTTTACTTTACTTCTTAAAATTATTTTTTTAGCTCTTACCTTCTCTTTTAAAAAATTTAAAGATTTCATTTGGTTACGATATTGAATTCTCACAATATCTTCTATCTGCTTATCCCAATTATGAGCATTGTTTTTATTACTTAACCATAGCTTTATTTCTTGTAAATTTTCCGGCAAATAATCTGCGACATACATATTGTTTATATAATCGGTAAAAGGTATAAGTCTGTGTATGGTTGGACCTGATCCAAAATCTAAAAGATCGTTAAAACTATTTTTTTTGAAACGTAACAGAAAGTGATAAATATATTTAAAAATTAGCACCTCGTCATAAACTAATTTATCCGCAGAATAGTAATGAGCTAAGTAATCCTTTGACTGCCACCTATCGTTTATAAAAATATTCATGGAAATTCTTTTTTTATAATTGGAGCAATAATAGTGTTATGTTTCCAATAAAGACAATCCTTCGGTGGTTTAACCCTACATATATCAAATTTAATATTTTTAAAACCGGCTTTCTCAAGTTTTTCTATGTGACTCTTGGAGACTTTAAGGGGTTCATCGGAAAAGTAAGTGAATACACCATCGTCTTTTAATAATCTAAATGCCTCCTTAAAAAAAGGAAAAAATTGAAAAAATTCCACTTCTTTGTCTAGGGGGCAAGAATCAAATAGAATACCATCAAAATATTTATCGGGCATTTTTTTTGTCACATCTTCCCAAAAACCTTCCTTTAGTACAACTCTGCCTTTTTTAATCTCTCTTTTAAATCTATTTTTTAAGTTTTTAATCATTAAAGGATGACATTCCACGATAGTATGAGTTTTTATCTTTTTTGATTTTTGTACAAAGCCAGCTGATATTCCCATGCCATAGCCAACTTCTAACACATTACCTCCGCATGAGGTTGCAATCGTAGCAAGACTTTTCATATAAGGTTTTTCCCATGCTTGCATTATTTGATTTTTGATTGTATTTCTACCTTTATGAAATATCATTACTAATTCCTTAAGGTCCAAAAATGGTTTTGTTTTTAAGTACTGTATTTTTACTTGTTTTGTATATTTTCCGATTGTCATATACTGTAATTTTAAATTATATTCTTTAACCAAATCTCATAAGAAGAAGAATAGATATAATACCCATTACCACAGCGATAGTTTCCATAATATTTAATTTTTCTTGAAAGAAAAGCACACCAATTATTACCAAAAAAATAACTGTTGTAATACCATATATCACTCCTATTGAAGATAATTTAAAGAATTTTAAAGCAAAAAACCAACCAACCCCAGTAATAAGATAAAGTAACATTCCGTATATAAAATATTTTATACTAGTCCGTTGATCAGAATTTCCTGCTATTTTTAATAAAATATCACCAATAACAGTAACAATGCTAACAAATATAATATATAAAAAACCAATTAAAAAGCTCATTTTGAAATACTTTCTTTTGGATATTTTGTTCCCCTCTTAATAAAATTTTGCTCTATATCCTGTAAATCAAAGGCTTCCTTAAAGTATTTTATGACAAATTCAACATCAAGCCCATTTTTACAAGTATATACATCGGCGCTTACAAAACCTCTTGCCGGAAACGTATGAATGCTTATATGACTTTCTTGAATCACAACAAAACCTGTCCAGCCGCCAGGATCTTTTTTGTCATTAGGTAATGCTTGATATACGGATGGTTCTGCAAATTTATTCATTCCAATTTTTTCAGGCAATTCATTTAAACATTTCAAAACAAGCTCTTCGCTATTAAGCTTTTCAAAAGATCCACCATACCCGTCAATTGTTAAATGTTCGCCAAAATGCATAATTTTATCATCTTAATTATACCATAAAAACATTAGTTTCTTATTAACTACATTCTACCATAATAAATTGAATTTTGCTACACAAATTAAAAAACCCGTTAATTGGTTTTGTCGTCCAAAGATGGAACGCTACTAGAAATTGTCTTTTTAGCGATTTTTGATAGAATGGATTTATGAAAAAAATTGTTTTCCAAGGTAAAAAGTTTAGCATTATTCATAAAACGCTTCACAGGGGCAAGTTGGTAAAAAACATAGAATACTGCCAGAGACCTACTTCGATAATTGTTTTAGTGGTATCAAAAAATAATAAAATTTTATTACTGAAAGAAAATAGCCTTGAAAGAAGAGGCTACTCATGGGGTTTAGTTTCAGGCCATGTGGAAAAAAATGAAAAAAAATCCCGTTATGGCGGCAAGAAGAGAGCTTTTGGAAGAGGCTAATTTAACCGCTAATAAAATAAGGTTGTTTTTTGTAAGCGAACCGAACTCTTCAATTAAAGGCAAAAGATATGTATATATTGTTGAGGATTCTACGGAATCAAATATTAACGTTAAAAAAGATTATGATGAACAAATAGAAGTCCATTATTTCCCATTTGATGTGTCTGACCCCTTTAACCCCTTTGATGTGTCTGTTCATTTTCTGGAACCATACCAGGCCGTGGATGTCTTGTGTAGAAAAATCCCGAGGGAGGAGAGGGGTCAGGTACCTTTGATTTGCCTACCCCTATTTCGTACGGTCGTTGCTAGTCCATATTTATAAATAATCTTGTTACTCCAATCATTGCGTCCAAAGGGTTTTCCTCGATTAACCGAATACCTAATTGCATCAATTTCCTCTACCGTCATGGGTGTATTTACGAAATCAAGATAGTTTTTTGGTTCGCTGATGGGCCACTTTGATAATAATTCTTTTTTTAATGTAGAACCGGATAACCTGCGGAATAAACTGGAAAAATTCCAATTTTTTGCATTGGTAACTAACTTGGCTCGCAATGGATTTCTCTCCACATATCTAA
>MHOR01000033.1:25538-37712 GCA_001821915.1 Candidatus Staskawiczbacteria bacterium RIFCSPHIGHO2_02_FULL_34_10 | reverse complement strand
AACGACGACAGGTTCTAGTCTCGCGTAGCGAGACGGAATCCTGCAGCGTTCACAATATAATAAAATAAAAAAGCCGTGGTAGCTCAGTGGAAGAGCATTCGCCTGAAGAGCGATTGGTCGGGTGTTCGATTCACCCCCGCGGCACAAAAAATTGATTACGTTGCGGGTATAGCACAATGGTAGTGCATTTGGTTGCCAATCAAAGTACACGGGTTCGATTCCCGTTACCCGCTCCAATTTTTAATCAAAAATCACTGACTTTTCAGTGATTTTTGATTAAAAATTGCTATTTGACAAAAGTTAAACTTTATTGTACAACTATTGACAAGAGCGCTTAAATATGATAATATTGTGCCATCCTCCGAAAGGGGGTTTTTTATTATGAAACATACAAAAAGACATATTTTTAGGGACAAAGCCAAGATAGCTATCACAGGTTTTACATCTTTGATGGTATTGTCTTTGGCATTAATCCCTCAGGTAATCAATGCTGACTTGAAAAATTTATCTTACGAATCAAGTCAGGCAACGCTCATTAAAAATGGTCACTTAACTATTTGCAAGTTGGATAAGACTTCTTATTCAGTAGTAAAAACCATAAAAGGATTAGTTACTGCTTATTCAAGTACTGTTGGTCAAACTGATGACCGTCCATTTGAAGCCGCTTCAGGTGAAACAGTATATGATGGAATGGTAGCTAATAATAAACTCCCTTTTGGAACAAAAATCAGGATACCCCAATTATACGGTGATAAAATTCTTACCGTAGATGATAGGATGCATCGAAGAAAATGGGATAATCAATTTGATGTATGGTATGATAATTATTCAGAGGCAAAAGAATTCGGAGCAAAATATGGTATAATTATAGAAGTTTTAGAAAGTTAATTATAACCAAAAACCCGCGCTTATGGCACGGGTTTTTGGTTATAATCTCTAAAAAATATAGTGATTTATAATAACGATGCTAGCAAAAAAATAAAATAAAGAAGCCATGCACATCATAAAATTAGTAATAATGTTTGGACGCAATGGTTTTGGAAGCCTAAAGTTATTTAAGTAAATAAGAACCGGTGTATAAACAGCCATTACCAGTCCACCCAAAACAGCGCTTATAGTAAGCAAGGTAAGCGGCTGTTGTAAAGGCAAAAGAAGTGAACTGGTTAAAATAATAATAACCACTAAGGCATAATATAAACGACTAATCGGAATATTCTCTAAATTGGCCAGATATTTTTTAAAAGGTCCGGTATGGGAATTTACATAAAGTATATCACTAACAATTCTGGAAAAAGCATCTATAATAGTCCACATCACCGAAAAAAGCATCAAAAATGACATTATCAAAAAAGAATTAAAACCAAATCTTCCCCAATGTTCGCCAAAAATATGGGCTTGGACAACCGCAACACTTAATCCTTCTGGAAGAATACCTCTTGGAGTTAATACAGCGTACGCATTTAGGCTTAGCAAAACCAACGTAATTAAGCCCAATAGCCAAAATATTATCCCTTGGTCAAGCCGTATAAACTTCATCCACTCCTTCCAGTGAACCATATTTTCCTTATTAGGATGAAACACATATCCTTTAAAAGAAACTGATTCTATTTTACCGGTAATGGGATTAATAATTCTGCCGACATATTTACCCATGCCCGCCTGTTTGTCTCGGTACCAAAGCGAAATACATAAATTTAAAAGTCCGCCAGCGCCGGCAAAAACAATGGCCCCAATTAATACCGGCACGTCTATTCCTTCTGGCAAATAGCCAAAGTTAAACATGCCTTTTAAGGCATCTTTAATATTACTAAGGGAAAGGGTCAAAAAACTATTGATTAATAGTAATGTGCAAAAAATAGGAACCGTAATTTTCAAAGACTTTTCTAAAAGGTTATAAGCTATGCGACCGCTAAACGTAAAAATTAAAACTAACAAAAGGCTTGCCACTGCCCAAATTAAATAATTACCAAAACCAAAAAGTTCTTGTAAAATAGTGCCCGTAGCGCTTGCCCAGCCCGGCCAAATATAAAGCAAAATGGCCGATAAAAGCCAAAAGGGAGCGAACCACTTAAACACTCTTGAAGAAGAAGTAAAAAAACTTTCACCGGTTGCAATGGCGTGCCGAGCCACCTCTTGGTTAATAAAGTATTGAAACGTTATTCCCATAAGCGCCGCCCAAAGTAATTGCGGTCCATACTTAGTAGTAAGATGAGGCCAAAGAATTAGCTCTCCGGTTCCAATTGCCAATCCCATGACCACAATTCCCACGCCTAAAGCTTTGGACCAATGCGGAGGCTTGTGCAATGTCTTAATTTCTAGTTCTGGGTAGTTTTCCATAAAAACCTTAATTTAATGGTGCCCAAGTCCAAACCTTATTATAATTTTTGAAGACTTGAACTATATGGCTATGATAAAAGAAAAGTTGACCGAAATCAAGCAGTTTTCTTTGGTTTAAGCAAAAAGCCTTGAAAAACTTAATCAAGGCTTCTTGGGACTTTGCAAGTAAGCAGTTTAACTTAAACCTTTTGTTGGGTCTTGGTTAAATCTACAATCTCTGCATTGTGGGCATATCTCATTATCAGAGCTATTGCATTTTCAGCACTGCTCTTTTGTTTGTAGCCCTCGCTTACTGCTATTATCTCATTGTTGCCACCGGCTCTACATCTCCACCTGTATTGACCGATAACATCCCGATAAATAACGAATCGCATTGTGATGTTATTGTTTTTTGGGGATAGGGGGTAATTTCACAATTACCATCTACCTCCGAAACGCATTATTGCGCTCCGGCGCTTAACCTGCTACGATAATAATATAGTAACAAGCCAGCCGACCAAACATATTTATGTTATTAAATGTGTTTTAGCTTAGTGTAGTTAAATTAAGCGCCGAAAAAAGCCACTCATTTTAGGGAGTGGCTTTTTTCTGGGCTCAAAGTTTCGCTGGCGATGGTTGCGACTACAACGCCTTGGACTTGAAAATCCCTTGAAAGAATAATTGGCTTATATTCCTTTTTTGTTGACTTTGGTTCTAAAATTACTATGTCACCCGAGAACTTTAATACTTTGATTGTGGCTTCATCGTCTATTAAAGCAACCACCTTTTCTCCATTTTCAGCTGTTGGTTGTTGCCTGATTAGAACAATATCGCCATTTTGAATTCCTGCCTTATTCATACTCTCTCCCTGTGCCCGCAAGAGGAAATATCTAGAACCCTCATGAGCTAATCTTGTAGAAACTGGATAATAAGATTCTATATTTTCTTTTGCAAAAATAGGGGTTCCACAGGAAACGGTACCTACCAAAGGAACATCAACAGTTTTTGCATTAAAATTACCTTCGTCTAAATTGCTGATTATGCGTAAACTGCCGTCTTCTTTTCGTAAGACGATTTCCTTCTCAATTAACCTATTTATAACCATTAAAGCAGAACGCGTGGAACCAAACTCCATCTCTTTGGTAAGTTCCCTGATGGAGGGGTTTCTGCCTTGATGTAAAAACCAATTCCGTATTATTCGTAATGCCTTCCTTTCAGTTTCAGAAAGGTCTTTTTGTATTTTTGTAATCATGGTACTATAAGTGTAGCACCAGTGTTTACCAAAGTCAATAGTAATCCATAAATTAGGTTTTTTATTTTTCAAAAACAACATATAATATAATAAATATCAATTAACAAATATGACCAACTCAACTCCAATAAAGAAAATTAACAGCAACGGAACAAGAGACGCTGTTAGCAGATATAGCGGCATTAAAGCATTGTTTGATAACAACCTTTTTAACAATCATTGGTTTGAAGTTGATACGAAAAAAGTAGAAGCAAAAAAAACTGAGTATAATTTTGTAGATTTATTTTCTGGAGCAGGAGGACTGTCTTTAGGTTTCAAACAGGCGGGATTTAATAAAGTTCTGAGCATTGAAATTGATAAGGATGCATCAGAAACAATAAGGAGGAATTTTCCCGAAAGTTATCATTTTGAGGGAAAGATTGAGGACTTAACTGACGATAAAATAAAAGAAATTGTAGGGAATAGAACCATTCATGTGGTTTGCGGCGGACCACCATGTCAAGGTTTTTCTGTTGCAGGATTAAGAAAACCAAATGACCCACGCAACCAACTATTTAGAGAATTTGTTAGGGTGGTAAATGTCTTGAAACCCTGGTATGTAGTTTTAGAAAATGTACCAGGAATTCTTACTATGCAAGATGGACAAGTTTACCAAGAGATTTTAAGACAATTTGGGTTGATTGGTTATGAAAATATGAGTGTGCGGATTCTTGAAGCGGCTACTTTTGGTGCACCTCAATTAAGAACAAGGGCAGTTTTTGTTGGTAATCGTTTTGGTAATAAAAATCCTTATCCAAAGGCGCAGTATTCAAAAGAAAACTATAAATCTATTGAATCAGCATTAGACGATTTGAAAGATTTACCACCTGACCCATCAATAAATCACGAATGGACAAAGCACTCAAAGAAAATGGAAAACAGAATTGCCAAAGTACTGCCAGGAGACTCTTTATATGACACATTCCGCGATGCTTGGAAACGACAATATAAAGGCGTTCCTTCAATGACTGCAAAAGAAAATCATGGAGGCGTTCATATTCACTACGAAAAAAATAGGGTAATTTCTGCAAGGGAACTGGCAAGATTACAAACATTTCCTGACGATTTTATTTTTTCAGGAACAATGAAAAGAGCCTATTGGCAAATAGGGAATGCTGTTCCGTGTATATTGGGGAAAAATATAGGACTTGCTGTAAGGAATGAAATAGAAAAGATATAAAAGAAAAAGAGTGGAATTAACCACTCTTCTTTTTTTCTTGTTTTTCTCTTATTGATTTGTTTAGTGATTGTCTCCACGCCTCAATATCGTACCAAGGACAAAGTTTCCACCCGGCCTCCGATGCTTTTCCGACCTTAGGTACGCCATTAGGCCAATTATCATTACCATTTATATAATGTTCAATTCCAAAAATTGTCCCAAGTTTTCCTGTTTGTATGACTTTTCTGCACGCTTCACGCTTCTCAAGATTTCGTTGGTTATCCAATAATTGAAACTTTGCACGAATTTCATCATCGGTCATACTATCAGGGTTTTCCTTTCTGGTATTTTCATCCCAGCTTATTTCTGGGAACTTATGGTCTGGCAAAAGAGAATGAGAGGGACGTACCTTCCCTTCGTATGCATCATAGCTTTCTAAGACCTCTATGATTCTTTTTCTTAATTGAGGACTAAAAACTTCGTAGCCTGTTTGTGGTCCTTTTTCAAGTGGTATAAGAAGAATTTGAGTAGTATTTCTTTTTAGCTTTTGGTTATACCTTCGCGTATTAGTAGCAAGTAAGTATCCCATTTCTTTAATATCTTGGATTCTTCTTGCCCAGTTTCTATTTGCTGGGAAGTCATCATCAACACAATTCCATCGTAAATTAAGGAGCTTATCAAAAAATGGCTTTGTCACGCTCTTGCCTTTATATTCCTTTTGCCAAAGTTTTCTTTCGGCACCTATCCACTTTGATGCGTTTTCTTTTTTTACTGCCTCATATGCTTTTTCAATAAGTTGGGCAATTTCTTGCGGAGTTTCAAGAAATAATCCTGTTCTCCTATAAAAATACGGAATTGAGCCATCCCATTTTGGTTGATTTGAGTAAGAAAAAACCACATCAATGTATTTTTCACTGGCTTTTGAATGGATTCTGGCTCCGACAATTTTTATGTTTTTATTGCGGATATGCTTCTGTATCTCTAAGATATCCATAATAGTTATTTCTATTTAGGGATACCATTTTTCTCAGCTAAAAGCAATTTTTAATGACAATAAAAAAACCCAGTGAAACCAGGTTTCTTAGGATGAGATTAGGAATTATATGGAATTGTCTTCTCTCGCCCGTGCAACGCCAGTATAATTGGTGTACAGGTGGTTCTCACTAATATACTACGCCCTATCCATTCAATAATAGATAGAGCATTAGGATAGCCCACAAGGCAATGCCTATACCTATTGCCGTCTTCTTATGAGATTTGCAGTACCGAAAAATATAAGATGCCGTAAAAGTTGTAGCCGAAGTTAAATCAATCAGCGAATTGATAATTTCTTTGTAAAAAACGAGCAGTAAGACGATTAAAATAAGTAGTGTTATCATATCTTTTTATTTTATTATTGGTTCTTTCTTTCAATTAACCAACCTCTTAAGGTCTTCGTAAAATGATTTTCCCCATAAATATCTATCAGCGTTCCTAAGATTTAGCTTATGGCTTTTTGCAAACTTTTGTACTGCTGGTAAAAAATAATCAAAGTATTGCTCTGTGGTGTAGATTTCTTTTAATTTTAGCTCTGCCCTCACGCGGACATCGTACACGGAAATATCTTTATGGTATAGCACCGTCAAAATAGCAGTTGCCATAGGCAGTGAAAAACCCCATTTCTTACTCAGCATAATTTCCAATCGGTCTTCTGTATCTTTTTCTTGATAAATTGAAGATGTTAAATCTTTAACTGATTTCTGAAGGTTGCTGTCTATTTTTAATAGTCGGTTCTTTATTTTTGTTTTTGCTCTGTTAGCTTTCCAAATTACGATACAGAAAAAATCTTCAGCAGTTAGGTAATGATTTTTATGAAATCTATTATTAACTTCCTTAAATAAATACTTTTCTAAATTATAGTATTTAAGATAATCCATTAAATCAGTGGCAATAAAAAGCCCACCACAGGTAGTAGCCGAAGCTACTCATACAAGTTTCCTTGTACGGCAGGTAATGCGACCCCATGATGGGTTCTTTATGCATTACCTGACTTTTTGCCATACCTTATTTTTGCAAATGAGGGTTAGGCAACATTATTAAATTGTTGCTTTTACTTTATCACTTATTTATCATACTTTCCAGATTTTTGCTTGAAAAGGATGCGATAAACTGGCAGTATAAAATAAAGTTATATGAAAGATAAATACTCAGATTTTTCTGAAAATACAATAAAGAAAATTATTAGAGTTTTGGATAAGATTAAAGAGGAATCAGACCTTAATACCAAGGAGATATCTTTTTATTATGGAAACGAAGATAGTTATTCAGACCGAGAATTAGAACCTGCTTTGGCGGTAGAAGTAAAATTAGAAGAATCGGAAATTGACCCTGTTACTTTAAGAAAAATCTTAGGTATTTTGTTATCGGAATCAATTATATTAAGTTATAAAAAACCAAAAGATGATAGTTATATAATTGAATCCATTGTCTTGTCTGATGATTTTATCAAGAAATATAGAATATTCAAAAGAAAACTTTTAGATTTACTGCCAAAGAATAGTACTCAGGGAAATTCCACAAATGAGATAAAAATTATAGAAATACCAGAGCTTAAAATAAGGGGTTTTGAAGAAAAAGTTATTCTCGCAAAATCAAAAGCTAAAAAAATACAATTGCAAAACTTTCCTAATGGCTTGAAGTGGGAAGAAATAACAATAATTTTTCTTAATGACCAAGAAGTAATTATTAAATTCCGAAACAAAATCTTGCAAACAACCTACGAAGTAATGGGTTTTCAGGATGAAAAAAAGAAATTGCCAAACAAGCAATGGACACTTTTGCAATTGCTCGCAATAAAAAACGGTGAACTTTCCTGGCAGAATAATCACAATTTACCTCTTAAACAAATAAACACGGTCAAGAAGCAAAAACAGCTATTAGCAGACTCATTAAAAGCGTACTTTCAAATTGATGCACAACCATTTTGGGATTATAACCAAGAAAAATCCTACAAAATTAAAATGCATTTGGTGCCAGAAAATAATGGGGTTTCGTCACTTAAAAAAGATTTTCATAGCCAAAATAATGATGCTGAAATAGAAAAGTTTTACAAAGACCAGTCGCCAGGAAAATACTAAAAGTATTGGCTGGTGAATTCACCAACCTTTTAAGACCCTCAATTACGAGGGTTTTTATTTTTCTGTGAATTTTCGCCATTAGAAGTAAAAGCATGGCGAAGAAAAAAGAAAAAAACATTAACCAACAAATAGACCAACTTGCCGAACAAGTTGCAGGTCTTCTTTTGAGGCAGGTGCAATTTGAAGAAAGGTCGCAGAAAGAAAAATCTAAAAAAGACAATGAACAAAGAATTAATGGAAAAAAGCGTTAACGAGAACCTTGAAAATGAGTATTTCAAAAAATTAGAAGAGGAACATAAGAAGTTGTTTCCACCACTATCAGAAAGGGAATGGCTGGCTACTTTCCCCGAAGCATTAGGGCTGTATATCTTGCCAAAGATTGAAGAATTAAAAATCACAAAAAGGCAACTTGAAAAATCCATCAGAGAAGCATTTGAGAGAATAAAAGGTAAGGTAGATGGTTGGTTTTTGGAGTTAGTAATCATGTTTTTCCCAGGGCAAGATTTATTGGATATAAAAAGTCAGTTAAGGCGATTACAGGATTTAGTGGTAGTCCCTGAGAACAGAAGTGATAACAGGACAAAAGGCGTTAGTGAAGAAGAAAAGAATCGGGCTCTGGCAAAGCCAATAGAAAGTGTTATCGGTCGGCACATTAAATTAAAAAAGGTTGGAGATGGTTTTTCAGGGCTTTGTCCTTTTCACAGAGAACGAACACCGTCTTTTCGCACTTACACCAAAACAAATAGCTACTACTGCTTTGGTGCTTGCGGGAAAGGTGGAAACTCTATCAATTTCGTAATGGAATTTCTCAACCTTAATTTTATAGAAGCAGTCAGATTTTTAAACAATAATTATTAAATAATATAAAAATGGAAAACAATTTTGACGAATTAAAAAGAGAAATGGACAATGTTAATAGATTCGTGCCATATACCTTGGGTGAATTACTAGCAATGGACATAAAGGAATACCCATTCCTAGTGGAAAAATTGGTGCCAGAAAAAAGCATTATTGCTATTACAGGACACCCAGAATCAGGCAAGACATGGTTTGTAATGTATTTAATTTATTGCGTGGTATATGGGCAACCCTTATTGGGAATGTATAAAGCCCAAAAAGCAAACGTTCTTTTTGTGGATGAAGAAGGTGGTAAATATGAAATGGCTAGACGATACAAATTAGTAGGGTTTAAGAACGATGTAATAATTCATACTTTATCGCAACAAGGCATAATGATTGATAGCCAAGAAGACACTGATTCGCTTATTGGAGTAATTAAAAATAAAGAGATAGGGCTTGTGGTGTTTGACCCGTTTGCCGCTATATTCAGTGGTGATGAAAATAGCGCCAGAGATATTGGCAAAGTAATGCGTTCTTTCCAAAGAGTTATTGTGGAAACTCAGGCAACTATCGTATTCATACATCACCACCGCAAGGACTCAAAAAATTATTCAAATGGGACAGAGCAAAGTATGCGTGGCTCCTCGGCAATTTTTGGCAGGATTGACTCTCATATCATTATCACAAAGAGAAGCGAATCTGAGGGTGAAATGACGATGGCAGTTATCCAACGAAAATCAAGAAAGGGCAGAGGTAAAATAAAGGCTTTTACTGTGAAAATGGTTGAAAAAGATGGGCTCGTTCAATTTGAGTATATGGGCGAAGAGCCACAGCAACTGAAATTATCTAAAGCTGAAACTGCCAAAGAAAAAGTGTTGAAGTTTTTGATAGATAGAAGGGCAACATTCAATGAAATACACGACTCCATGAAAGGCGAAATTGGTAGAGATTCGCTTGGTTCAGCTTTGAAGGAGCTAATCCACGAAGGCAAGGTAGCTTCAAAAAAGGAAGCCCATGGCAAGCCGTTTTACTGGGTAGCTAAAGAAAAAGAGGGGCAACAAACAGCTTCCTAGTTTCCTCATCCTATATAGGTTTAGGATTCTAGGAATCTAAATAACTAAAAGATAAAAGTGCATAACAGCCTTGTTAACACTTTAATTATCAGTTTCCTAATTTTTTATTTACTATAGCCATTCAGGAATCTAGGAAGTTAATTTGACTGTGAGTATCAGAGTCAATAACAATGCCTGGTGTATTGTGAGAACAGGGGCAGTAACAGGTTATCCGCAGAAATGAGTTTATTTAATTATTGATAGAACTTAAAATAAAATTATCAGTTAAAAAATAATGCAGACGAACGATGAAAAAATAATTGAAAATGTCCTGATTTATTGTCGTGTCAGTACCGAGGAGCAGGCGAAAAACAACAACTCCATCATGTCGCAAGAAAATCTTTGCCGTGATTTTGCTGATAGTAAAAAATATAGGGTTGTAGCTGTATACAAAGACGAAGGCAGAAGTGCTACTAATCTTAACCGACCTGCCCTGCAAGATATGTTAGACCGATGTATGGATGATAAATCTATTGATGGCGTGGTTATAACCGAAACAGACCGGCTGGCACGAAGTACCGAGGGGCATTTTGCAATCAGAACCGTTTTGAGAAAGTCTGGCGTCAAACTTATTGCTGTCACACAGCCCATGTTAGACGATAGTCCAGAAGGACAAGTAGTTGATACAATTTTAGCTGGTGTTAATCAATTATTCTCACAGCTTAATGGCAGGAAAACGAAACGAGGAATGCAGACAAAGTTTGAGATGGGCGGATTTCCTGGATGGGCTCCTGTTGGTTATCTTAATAAGAGGGTAGATGAAAATGGCATTATAGAGGATGTTGGAAGTCGTTATGTGGATAAAGAGGAGTATTTGCTCAAAAAAAGCAAAACCAAGGGCATAGTTGTCAAAGATTCTACAAAGTTTGATTTAGTAAAAGAGGCACTAAAAATGTATCTTACTGGCAACTATTCGGCTTTGGAAATCGCAGATGTCATGAATGAAAAAGGATTAACTTCAAGGAATAGCAAACGAATTTCAAATAGTTGTATGATTCGTATTTTGAGAGACCCATTCTACGCTGGAATAATCAGGTTTAAGGGACAGGAAAAAATGGGAAGCCATGAAAAGATGATAACCAAAGAAGAACATCTACAGATACTCAACATTATGGATGCTCACAATTTACACCGAAGCCGTCGCAGGATAAACAATTTTCTGCTTCGCGGTTTTATCTTCTGTGATATTTGTAAAACTGGAAGATACACGGCTGAAAAGCATCGCATTGGTAAAACGCACAATTATTACCATTGCTCCCATAAAGTAGTAAGGCACAGTAATAAGGGGCAAAATGTGCAGGTTGAAGATTTAGAGGAGCAGGTTGAGGAGCAATTTAAGACAATTAAATTCAGCAACACTTTTATTGAAGCGGTTAACGGCAAACTGCGTAGATTTTACGAAGACCAGAAAAAAGAAAAGAATCACGAGGTCAGAATCTTGTTCAATAAAAAGCTCAAAATTGATAAAGATAGAGAAGTTGCAGAACGAAAACTAATTAGTGGAGTACTTGAAGACGATGATTATGCAAGAATAAAAATACGACTTAAGGAAGAAGAAGGTATTTTGAACAAACAAATCTACGAATTAGAAAAAAAGAATGAGATAGATTTTGAAACCATCAGGAAAGTTTTGTTGCTTGCGAGAGATATTTATCAAGCATACAAAAAAGCTCCTTATGAGCTTAAGCGTTTGTACTTATCACTTTTCTTTGATGGATTTTGGGTAAAAGACAAGAAAATAGTCCGAACCGAACCTACAAAACTGATAAAAACCTTCAAAAATGAAGGGAAAATTATAATAAGAGCCGACTGGTGCCCGAGGTGGGAGTCGAACCCACATGAGGAAACCTCGCAACATTTTAAGTGTTGTGCGTATACCGTTCCGCCACTCGGGCTTGTTTTTGTCAAGTATGAGGCCACGGCCGGAATCGCACCGGCGTATACTTCTTTTGCAGAGAAGTGCTTTACTACTTAGCTACGTGGCCCTATTTTATTATAATCTTAGCACTTTTATAGCTAATTCCAATTGTCTTTAATCTTCTCCAGTAACTTTTCAATCTTAGCAGCTTCGCTGATTTTTTCATCTTTTATAAACTTAATTTTAGGGATTGGTCTCATGTTCAGCCTCTTATTTATTTTTTGCTGAACACTATAAATACCCTTGTTAAGCGAAGCTATTACTTTATCTGCTTTATCATCGGGCATCACAGAAATATATGCGCGAGCTTCAATTAAATTAGCCGTAGCATCAACATAGGTAAGGGTAACCATAGCTTGGGGAAACGCAAAATCACGCAAAATAATACTGCTTATTTCTTTTTCTAGTAGAGAATTTACTTT
>MHOR01000033.1:6119-25520 GCA_001821915.1 Candidatus Staskawiczbacteria bacterium RIFCSPHIGHO2_02_FULL_34_10 | reverse complement strand
AAAAAATAAGCTTAAAATAGTCGCCTTTTGTTGTTTCCGCTTTCAGCTATTGACAAATATACTTGATATATGATATAATTAACAAAGAGGATAAGGGCTAGATAATGGAAAATAGCTCATAGTCAAACTTGCGCAAGTCTTGGTGTTTCGTCGCATCAAGACTTTTTTCTTACAAAAATTTCAATTATTTAGAACAACTAGAATAATTAGGTTAATTAGAATAATTCACTATAACACTCCCTTCTGTCGTTCCTCCACCCATGCCACCACGATATCTCCCTTTTCAATTTTGACGTTACCCTCAAATAAAATTCCCGCTTCGTCTCCTTTTTTCAATTTTTCTATATCTTTTTTATCGCGCTGAAGGTTAATAATTCTGCCGGAACCAATTTTTGTCACCTGCCCTGAGCCTGTCGAAGGGTCTTCTCTGAAAATATCAACTTTCAACCCTTTTTTAAATTCGCCTTCGGTGATTTTTCCGCCCACAATTTGGCGGTTTTTTTCTGCCCAAAATACCAATAACGTTTTTAATTTTCCCACATCTTTTCTGGTTACTTCCACTTCCAAAGATCGCTCCATTCCATTTCTTGCCTCTTGGATTAATTCATAAATTACTTCAAAAGTTTTTATCCTTACCTTCTTTTTTTCGTCGTTTTTTAACAACTGTAAAACTCCTGGATTTATTTTTACCCGAAACCCTATAATCTGGGCATTAGACATTTCGGCTAATTTTGCATCTGACTCATTAATGTCTCCTACTTCAGCTTTTAAAATTCTCAATGTCACTTGATCTTGGGGAAGATTTTTTAACATGCCGTCAATAGCTTCTAGTGATCCAAACACATCCCCTTTTAAAATAACATTTACTACTTTTTTAGTAGAATTAATATCTAGCACATTGTAATTAATCTCTCTTTTTTGCGATTCTATTTTAAGTTTTTCTAAAGCCTCTTTTTCGCTTGCATAGGTTTTAAACTTTTCTCCAACGCCCGGAACCGTAGTAAACCCCAATATAATGGCTGGGCAAGAAGGATAAGCCTCTTTGATTTCCTTCCCCTGAAAATCTTGCAGAGATTTTATTTTGGCCATTGCTAAATCAGTGGCAATAATATCTTTTATTTTTAAAATGCCTTTTTGGACAATGACCGTTGCAACGGGGCCTTTAAGGCTATCCATATATGACTCTATGACAATGCCCTCAACAAGCGAATCAATATCCAAAACTAACTCTTGCATATCAGAAACTAGAGTAATAATTTCTAACAATTCATCAATGCCTTTTTTCTCTCGCGCTGAAACCTCAACCGATGGTATTTGCCCACCCATAGATTCAACCAATACATCTATGGTTGAAAGTTCTCTCTTAATTTTTTGGGGGTCAGCGGTAGGAATATCAATTTTATTTAATACCACAATCATGGGGATTCCCGCTTTTTTTATTGCTATGACTGCCTCTTTAGTTTGAGGTTGAACGCTTTGAGCCGCATCTACCACTAAAAGGGCTATATCGGCAACACTGGTTCCTCGGGCTCGCATTGCTGAAAAAGCTTCATGACCCGGAGTATCAATAAAGGTTATTTTCTTTTCATTATGAACTACTTCATATGCCCCAATGTGCTGGGTAATGCCACCAGACTCCCGCCCAGCAACTGGGCGAGGTTCGCCCCCTCCGGGGGCGGCTTTTGAGTAATCCTTGCGAATCACATCTAAAATACTAGTTTTCCCATGGTCAACATGACCCAAAACGACCACTACTGGTGACCGCTTGATAATATCTTTTATTATTTTTTTAGTTTTTTTAACCATAATAATTCAAAATGCAAATATGAAACAAGTTCGTCTTAAGACACAAAATGCAAAATGACAGTTTAAAATTATAAAATTCATCAGAAATTTGCAAAGCAAATTTCTGATACCTAAATTTTGAACTTTGATTTTTGATTTTTTAATTTTTGATAGCTCGGGAAATGGCTTCTTTTTCTTCTTTTGATAATGTATATTCTGATTTACTATCTATTATTTGTTTGGCGTAAACCCTACTGCCATCCTTCATAAAAATACTTGAAATTACAAACCCGCTATTTTGGTTATCTAATAATGCTATGACAAAACTTTGGTTTGGCCCTGAATCTGTAAATGGATTAAACCTTACAACTCCAATTTTTTGAAAAGCTATTCTTGCAATCTCTTCTAAAGATTTTATTCTATCAATTACTTTTTTTAATTCTAAATCTACTTCTTTTGTATTCTCAATATGGGAAAAAAGCACATCTCTTAAATCTTTTATCTTTCCTTTTTCCAATAATATATCAATTGATTTATTTAATTTTCTAGAATTTAAAAACAAAAAACAGCTCAAAATGGCCAAAACTAATATTATTACTAATAGTAATATTATAATGAAAGACATAGCGTCATATTAGCTCAATTCCGTCAAAAACTCAACGTTTTGGCGGTGCCTTTTGGTTAAAATTTCAGAATGGGTTTTTGAAGCTGATTTCGTTTTTTGGCGGAGGGGGTGAGATTTGAACTCACGAGACTCTTGCGAGTCATAGTTTTCGAAACTATTCCGTTAAGCCGCTCCGGCACCCCTCCTTTTATCAAAAATGCCCTTCGGTTTTACTTAGGGCATTTTTAAAATATATTATATTTAACTATTTTGTTTCATAATCTTCGTTTTTCACAATGACCTTATGCCAATCATTATAATCATAAATATCTTGAATAATCATTCCGCAAACAGCTCCTGCAAAAAATGTTGGTAAGTAAAAATGATCTAAAACCAACGCCACTGCTAAAATAATAATACCTATAATCCAGTGATGTAAATGTACTTTCCACTTTCCATAATCTAAAAAAATAGAATTAATTTTGCCATTATGAACAAAATAGTGACAAAAAATCTTGCAAGTAATATATCCTACTATTATTCCAGTTGTAAATAAAAATGAATAGCGAAAAGATGCAACCAGCACTATTGCCGGCAAAAACATTTTTACTTTTGTGTGCTTACGTAAAGGCACAGAATTATCACTTTCGATCATAATTTTACCTATTTTTAGCTTAATTACGACTATAATAGGACATATATCCCCCTATTTTAGGTTATTCACAACTGGGTTTATTGTAGTCTATTTAAGACCCTTAGTCAAGGTTAAAGTCATTTCTGCTTTTTTCAAAATAAAAACCTCGATTATGACATACAATATCACAATCGAGGACGATTTTAGTAAGATTCACATAAATTCCCTAATCTTACTAATTATTATTCTGCTTAACTGTTCTAAAGACATTAATTCCCCTATAATTTTTTTATTAGAAAAAATTAACTTTTTGCCTATCTGGCAACTTATTTGATCTATTTTTCCTCTGCTGACAAATGAGAAGATAAATTCATGATTTTTCTTTGAATAATTCTGCGCCACAATACAATGAATGCCTCTTTTTTCAAGCTCTATTCTTTGTTGCGCAGGAAAAAGATATAAAAGAATTTTTTCACCTTTACTATTTCTTTCATCTCCAAAGCTATTCATTAAATCAGAAAAATCCCACAAAACATTTTCTTGCAAGGTATCCATTACTTCTCCTTTACAGAATTGTTGTTGCGAAAAATTAGACCTACTGATTAAAAATTTCCGTAGAGAAGATGCAAGATTCAACCTTCATGATGTCCTGCGGACCAAACAGTCGGAATCTTGAAGTTGCAATAGGAAAACCTTTAATCAGTAGGCCTATTGTAAAAGAACTGGATTATTTGATGGTGCCCTCGACAGGAATCGGACCCATATTTGCCCCTTAGGACGGGGCCGTTCTATCCATTGAACTACGAGGGCAATTTGTCTGGCTACGCCAGATCTCGCCATAGCTTCGCTAGATCTCGCGTAGCGATGACGTAGCGAGAAACTACGAGTGCTAAATTATTAATGTAATCATAGCCAAAAAATACCCCATTTGCAATAACAGTGCCTTTCATTATATAATTAACGCATGTTAATGAGAAAAAAATCCCCTATAGTATCAATTGCCAAAAAAGTTTGCCCAGCAGTAATAACTGTTGTTGTTTCAAGGGATTTACCTAAGGTAGAAGATTTTTATAGTTTTCCTTACGGAGGAAAAGAATATATTATGCCCATGGTGCAAAAAGATGGCAAAGGAAAAACAGAAAAAACGCAGATTGGCGGAGGGTCGGGATTTATTATTTCTTCCGATGGATATGTTTTGACTTCTAATCATGTGGTAGCCGATACTACAGCTGATTATACTGTTATAATAGACCCAAAACATAAACACCCTGCCAAAGTTTTGTCCCGTAATCCTATAAATGATGTTGCTGTTTTAAAAATTGACAGTAAAAATTTATCCCATATTAATCTAGCTGATTCCGATAAAATCCAATTAGGCGAAGAAGTAATAGCCGTAGGAAACGCTCTTGGCGAGTTTAATGATACTATTTCAGCGGGAATTGTTTCTGGTCTTTCGCGCTATATTACAGCGTTTGGCGGAGTAGACCATCAAATGCAAAATTTACGAGGCTTAATACAAACTGATGCCGCAATTAATCCTGGCAACTCTGGAGGGCCTTTGGTAAATATGCAAGGCAAAGTTATTGGAATTAACACTGCAATGATTATGGGAGCTCAAAATATAGGATTTGCCATTCCTATAAATTATGCTAAAAAAGATTTAGAAGAGGTAAAAAAATATGGAAAAATTGTGGTTCCTTTTTTGGGAATAAAATATGTTTTATTATCTAAAGAAATGGCGCAAGCTAATAAATTAACTGTAGAAAATGGCGCGTTAGTGGTAAGAGAAGCATTGGGAGAGCCACCAGTAATTAAGGGTTCGGCAGCCGACAAAGCAGGTATTAAAGAATTTGATATTATTTTAGAATGCAATGGGGAAAAAATTACCATAAAAAACTCTCTGGCAGACATTTTACAAAAGTGCAAAATAGGACAAGAAACCAGTTTTAAAATTTTACGGGATAAGCAAGAGTTAATATTAAAAGTAACCTTAGACGAAAAGGAGTAAATATACATATATTTGACATGCAAATTTGTAAAAGTATAATGAGATTGTGATAAAGAAAAATAAAAAAGTTACAACTCTTAGCGAAGTAGTGGGCATTATGCTTAAAGTTTTTGATAGTAATCAAGAATATATGGATAAAAAGTTTGACAAAGTAGATAAGAGATTTGATAAAATGGATGAGAGGTTTGATAAAATTGAAAAAATTATTCTTGACGAACACAATGAACTTAGAGCGGAAGCCGAAGAAGTGATAAAAAAATTTATTTATGAAGGGTTTAACAAAGTAGATGATATCTTATACGAATGTCGAAAATTCAAATACGAACTTGAACCAACAACAGAAGAAAGATTAAATTTTGAAGATTTTCGTGGTTTTAATACCTTTAATGATGCCATGTATTATCTAAAGAAGAAACTTCATAAAATTGAAGATAAAAGAACAGAAGCGCGTCGTGATATAATCTTTAGCACCAAGAAAAAAGGATTAGAACAAAAAAACAGCCCGACTTAAAAAGTCAGGGCTGTTTTTTTGATTCGTGATTCGTGAAAATTCGTTATAAATTCGTGGAAATTCGTTTATAACTACAGTTGTACTTTTGAAAATTGATATGCCCCAACGGCAAGAATTACTATGGTTACTCCAAAAAGAACCGTAAGGCTTAAAGCAGGAGGAAACACATTTACTCCATTAAAAGCGTAACGCAAACCATCAACACCATAAGAAAAAGGATTGATTTTTGTGATAAAATCCAAAACAGGAGGCAAATTTTTTATTGGAAAAATGGCGCCAGAAAGATAAAATAAGGGTTGCACCAAAAAGTTAAAAATAAGGGGAAAGCCTTGCATATCATCTAATCGGGCGGCAATGGCTGCTCCTAGCGCTGATGAAAGCATCGCTACTAAAAACAAAAATAAAAATGCTAATGGCAGTGTACTTAAATGCGGCCTAAACCCGGCAATAAGGGTAATTAAAAAAACAAGGATTCCCTGAATCATGGCTACCGTTGCCCCGCCCAATGTTTTTCCTAAAAGAATTTCAAACCGAGAAACTGGCGCCACGAATGTTTCTTTTAAAAAACCAAATTGCTTATCCCAAATAATTTCTAAACCGGTGAAAATAGAGGTGAATAACACTGACATAACAATAATTCCAGGAGCTAAAAACTGAATATAGTTGCCTGCGCCTGCTTTGGCAAATACTGGGCCAAAACCAAAACCAATAGCCAATAAAAAAATAATAGGCTGGCCAATGGCCCCTACAATGCTAGCTTTTTTCCGTATAAATCTTTTTAATTGTCGCAACCACAGAATATAAATTGCATTCATAATTTGAGAATCTAGAATCTAGAAAGTAGAATCTAGAATTACGAAACGTTACGATTCTATTTTCTATTTACTACTTTCTATTCTCTAATACTAACGCATTAATTTATTAGAAATTCGCATTTGGTTTTTCCCCACATTCGCTAATTCTTCCCTGATTTTGCTTCCCGTTAACGATATAAAAGCGTCTTCAAGTTTTTTTGCCCCAGCTTTTTTGAGAATTTCTTCAATGGTTCCTCTAATAATAATTTTACCGTGATCAATAATGGCAACCATTTTTGCAATACGCTCAACCTCTTCCATATGGTGAGTAGTAAAAAAAATAGTAACGTTCTCTTGTTTATTTAAATTATTAATATATTCCCAAATATGATTTCTTGTTTGTGGATCAAGTCCAATGGTCGGCTCATCTAAAAACAATACTTTTGGATTATGCAAAAGCCCTCTGGCAATTTCTAGTCGTCGCTTCATTCCCCCTGAAAAATTTTTAACGAATGAATCTTTTCTGTCGTAAAGTTCAACAAGTGAAAAAAGTTTAATAATTCTTTCTTGATAAATTTCTTTTTTTAGACCATACAAAATTGCATGGAATTGCATATTTTCATATGCGGTCAATTCATTATCTAAACTTGGATCTTGAAACACAATACCAAAAGACTTTCTAGTTTCATGGGGATTTTCAGTTACATTATGTCCGCCAAGAAATACTTCGCCAGAAGTTGGTTTTAAAAGTGTAGTCAACATTTTTATAGTAGTAGTTTTTCCTGCGCCATTGGGTCCTAAAAAAGCAAACACTTCTCCTTTTTTAACATTAAGCGAAATGTCATCTACTGCGGTAAAATTTCCGTATTTTTTAGTAAGATTTTTTATTTCTATGATATTTTCCATAATTTTTACAAAGTAAAATAGAAGCCTAGCGGGATTTACGCTCCATGCTAAGTGTGGGCGGCTAACGGGATTCGAACCCGTTCTGGGAATGCCACAGATTCCAGTGCGAACCATTACACTATAGCCGCCATAATATTTATAATTCTTTTTGTGCCCTCGGTAGGAATCGAACCTACATTAAAAGGTTAGAAACCTTTCGTTCTATCCATTGAACTACGAGGGCATCACTGTTACTCTGTTATATTCATTTTTTCCATAAATCCAATTTTCCAACCCTTAATTTTTCTGAAAAGGTTTTTATTTCCAGTACTTATCGCGCAAGTCCCTTCGTAAATTTTATTTTTTCTCTGCCCTAAGGAGGTCTGCTTTATTTGTGTTTTGTGAAATTGTGAAATAGGGATGCCCGTAACTCCAGACCAGTAGTTTTCTATATCTTTTTTTACATGAAGAGAATGTATATGAATACATACCCTAAACCTTTCTTCCTGAATTTTACAAATTTCCCTAAACCATCTCATTATAAATTTTATCATTCTGGGATCAGCGTTGGTGAATTTGACATGTTCATGCAATTCTGATTTATCTCCTTCTGCCCAATATAACATTAAACCAGGCAAAAATAAAGGGTTTTTGAAGAGTTTTACAGCTTCTTTTTTAGCTTTTTTAATGATTTCTTCAGTGCCTTCAATCCTTTTTCTTTGATTAGCTTTCGCCATTCTATACGCATTTTTTTGCTTTAATTCAACATAAATTCTATCTTCCTGTTCGGGTGTGAGCACAATATCTCTTAACCATAGACTTAAAGTAGCCTTAGAAACTTTTATTTCTCTTCGAATTTCACCGTAACTCCTTCCAGATTTTCGTAAATCAATTGCTTGGATTTTTTGTTGGAGTTTCATAAATCGAACTCATACTATTATTAAATAATACTATATATGTTCGATTTTTACAACTAACTACCAGTCATGCACTATGTTTTTTGACAAACCGAACTTTTCCCGCTATTATATCATTATACATCGGGGTATGGTGCAATGGCAGCACGAACGCTTTGGGAGCGTTTGATCTCGGTTCGAGTCCGAGTACCCCGACTAATAAAAACTAATTCAAAATGCAAAGTGCAAAGTGTAAAATTAAGGTATCAAAATTTTATGAAATAAAATTTTGATGAATTTTTAATTTTAAATTGTCATTTTGATTTTTGATTTTTAAACTTTGAATTTTTATAAAAAATTCACCATACCTTTTTTCGTATTTATAACTGGTGCATGCGTGTTAGTTGTTGAAATAACTGCAATTCGTATTTTGTCTCCTTATTTTGGCAACACTATCTTTACGGTGTCTTCGGTAATAAGTGTGGTGCTTGCGGCATTAAGCCTTGGTTACTATACTGGAGGCAAAATAGCTGATAAATATCCAAAAGAAAGTTTATTTTATAACATTATTACCGCTAGCGGCTTTGCCGTTATTTTTTTACATTTATTTGGTCTTATTTTTTTATCTACGCTTGGGTATAAGCTTCCCATAATACAAGGTCCTATTATTTCATCAGTACTATTATTTTTTTTACAAAGCTTTTTACTTGGTATGCTATCTCCTTTTGCAATAAAACTTCAGAAAGTGAGACTAGAGGAAATGGGCATCGGGAGCGTATCTGGTCAAATATTCTTTTGGTCAACACTAGGCAGTATTTTTGGAAGTTTAGCTGCTGGATTTTTATTAATACCTAACTTTGGAATTGATAAAATTATTTTGGGTACCGGTTTTTTACTTATTATTTTAGGACTATTTGGAAACCTTAAAGCACACCTTCGGTTAAAAACTTTTTTAGGAGTAGTCGTATGTATTACTTCTTTGTTTTTTATAAATTCTTTTTCTTTAAACCTCAAAAATGTTACTTATAGCAAAGATAGTTTATACCAAAAAATTACTATTTATGAAGGCATATATAATGAAAAACCAACTAGATTTTTAGTTCAAGACCGCAACTCGTCAGCCGCAGAATTTCTTGACTCTGATGAATTAGCTTATGAATACACAAAATATTATGTATTATATCAAATTTTTAACCAAAATATAACACAAGTTTTAGCTATAGGCGGGGGAGCTTATTCTGTTCCAAAAGATATTTTAAAAAATATGCCTGATGTTAATGTTGATGTTGCCGAAATAGACCCATTAATTTTTGAATTAGGAAAACAATATTTTAATGTTCCACATAATCCAAAATTAAATAATTTTGCCCAAGATGGCCGAAGATTTTTACATGATACCAATAAAAAATATGATTTAATATTCAGCGATGCCTATGCTTCCTTTTCTTCAATACCCGAGCATTTAACTACGCAAGAATTCTTCAAAATGGCAAAAGAAAAATTAAGTGATAATGGTGTGTTTATCGCAAATGTAGTGGGGAGTTTGCCCCAAAAACCAGCATCATTTGCGCTATCAGAAATAAAAACATTTAAAAGCGTGTTTAACAATAGTTACTTTTTTGCGGTAAATTCAAAAGATTCTCCTAAACTGCAAAACTTAATTTTTGTGGGGTATAACGGGAGTGATATCATTAATTTTAATGATGAAAAAATAAAAGATAATAAAAATTATGTAATTAGTGGGTTAGCCGAAAAACAAATAAATTTAGATCGATTTGACTTTACTAAATACCCACTACTAACCGATAATTTTGCTCCGGTGGATTATTTAATATCAAAAGAATTCAAGAATATATATTGATTTTATAAGATTTTGAGACTATAATATCAATTGTCGCTTTCGCAAACCTTGCGGGCTTGCCTCGCCAAAGGTTCGCTTCAGCGAACCAAAGGCGGGTATCGTATATCGGTATTACCTAAGATTTCCAATCTTATGAGAGGGGTTCGACTCCCCTTACCCGCTCCCCCATTATGTTTTACATTTATGTAACCCAAAGTCTAAAAGATAATCGAACATATGTGGGATATACTAATAATCTGGAAAGAAGATTAATAGAACATGACTCTGGTCAGAATAAATCAACTAAAAAGAGAATTCCATTTAAGCTTTTATTCTCTGAAAAATTTGAAACTTCTCAAAAAGCTAAGAAACGAGAATTGTATTGGAAAAACGGAGCTGGAAGAAGAAAATTAAAAAAGATGTTTAACGATGAGCTTCCCCCTTACCCGCTCAAAAATTTGAGCTCAAATTTTCACAGCTCTTTTCAAGGAGAAATCAATGCAAGATTTGCAAATTGTCCAATATGAACCGATGTATTTTGAACAAGCTCTTAATCTTGATGGGCGACCATCAAAACGAAGTGCACAGAAATTGAAGATGCTTGAACTCACTGATATATTTTATGACTACCTGGCAATTATCAATGAAGATGTCTTTGGATTTATCATCATGGAAAATATGGGAGATAAAGTCTCCCACTATATGGTCCAAAAAAATGTGAAAGAAAAACGCAGAGGTATTAGCAATGCTTTAGTCTGGCATGTATTTCATGAAATTGGTCTTGGTGGACACATAAGTCTTTGTGTTAATACTGACAACAAGGGTGCTATAAAGTTCTATGAAGCAATGGGATTTAAAAGATCGGGATACACACCCAATGGTATAAAAAGGGCCAAGACAAATTTTGGTATCAAATTGATTTATTATAATTAAAACTATGTCGTTTGGGTTTTCCAAACGACTTTTTTTCATTTGATTTTTTTCTCTTTAAGTGATAAATTAGGTATAAAGAAGCGTCGGTAGAAGTGTGCCAATAGGTTCCTAGCGTCGTCCACTATCCCGCTCAAACAGTAACCAAGCTCTTTTTTATGGAGT
Source organism: Candidatus Staskawiczbacteria bacterium RIFCSPHIGHO2_02_FULL_34_10 (assembly GCA_001821915.1). Lineage (GTDB taxonomy): Bacteria > Patescibacteriota > Minisyncoccia > Minisyncoccales > Staskawiczbacteraceae > VGLO01. The sequence continues at coordinate 14,468 of MHOR01000033.1, read as the reverse complement.
AAACTATGTCTTGGCTTTTTTCTCTCAAAAGCATTTTTCCTGAATTTCCATGGGTGCAAGTAGCAGATGATTGGCTTGCTTTAGCACATCAAAAATCAATAGAACAACAACTAGAAGAAAGGGGGATTAAAAAGGTAAGATTTTGGTATAATATTGCAGCTGGATATATCACAGTAAAAGAATTTGGTATTTTATTGGTGGTAGACCGCGATCTAATTGACCACTTTTTAATGGGGTACAATAAAGCTGAAGAATTGCTTTTCACTTTTGGGCATGAAATTGGCCATACCTTTCATTGCGACCTTACTCAAGCTCCACCAGTAAATATTGGCCCAGAAAAAGTATTCTGTTCTCCTTTTGAAGAACTAGCAAAAGAAGGGGATGCGCTATGTCAATCAGTAGAGCGATTCTGTGATGAATTTGCAGCTAGATGGACGCACATGAATAGTCTATCAAAATTTAGGCAATTCTTCTCGAAAAATAAGAATACTGATCTTCTTTCAGTAAAACATGACATTTATAACCGTGCGGAATAATCCAGCGGTTTTTTTATTTGATTTTCACTTCTTACAATGATAAGCTTGGTTTAAAGAAATATAATAAAATGACACCATCTTCAACTAAACCTTGGTGGAAAAGCGCAATTATTTACGAAGTTTATGTAGATAAATTTGCTGATAATTTTAATGGACTGACTCAAAAACTTGATTACCTCAAGCTTCTTGGCATCAACTGCATTCACGTGCTTCCTCATTACCCTTCACCTATGATTGATGATAGGTATGATATTTCCGACTACACCGGTATCCGGCAAGAATTAGGAACCCTTGAAGATTTTAAAATATTTGCCAAAAGTGCCCACGACCTTGGCATAAAAGTAATTGTGGACTTTGTCTTAAATCATACTTCAACTCAACACCTATGGTTTGTTGAGGTCAGCAGTTCAACAACTAATAACAAGCGAGATTATTATTTTTGGAGTAAAACCGGAACAGAGCTTAAAAAAGCGCGAAACGTATTTAGCAATCTAAAGCCTAGCAACTGGATTTACAACAAAGCAACTGATGACTATTTCTTTTCAACGTTTTATCCAAAGCAAGCTGATTTGAATTGGGATAACCAAGAAGTCTTTGATGAAATGACCAAGATTATGGATTTTTGGATGGATATTGGCGTTGATGGATTCCGATTAGATGCCGCTTCACACATTGTAAAAAAAGAGGGAACTGGGTCGGAGGATTTACCCGAAACCCATGTCCTTGTCAAAAAAATACGCGCTCACATTGAAAAAAAACGCGATGATGTAGTATTAGTAGCCGAAGTAAATGAATCAATTGAAAAAACAAAAGAGTATTTTGGTAATGGCGATGAATGCCACCTTATTTATAATTTTCCAGTAGCCGGTCAAGTATTTTTGGCGCTTATAAATAACAAACCAAAAAACCTGGACCAGTTTATTAAAACACTAAAAGACATTCCAAAAAATTGCAGTTGGTTGAATTTTTTACGCCACCACGATGAAATGTCCTTAAAAACGGTTTCTGAAAAGGAACGCGAAAAACTCTTGCAGTACTTTGACCCTGAGAGAAAACATCTTTTTGGTACAAAAGGAATTTCCATGCGGATTACAACTATGTTTAAGCAAAATAAAGAAAAAATCATTGAATCTTTTAAATTATTATTTAGCGTGCTGGGAGCAAAAGTTGTTTATTATGGCGACGAAATTGGCATGGAGAATATTGAAATTCCAGCAGAAGAAAAAGATACCAGAAAAGCCCTACGCGGAAAATTTGATTGGGATAGCGCAAATAAGCAAATACTAGATTCTGAATCTTTATTTATGAGTATTTCAAATATCATAAAAAATAAAAAAGTGTAAAAACCAAAAACTGCCTTTCTAGGCAGTTTTTGGTTTTCAATTAATTATCTTGCGTATTCTACAACCCTATTTTCGCGAATAACCGTTACTTTAATTTCTCCCGGATATTTTAGTTCTTCCTCAATATTTTCAGCAATCTGCCTTGCCATTTTTTGTACTCCTAAATCATCCACTTTGTCTGACTTCACAAATACTCTAATTTCTCTTCCAGCTTGAATAGCATAAGTTTTTTCAACACCTTCAAATTTATTTGCAATATCTTCTAGCGCTTTTAATCTTTGCAAATAATTTTCTATAGTGTCTTTTCTAGCTCCAGGACGTGATCCTGAAATTGAGTCAGCAACTGTAACTATTACAGATTCTATTGAATTATGCGGATAATCCCCATGATGAGACCGCATTGCTTTTATAACCGCGTCAGATTCTCCATATTTTTCTAAAATCTTAATTCCAATTTCAATGTGCGAACCCTGAATTTGCTGATCAAGCGCTTTACCTATATCGTGAAAAAGAGCGCCACGTTTTGCAACTTGGCTATTAGCTCCTAATTCTTCTGCAATAGTTTCAGCAATTTGAGCTACTTCCATTGAGTGTAATAATACATTTTGACCATAACTTGTCCTATAATATAGTCTGCCCAAAATTTGAATAAGCTTTTCATTCACCCCTAAAATACCCATATCATAAATTGTCTTATCTCCCGCTTCTTTTATTTTTTGAGAAATTTCTGCGGTGGCTTCTGCAACTTTTTCTTCAATTTTTGCTGGTTGGATTCTCCCATCAGCAATTAATTTATCTAGCGCAATTTTAGCAATTTGACGCCTTACCGGATTAAAACATGAAATTACCACTGACTCTGGAGTTTCATCAACTATTAATTCCACTCCAGTTAACCTTTCAAAAGTTTTAATATTTCTGCCTTCCTTGCCAATAATTTTTCCTTTTATGTCTTCGCTTTGAAGCGTAATGGTAGTGGTGCTAAGTTCTTGCGTATGAGGAACCGCGCACTTTTGAATCGCCATTGTAACTATTTCTCTGGCCCTTGCCTGTAAAGTTTCTTTGCCTGACTCTTCTATTTTTTTAATTCTTTCTAAAATATCTTTTTGGTAATCTACTTCAACTAAACTTAATAGTTCTTTTTTGGCATCCTCGCGCGATAAACTAGCAACTTTTTCTAATTTTGTTTCGGCTTCAAGCCTTAAATTATCTAAATTTTCTTTTACTTCTTTTAATTTTTCTACTTTTGTTTGAAGCTCTAATTCTTTTTTATCAAAAGAATCTATTTTACTATCAAGAAGTTTTTCTCTGTCTAAAAGAACTTGTTGAGCCTTCAAAAATTCTCTTCTTCTTTGGTCAACTTCTGTCTGAGCCTTTTCAATAATTTCTGATGATTTAGCTTCTGATTTTTTTATTAAATCTGTTGTTTCTTGTTTTACATCTTGCACTCTCTTTTGAAGCTTTGCTTCCAAAGATCCTGCTCGTTTTTTTGCTAATGACTGGCGCACATAATACCCTATAACACAACCTAGCGCTAATGGTAAAAATATTCCCAATACTGTAATAATTGTTTGTGGTATGATCATAATTTTATTTTATTGTCTAATTTTTAGATAAAAATTTTGACTAGTTAATTATTTTTAATGACTTTGAATTACGAAATGCTTTCAAAGTTAATGAGACTTTTTGTTTGTCTTAAGCCACGCTAAAGGACAAACAAAAAAACTCATCCAATATGGTGAGTTACGAGTTCTTTTATATAATAACTTTCGTTACGAAATTTCCAGATTTTAGACGAGGCAAAGGAAAAATTTTGAAACATATCCACAGGATACGTTGAAAAATTTTACAAAGCCGTAGCTAGAATGTGGAAATTACCGTAGAAAGGTTACTATATGAAAGAACTCTAGTATAAGACACTTCAGTTTTGGGTGTTTGGTGTTGGATATTAGATGTAATACGGTGACGTTTTTCGTATCTAACACCTAAAACCTAGCACCTATTTGGTGGTTCCTATTACTTCATCAATTAATCCATACTGCTTGGCTTCTTCGGCGGTCATATAAAAATCTCTGTCGCTATCTCTTTCAACTTTATCAATTGGCTGGCCTGTATGTTTTGACAAAATCTGATTTATAGATGCCTTAATTTTTATAATCTGTTTTGCAGTAATTTCAATTTCTGTTGCCTGGCCCTGTGTGCCTCCAGAAACTTGGTGTAATAATATTTCTGCATTAGGAAGGGCAAATCTTTTGCCTTTTGTTCCTGCAGCCAAAATTATGGCAGCCATAGAAGCTGTAAGCCCAATACAAATAGTAGAGACAGGGCATTTTAGATACTGCATTGTATCATAAATAGCCAAACCCGCTGTAACCGAACCCCCTGGGCTATTAATATAAAGCTTAATATCTTTTTTAGGGTCTTTTGAAACTAAGTAAAGCATTTGTGCAATTACCACATTTGCATTCATATCAGTTACGGGACCTGCCAAAAAAATAATGCGCTCTTCTAAAAGCCTTGAAAATATGTCGTATACGCGCTCACCGCGTTGTGATTTTTCTACAATAGTTGGTACTATTGGCATTACTTCGAATTTTTAATTTAAAATTTTAAATTTAAAATAAGTAAGTGTCAAAATTTTCACAAAGGAAAATTTTGACGGTTTTAATTATTTAATAAATTCAAATTGATTTCAAATTTCAAATTGTAAATTTCAAATTTTTGAAAAACTCTCTAGTTTTTCAAATACTTTCTCATTAAACATCGCTCCTTTAGTATACTCCTTTAATTCACCTATGTCAAACTTGCCCTGAGTCGCGCCGAAGGGTTTTTCTAGTTGTTCTTTTGAATAACTTTTTAACACTTTACTTATCTCTTCTTCTAATTCCTTCTCTAAAACTTCTATACTTTCTGATTTCCCAATTTGCCTTAATGTTAAAAAGTTTTTAATCCTTTTTTCGGCTTCTAATTTAAATGATTTTTTAATCTCGTCTTCTGTTTTTTTAATAGAAGCTAAATATTGACCAAAATCTATTTTTACATTTTGACTTATCTGGTTTTTAAAATCTTCAAACAATCTTTTTTCTTCGTATTCAACCATTTTTTCCGGTAAATCAAATGCAATTTTTCCTGAAATTTTATTTAATATTTCACCTCTTTTTCTTTGACGCTCTGATTCTTGTTTTTCTAAAGTAATTCCCCCTTTTAAGTTTTCTTTCAAAGCCACTAATGTATCAAAGGCACCTAATGATTTTGCGAAGTCGTCATTAATTTCTGGCAATTCCATTTTTTGCACCAAAATCATTTTTACCTTAAAACTTCCGTCTTTTCCCCCTAAATCTTTTCGGGGAGTATTTTCCCAGCCCGCAGAGCTACGCTCAGCGTTGCTGGCGGGTGGAAACTTCGCAATAAATTCCTTTTCTTCACCTGCTTTCATTCCTATTACATTATCTTCAAAATCTTTTAAAAATCCGCCTTCGCCTAATATAAATCTATCTTTTACTTCCTTGCCATCATTTATATCTTTATTTTGATACTCAATTTCAATAAAATCTTTCGCTTCTGCCGGCCTATTAACTTGTGAAAACTTTGCCCGAGACTTTTGCAAATAATTTAAGGCTTCCTCAATTTCATTTGGCTCAACAGTTATTTCTTTTCCATCAACCTTAGAAACAATTTCCTTATAATCAGGCAGCTTAATTTCTGGTAGCACAGAAACTTTTATTTTAAATAAAAGGGGATTGCCCTTAGCAATTTTTAATATTTGCACGTCTGGCTCACCGATTGCTTCTATGTTATTTTCTTTTAAAAAGGCATGGTAACTTTTTTTCACGGCTAAGTCTCCCGCCTCCATAAGCAAGTTTTCCTTGCCTACTTTTTCTTCAACCATACTAGCTGGTACATGTCCCTTTCTAAATCCATCCATTTTTACATGGTCTTTTAATTGTAAAAGCGCCTTTTCAATATATTCTTGAAATTCTTCAGCGCTTAGTTTAAATTCCACTTCAATTTGAGATTTGTCTAATTTTTTAATTTCTGTTTTCATGGTTTTATAACGATAAAAGATTTGTTATTATTTTGACCATTTTTTCTTTTTCTTGTCTATCACTTACGGCAATGAGTAATGCCAATGCCGTCAATGCGTTGTCATTAATTTTTCTCTCGCCATTTTCTTTATACAAATAATTGTTTCTGTCCAAGAAGTAAACGAACAAAAATGCGCCAGTTCTTTTATTGCCATCAACCAATGGATGGTCTTTGATAATAAAATACAAAAGATGCGCCGCCTTTTCTTCGATTGAATAATATAGTTCTTTTTTATCAAATGTTTGATATAATGTCGCTATAATTCCCTTTAATTTATCGCTATTTTCTGTGCCAAAAAATTCACCGGCCTCCTTTTTAGCCATCAATTCGTCTTTGATTTTAGCAATAATACTCACTACATCTTCATACATTAAAATAAACTTCCCTTTACCATTTTTTAATAACGAAACCTTTTCTTTGTCATACTGCTCAAGCAAGGTTAATGTTTTAGAATAATTTGCCAGTAAATCTAAAATCTCCTGCTCTTGCCCTGCAAGTAAACCATATTTTGATTTCTTTTGCAAAAAGTCAATGGAATTTTTTAATTCATTAAATTTATCTTGCGCCTCAAACAATCTTTTTTCGTTTATTGCATATCCTGTTACCAAATAACGTTTCAACGTGTTGGTCGCCCAAACACGAAATTGTGTAGCTTTTTTAGAGTTAACTCTATATCCTATAGAAATTATAGCATCAAGACTATAGAAATTTACCGGTTTATCAGAATTTGCAATGTGCATTTTTTGCACATTGCTTTCTTCATTTAATTCCTTGCTCTTAAAAATATTTTTGACGTGCTTGGTGATAACACTTCTTTCTGCATTAAAAAGACGACTAATTTGATCTTGAGTTAACCAAACAGTATCCTGATCTAAATTTACATCAATTTTTATTTTCTTATCAGGAGTTTGGTAAATGAGAATTTCTCCTTTTTTTATTTCTTTTTTCACTTGCCTCTGTTATTAATAATTTCGTCTAGAATAGTTTTTAACTCTGGTGAAACTATTCTTTCTTGGTAATACGTAAAAAATTGATCCAAATTTTTATACCCCAATTTCTCGTAAACACTTGCCTGCAAAACTAACTCTAGTTTATCAACCTATTCAACAAACTTTGCTTCAGGAGATTCCTTTTTTTCATATTCAATGTACTTTTGAGGATTTGGCAGTTTTGAAAAAGTTTTTTTAATAGACTCAAATTCCATTTGCTTTCTTTTTTCAGTTGGAACATTGTCTCTTGGGGTAATATCTCCCACAAAAACTTCTCCTAGTTCATGAAACAATCCCAGCTCCATTACTTTTTTAGCATCTAAATCAGGATGATATTCTCTTGCAATGATATAACCCATTAAAGCAACTCCAAAGATATGATCGGCATCGGTTTCACAATCTGATTTTGAGATTCCATTTTGCAGCCAACCCTGGCGATACAAGTTTTTCATCTGCGCAAAATCAAAAAATATATCAATAATAGGATTTGTTTTCTCTGCTAATAATTCGCTGGTATGTTTGTATTTAGTTTCCATTATATATTATCAATTTTAGCTGCCACAATGAAATCGTTTATTGATAAGCCGTTTATAAAGTGGCTCCAAAGGGTGATTTCTACTTTATTGTAGTGAATAGTAATATCTGGGTGATGCCCTTCTTTTTCAGCTAATTCAGCAACTTTGTTTACAAATTTCATTGCTTCAATAAAATCTGCGAATTTGTATTTTGCAGAAATTAATACAGGAGGATTTTCAAGAGCTTCCCATTTGTCACTTAACTCAAGCATATATTCATTTACTTGGTCCTCCGTCAAAAGCTTCATTTCCTCGTGTGACACACATTTTCTTGCCCTGAGCGGCTTGTCCTGAGTCGCGTCGAAGGGAGCCGAAGGGTTGTTAATTAAGTTTTCCATAAATTTATAATTGCGTTAGTAATTTCTATTTTTTATATACTTTTTTTGACCACCAATTTTTTACAAATGGCAGTGACTGTGTAGATACATAATATCCTACGGTAGGAATTAAGGCACTTAACAAAAAATTTTTAACACCAATAAAATAAAAAACGACTGCGGTAATAATGTAAGTTATCACTATAATAAAACCTATACGAAAAATGCTTGTTTCCCACGCCTTATCTGCTTCAACTTTTTTATTTCTTTCTTTTATTAAATTTATTTCTTTTTCTATATCCATAAATTTATTTTTTAATTTCTGTTTTCATTTTTTAAAATATACCCTTGATTTAAGCTATACTCTTGTGTAAGTGATAGCGTTCACAGGGTATATTTAAATATTGGTAAATCTCATTCCTCTATAAATTTATTTTTTATAAACTTTACCAATCCACCATTTTTTCACAAATGGCAACGATTGCGTAGACAAATAATATCCTACC
>MHOR01000033.1:0-6108 GCA_001821915.1 Candidatus Staskawiczbacteria bacterium RIFCSPHIGHO2_02_FULL_34_10 | reverse complement strand
ACTCGGAACAAACTCGTTTCCCATGCTTTGTCTGCTTCAACTTTTTTATTCCTTTCTTTTATTAAATTAATTTCCTTTTCTATATCCATAGAGTTTGATATTTTACATATTAAAATCTTCTTCTGTTAATTTAGATTGGCGCAAAATAGATTTAAAGGTTCCATATGGAATTTCCTTTTTATTTGCTGGGACTATAACAGTTAATGTTGTATTTTTATTATATTTACAAAATTTCACATGACTACCTCTTTGAGAAATATAAAGAAAGTCCTTACTCTGAAGGACTTTGGCAATATGCTTAGACGAATACAACTTAGGCATGGTTTAACATTAAATCAACCAATTCTGGATGCTCAATTTTAGATGTTTTTAGATTTTTATTGTCTTTAAAATATAGAGTCAATGCTTCTTGTAAATTAACTAAAGCTTCTTTTTTTGTGTTGCCGAAACTAGACACATCAACATTCAAACACTGGGCAACATAATACTTGCCCTCTTTCCAAACAATATTTTTAAAACTTATCTTCCTCATATTTTATATATTACTAAAATTTAAACTTAAGTCAAATTTTATTTTTGTTTTCATTTTTTAATATTGTCTTGACGCTTTTCCTGTTTTGTTTAAAACTAAGGGGTACTTTTTACTAATATCTTTACTCCCAAAACTTTTTAATTCAACAATAAATTGCCAACTATCGCCATAATCAAACAAGAACATCATTTTATCTCCCACATTACTCCACACATCTTTTGCTTTTGTCTTTTTTACGCTTTCTGCGCCCGTTGGCTCAAGATTTTCGCCTTCCTCTATCAAGTCAGTAAATAGTTCATATTTTTTCTCCGAATCAAAATATTGATTTTCTTGAATTTTACTAAAAAATCCAAAACAATGGTCAAAATCAAAATTATAAGAATCAATAATCACTTCTGCTAATTTATATAAACTAATATTTTCCAGAACCTCAATTTCTCGAGTAATTTTCGGACTCCGCAACAAACTGATTTTAAAAATATATGTTTTCATTTTTTGACTAGTATTATAAATTTAACGGCCGTCGGATTTATGGTACTTTTTACTTAAAATGGTGGCTGTCCCCATCTCCCCCCATCTCCCGCCCCATCTCCCGTGTGTCCCCATCTCCCCCTAATTTTCTTTTTCATTTTACCCAAAACAACGCAATGATAGCAACTACAAATACCACCATTTCAATAATCGCATATGGGTGCCATTTAAAGTAGATGTTCCTAATCCAATTAGGATCTCCAAATTCTGTATCTAGTTTTTCGATCTCATCGTTTTTCCATATGTAAAAAAGTTTTTGCGGAAACTTTTTCTTGCGAAATGAAGGTTTATAAATATAGAAAAGTGAGTAATGATCTTTAGTAAAAGGATACAACCATTGAACACCCCACCCAACTCCAATTGAATCATGAATAAAATGAGTAAGAGATGCGATTGTAAACAATTCTGCCAAAGAAACACTGAAAAAGTAAAGCATTAGTGCCCCTATGGGAATATATAAAAGAGGATAGTGAAGTCTTTCGCGATGATGTAAAAATTCATTTTTAAAACTCCTTTTTAGAATACATGGTACGACAAAATCTAAGTCAGGTAAGAGGGCAAAAATAATACCAACACCAACAAAAGCCCAACTTATTGTTGCTGAATGTAGTGTACTAACTAATAATACCGCAATAATTCCTAACCCAACATCAAGAAACATATTTTTAACAACAACCCAGAGCTTTTGGCTCGGGGCAAAATAATTAAACTAAAAACGAGACGATTAACAACGCCACAATATTTAGAACTTTAATCATTGGGTTAATTGCTGGTCCCGCCGTATCTTTATAAGGGTCGCCGACGGTGTCGCCTGTGACGGCTGCCTGGTGAGCAAAACTGCCTTTTCCACCTAGGTTTCCTTCTTCTATGTACTTTTTAGCATTGTCCCAAGCGGCGCCTCCAGTGGTCATAGAAATGCCTACAAATAGCCCTGTAATTGTGGCTCCAATCAGTAATCCTCCAAGCGCCTGCGGTCCCAAAATCCAACCCACTAAAATAGGGGCGACTATCGGAATTAAAGCTGGCACCATCATTTCTTTTATAGCCGCTTTAGTCACAATATCAACGCATTTTCCGTATTCTGGTTTTGCCGTGCCCTCCATTAATCCTTTTATATTCTTAAATTGCCTACGAACTTCTTCAACTACTTTTCCTGCGGTCTTTCCCACAGCTCCCATTAAAAAACTGGCAAATAAATAGGGGAGTATTCCACCAATTAAAAGTCCTGCAATTACTTTTGAATTTGATAAGTCAAAACTTGCCATGCTAAACGAACCTGTTAAATCTATAACTTGTTGGCTATAGGCAGAAAATAATACTAACGCGGCAAGCCCAGCAGAAGCTATGGCATACCCTTTTGTAACTGCTTTTGTGGTGTTGCCAACGGCGTCTAATGCGTCGGTGATTTTTCTTATTTCTGGCGACATTCCTGACATTTCGGCAATTCCACCGGCGTTGTCAGTAATTGGGCCAAATGCATCAATTCCAACGACAATCCCAGATAATGATAACATTGACACTACTGCTAAAGCAACTCCGTAAATTCCTGCTAGCCAAAAGCTGATAATAGTTCCAAATGCAATAAGTAAAACCGGCAAAGCTGTTGATTGCATGCCAAGTCCCAATCCCCGTATAATATTGGTGCCATGTCCCGTTTCAGAAGCTTTGGCAATTGACCTAACCGGGCTGAATTTTTTTGAAGTGTAATATTCTGTAATAATAAACATTCCGGTCGCTACCACAAGTCCCACTAATGTTGCGCCATATAAATTGTTTACTGGAATGTTTTGCCCTGCCATTATTTTTGAAATTAAAAAGTAAAAAGCAATGGCAGATAATACTACCGAAACTGCTAATCCTTTATACATAGACCCCATAATTGATTGGCTCTTGCCGAGTTTTACAAAGAAGCTTCCAATAATAGAAGTTAAAATCGAAATACTACCTAAAAATAAAGGTAAAATAATAAATTGATCAGCTCGTGGAAATAATAATGCCCCTAAAATCATCGTAGCAACCATTGAAACAGAATATGTTTCAAAAATATCAGCGGCCATACCAGCGCAGTCTCCTACATTATCTCCTACTTGGTCTGCAATAACAGCAGGGTTTCTTGGATCGTCTTCTGGAATTCCTTTTTCAACTTTACCTACCAAATCTGCCCCTACATCAGCGGCTTTAGTATAAATTCCGCCCCCAACTCTAGCAAACATTGAGATTAAACTAGCGCCAAATCCCAAGGCAATTAGCCCTTTAATTCCTGTTGTATAATAGTATCCTGATACCGCTAATAATCCCAAGCTTACTACCATGAGTCCTGTAACCAATCCTCCCTTAAATGCTAAGTCTAATGCGTGTCCTAATCCTCTTTTTGCGCCCTCTGCTACCCTGGTATTGGTTTGGGTTGATACCCACATGCCGATAAATCCTGAAGCGCCCGATAAAACCGCTCCAATTAAAAATCCAAAAGCCATAATCCAGCCCATTAAAATCCACAGTAATAAAAATAGCGCTAACGCAACAATCGCTACGGTTTTATACTGCCGCTTTAAATATGACGTAGCTCCTTCTTGAATAGCTGCAGTAATTTCTATGGCTTTATCTTTTGCAACGGGGGCTTTATTTATTTTTTTAATTAAGAAAAATACGAACGCTATGGCAAATAATGAAACAATAATTGGAAAATAGGTTACCAACATGAATTATTCTAATTATTCTAATTGTTCTAATTATTCTAAATAATGTCTAAGTTTTAAAACTTTTGGCATTAGGAGATTTAGGATTTGATTAGGTCAATTAGTATAATTAGGTTAATTAAAAATAATTTAATTACTTAGTTTCTTCTGGTTTTCCCTCCGTTGAAGCCTCTTCTACTTTTTCCTTGTCCTGAGCCACGTCGATGGATTCGACAGGAGGTTCTTCTTTTGATTCCAGCGCCTCTTCAACTTCTTTTGTTTTTTTAGATTTTCTAATTTTTCTTTTAGGTTTTTCTTCTTCACTTTTTTCATCTTTGTTTCCGCTTGATTCCGCGTTAGTTTCCGCGTTTTTCTGTAAAATAGGCTTATTCGCTTTTACATCAATTTTCCAACCAGTTAAATTTGAAGCCAATCTTACATTTCTGCCATCTTTACCAATAGCTAAAGACAATTGGTCTTCATTAACAAAAACTACCGCTGTGTTTTTATCTTCTATTTTAACTCCTGCAACTTTAGCGGGAGATAACGCATTAGTTATAAATTTTTCTGGATCTTTATCAAAAGCAATTACATCAATTTTTTCACCCCCCAATTCATTGATTACTGCCATAATTCTAGTTCCTCTTTGTCCAACACAGCTTCCTATTGGATCAATTCTTTCTTCTGTTGAACTAACCGCCATTTTTGTTCTAAACCCTGGCTCTCTTGAAATTGAATTTATAACCACAATTGAAGAAGAAATTTCTGGGACTTCTAATTCAAAAAGCCTTGAAACTAATTTTGGATAAGCGCGAGATAAAAGCACCACAGATCCTTTTGGGGTTTCCTGCACTTTTAAAATATAAAATTTTAATCTTTGACCTTGCCTATAAAATTCTCCGGGAATTTGCTCTTCTTTATTTAAAATTCCCAAAGTTTTGCCTATATCAATAAGCGCTGTATTACCCTCTATTCTTTGCACAATACCTGAAATGATTTCGCCTTCTTTTGACCTGTACTCTGAAGCAATAACATCTTTTTCGGCTTCTCTTATTTTTTGCAAAATAACCTGCTTTGCTGTTTGAGCGGCAATTCTTCCATAATCCTGCTTTGAAACCAAAGGGATTTCTAACTCTTCGCCTAATTTAATATCTAGATTTTTTTTCTTTGCTTCATCTAGCATCACATGTTTTTCAGGATTATAAACAACTTTTTTAGGAGCCTCTTGTCCTTCCACAACTCTATCAAAGTCCTCAGAAGGCATTATCTTTTTTTCTTTTAATGCTTCTATTTCTTCTTCTGTATAAAGCATTGATTCATCAACTACTAATTTTACCTGCCAAAATTTAACATCACCAGATACCGGATTAAACTTTGCTTTTATTTTTTGCCCCTTTTGGCCATAATCTTTTTTGTATGCAGTAGCTATAGCTGCTTCCAGCGTTTCTATAATTACTTCAGGAGATATACCGCGCACTTCAGCAATTTGCCCTAATGCCCTTTGAAATGATTTTATATCCATATGTATGAATTTCTAATTGACCTAATTATACTAATTAATCTAATCAAATCCTAATGTTAAAATATCTAATGCCTAAGACGTAATTTAGAAATTAGCAATTTAAAATATTGGGCATTGATTAGAATAATTAGAAATTAGTATAATTAGAATAATTTAAAAAAAGATGTCCGTTTTCAGACGGACAAAAATTAATTCAGATTATTAATTACTTTAATTTTAGCAAAATTAAAAACTAATGTCAACGTCTTATAAGTTTTTCTAAATGAAAAAGCTCTCCGAAGAAAGCTTTGCATATGAATTGGGGTGTTGGCGTAGTGGTGGGTGTGGGGGGAGTGAATGAAAGAGCTGTGTGAACTCACTTTTTGAAAATCAGAAGATCTTCAATTAGCTTGTTCATCTTGATTGTAGCAAATCATAAAAGGGTGTCAAGTCTTTACCCTGTGGATAACTTTTTTGAGTGCTGTGTCTTTTTTTCTTTTTCATTTTGATACTTTCTTTTCTTATATAAATAAAATGATGTATGGTAAACAGGCAATGAGAGTAAAAAGAAAAAACCTGATGACCAAGAAAAATAAATTTCGAAAGAATTTTTGCTTTTGAAAATTGCGCCGTATACCATTATTAAAAAAGCAAAAATGGCACACAGCCAAATTGGCCCCCATTCAATCAACCAATCTTTTATTGACTTCGCATTAGTCTCCTTAGTCAACAATCAACAAGTCTAATAAACTACAAAATCCATTATACCATAAAAATAAAAATTACCTAATTTCCACTAACTACGTTTGAAAAATAATGGAGTTTTGCGTTTCTTATATTTTCATTAATTAAAATTCCAACAACGTCAA
>MHOR01000032.1:5060-5129 GCA_001821915.1 Candidatus Staskawiczbacteria bacterium RIFCSPHIGHO2_02_FULL_34_10 | reverse complement strand
TTCGTTGGGCAAGTACATGACCAGCACCGGCTGGACGAAGCCATCGCCAGACACTGGCGGCAGGCCGAG
>MHOR01000032.1:0-5022 GCA_001821915.1 Candidatus Staskawiczbacteria bacterium RIFCSPHIGHO2_02_FULL_34_10 | reverse complement strand
CGTCGTTCCACCGTCGGACATTCTCGAGCTGCTGCTCTGACGAGACAAAGAGCTGCGGCCGTGGTGGGTCGACGATTTGAATCAACTTTTCTTCGCGCAGGATTGCCCGCACGATTTCCCGTCCGCCAGCCTTGTGGACCAAGGCTGCGAACTCACCGTAGCTGAAATCCTTGGCTTCAATCAGGGGATTCGCCATGAGACACGCTCCTTCTGGGCTTTGAAATCGCCCAAACAGGTCTTTATCCCTAACCCCGGGATCAAGGGCCTTCCTCAAAACGAGAAAGGATGGTTGACAAAGAACTGCTCAATATTAGCAGAAATCGTACTAAAAGTCAAGTTTAGCTACACTTTCAGTTCCCTGATTTCCGCAGTTTCCAAGTGAAGGATTTTTCGGTGCTGATTTACAGGTTTTTTTGAGAAATGAGTATGAAGTATTTGTAGAACATCCCCATGAGAAACAAGGAGAATCTTCTTGCCCTTGTATTTTTTATCTAATTGAGCGATAACGGCAAGAGTTCTTTTAAGGACTTCATTAGGACTTTCAACTCCTTTGTGTTTATGATTAGCATTTTTTCGTCGTGTGCCCACGCTATTTTTATATTATCTAACGAGGTTTTGTCATATTCACCAAAGTATCTTTCCCGTAGATTTTTAAGCAAGTTTATTTTTTTGACACCAAGTAATTTTCTTGCTATTTCTGCCGTTTCTTTGGCTCGCAAAAAATCAGAAGAATAGATAATAACATCAGAATCCAGTATTTTATTTTTTTTATTTTTTGAAACAGAAATTTTAACCTGTTTCTTTCCTTTTGGCGAAAGCCCAAAACTGACCGTCCCTTCTTTTGGATGGCTTAATAAAATATGTGCAACATTTGCCTTGCTTTCTCCGTGACGGATAATAAAATATCTATTATTGAGTTTTTTTAGCATTGTTTTATTACACTATAAACAAAAAAATCGCTGATTTTTTTTCGATGATTTTTTGTTCTAAATATGGCACTTAATTTTTTGAGTTCTTACCGATATGTTTTGATAGAAAAATTTTATCTTGTTTCCATCTATACTTATTTATAATATCCTGCTGTTCCACGACAGATAAGCTTAAATTGCGTAAATTAATTTCAAGCTCTGCCCATGCAGCTAAACCTTCTAAAATCTCTTCGTCCACTTTAGAGAACTCCCGTGGCTTGATATCTTTAATGCAAAAAACCCCAATACGTTGGCCATCAGCGCTCATAATTGGCACTCCAGCATAAAATCGTATATATGGCTCACCTACAACCATGGGATTGTCGGCAAACCTTTCATCTTTTTTGGTGTCTTGTATTACCAGTATTTCGTCTTCAATTAATGCATGTCCGCAAAAAGAAATAGCTCTATCTCCCTCTGTTTTTGAAAGGCCTTGGCAGGATTTAAACCATTCACGATTTGCATCAATAAGGGTCAATGTGGAAATAGGAACATGAAAAATCTGGATCGCAGTTTTTGTGAGTCTGTCAAACCTTTCTTCTGGCGGAGTATCAAGCAAATCCAGCGCATAGAGCGATGCAATTCTTTTTAATTCATTTTTTGGTATTGGTGCTTCTTTCATAGTATTTTATTATATTACTTTGAATTACGAAATGCCCATATAAAATGATTTTTCTTGTCTTTCCTCCAAATTCCAGCTACAAATTTGATATAATTTCTATGCGTATCTTTCAGATACGCCTAAAAATTCTATCAAATTGTCGCTAGGTCGGGATTTTCCGCTGAAGCGGATAAATCTCGCGACCCTACTGGAATTTGGAGAAAATCCTAAGAAAGCATTTCGTAATTCAAAGTATATTAACTTATTCTACCTTAAACTCCGTCATCATTCCAGATTTCAAGTGTTCCGCAATATGACAATGCGCCATCCATATACCCGAATTTAAAGTGTCTAACAAAATATCAACTGTCTGAACCGAAGGAATAAAAACGGTATCTTTCCAGACTAAATTTATCTCTTTTACGCCATTATGTTCAAGTACCAAAAACCTTTGACCATGAAAATGCATGGAGTGTTGCATTAGATGCATGGAATTGGGATCATTGAAAATCTGAACCTTTACCGGTTCCCCCTTTGTAAATAACTTGACCCCACCGTACACGAAGGATTTAGAGTGTCTCCCGGACCATATGAACTGGTTGACGGAGTTACAAATACATAGACTCCAAAAGAAAATAAGCCAGCAAAAATAATACTAGTTACTACTGATAAAAAAACTGACCTAAAAGAAAACTGCCTCTGAGCATAGGGCTGTTTTTTATGATTCTAATGTTTATTATTTCAGGTTTTTCTTTCATTAAAAAATTGCGAGAAATTTTTTTCTATAAAAAAGATTATTCATATATTCTAGCATTTAAAGCAGTTGTCAATTATGTGGATAACTTACGCTCAATTGATAGAAAAATATGATTTATATATTATCCTTGAACAACAAAAAATAGGCCCTCAAGCCTATTTTTTATGCCAAAA
The DNA here is from genome assembly GCA_001821915.1 of Candidatus Staskawiczbacteria bacterium RIFCSPHIGHO2_02_FULL_34_10. GTDB lineage: Bacteria > Patescibacteriota > Minisyncoccia > Minisyncoccales > Staskawiczbacteraceae > VGLO01. The sequence goes on along the minus strand of MHOR01000032.1, from coordinate 2,523 downwards.
ATAAAGTTTTTTAATTAATAACTTCTCCAAACCCAATCAAGCCAATAACTACTTGAGGCCCTCTTTATGAGATATAAGTGTCAAATGGGTAGACAATATTAATTAAAGTTTATTGAAAAATTATACATTCCCATTGAACACAGTCCTTGCAAAGTCGTACCTGTATTTTGTGGCAGTACATCAATTAGAGTTTCTCCTGATGGTGGCAGATTATTTCGGTAGCCCAGACTTGGTATTGTAATAGCCGATGAACAGTCAAAAGTTCCCTGAGTTTCCATTTTAATTACGGTTGGAATGCCGGCTTTTGCCGTCGTTAGTTTTGGTGAATAACCACCTTTGGCATTTATGGTGATAATTTGCTTACCATCAACCATGCTCACATTGCTTATGATCTGTTGAACGCCATTGTTTGAATTATTTTTGTTGCCTGAAAATAACATCACTCCTCCAATAAGAACTGCTATGGAAAGCATATATACGACGATTGTTCTTGTTTGCATAAGATTATGTATTTAATTTATCAAAATATAGATCATTAATCTATATTGCTTTAGACATTTGTGCGTGAAAACATTACGACGTGTTCACGCGCTACACTGTCTTCGGTAATAATTAGAAACTGAAAAGAGGTAGTATAATTCCTGTGGCAACCAATACATTGATCAGATTGAAAATTCCAAAAAATATCACTACAAGACCGGCTGTCTTAAAGAACACTCCGGACTGCGCCTTTTTGTGAATGCCAAGTGAGCTGAAACTCAAAAGTGCAAGTACCGGAAGTGTACCGAGCGCAAACGTACCCATGATCAGTGCGCCACTCAAAAAGCTCCCGGTGGTCAGCGTATAAATTTGCATTGACTGCGTGAATCCACATGGCAAAAAAAATGTAGCAATACCTAGTAACAAAGGCGTAAGTGTGTGATTCATGTTTTTGAGACCATGAACACGCTTCCCAATAAAGCTCGGCATTGTCGGCTGAAGTTTTTTTGCCCAAGGAAATACATCAAGAAGATTAATGCCAAGTATTAGGAGAACGATAGCCACGATAAAACTAAGAACAAATGTACCGGTTGATCCAGGCTGAAATGCCAATCCGAGCGCGCCGATTGCGCCTCCAAGTATGAAAAATGATGCTAATCGGCCAATGTGAAATAATACTTGTGGTCGAACTTTGTCCCCCTTCTTGGCAAAATTTGCTGACATAGAAAGTACCAATCCACCAACCACTGCCATGCAAGTAGAAACGGAAGCAATCATGCCAATCACGAATGCGGTGCCGTAACCAACCTCTGATGTGGTCACCAAATTCACAATACCGAGCTTTTGTAAAATAATGAACAATATAATAAAACCAATAGCAATGGGAAATGCCAGTTTAAAATCTGACCACTTAGCAAAGTGTTTTTGTTTTTCAAGCGAAAGCGTGTACCCGTGCGGTTTTAATACTTCACTCAAGTCTCGTGCAATATGTTCTGGTTCTTTATCGCCAAAGTCCCCCGTCACTTCAACACTATGATTTTCAAGCGATGATTTAGCTTTTGATATTTCCGGCACATTATTGAGTTCACTTTCGGTGAGTACTACACACGCCTTGCAATGCATACCATTAACGTGAAATGTATATGTTTTCATCTTATAATTTTTTAGCTTTCAATCTTAATGAATTGCCGACGACTGATACGCTTGAGAATGCCATTGCAAACCCGGCAAAAACAGGATTTAAGAGCCAGCCAAAGATTGGAAAAAATAATCCTCCGGCAAGCGGAATACCGACGATGTTATAGAAAAAGGCCCAAAAAAGATTTTGCTTAATCCCCCGCATAGTTAATTTTGAAAGCCGAATTGCTTTTACCAGTTTTGAAATATCGCCGTGCAACAAGGTAATGCCTGCTGTTTCAATAGCTACATCAGTTCCCGTTCCCATCGCAATTCCAACATCGGCTTGCGCTAATGCTGGCGCATCATTAATACCATCTCCCGCCATAGCAATCATGCGACCCTGCTTTTGCAATTCTTTGATTTTATTAAGTTTTTCTTCGGGTAAAACTTCAGCTATTACATCATCAATGCCGACTTCCTTTGCAATAACTTGGGCAGTGTTTTTGTGGTCCCCCGTAAGCATAATAACTTTAATACCAAGTTTGTGGAGATTTTTAATTGCCTCAATTGCTTCTGGCTTAATTGCATCAGCCACCATGACTGTTCCCATTACCTTTTCTTTGGTAGCCAACACCAGCTGCGGACCGCCATCAAATAATAAACCAATGTCATGTATTAGTTTAGAACTGCCAGCAAAATATTCAACATTCTTAATAGTACCTTTCAACCCCTTGCCTTTTATGATTTCAAAATTAGAAACTGGCAGCAACGTAATATTTTTCTTTTTGGCGTATTCAATAATGGCATAGGCAATGGGATGTTCGGACTTACTCTCTAACGAAGCAAAAACTTGCATTATATCTTCATCTGATACACTAGTCACTTCTGGTTTGCCTTTGGTGATAGTACCAGTTTTATCCACTA
>MHOR01000031.1:10121-20557 GCA_001821915.1 Candidatus Staskawiczbacteria bacterium RIFCSPHIGHO2_02_FULL_34_10 | reverse complement strand
CAATAATGGCGGTAGGCGTAGCCAAACCCAAAGCACACGGACAAGCAATAACCAGAATGCCAACAAATGATACTAATGCATAGGAAAGCGCCTGCGCAAAGCCAAAATATGTAGTACCAATAACCAGCCACGCGATGAGCGACAAAAATGCCAAAACAATAACAATAGGCACAAAAACAGCTGAAATTTTATCCGCCAACTTTTGAATTGGAGCACGGCTTCCTTGCGCTTCTTCAACCATTTTAATAATGTGGGCCAACATCGTTTCCGACCCAACCCTCATCGCTTTAAATGTGAAAGAACCTGTCGTATTGATTGTGCCAGCGATAACCGTGTCGCCGGTCTTTTTTTCAACTGGCATAGGTTCACCAGTAACCATAGACTCGTCAACAAATGATGACCCATTAGAAACTGTCCCGTCTACTGGAATACGGACTCCGGGTTTTACAACAATCTGATCTCCATGCACCACTTGATTAATAGAAACTTCTTGTTCTTTTCCATCTTTGATAATAATTGCTGTTTTAGTTTGCAAATTAAATAACTTTTCGATAGCATCACCGGTTTTTATTTTGGCTTTGGCTTCCAAATATTTGCCCAGGGTAATAAAAGCAATTACTACAATAGTTACATCATAGTAGACATTCTCAACATTTAAGAATGGAAGCAATGGTCCTTCAAACGCCGTGATAATGAAACTGTATAAAAATGCAGCAGATGTGCCAATACCAATCAAACTATCCATGTTTGCTTTGCCATAACGCAAAAAGCGGTAAAAACCCAGAAGATACGGCTTGCCGGCGATAAAAAACGTAGCAGTAGCAAATATCGGTAAAAGATGATGGAAAAACTCAAAAAGGACTTCTGACATTTTTGGCGCCGCATTAATAGCGGCTAACGTATCCCATGCCATCAAGAAAATACTAAAGGCGGCTAGGGGCATTACCATTATAATTTTCATTTTCATATCAGCCACTTCAGCAAGCTTTTCCTGTTTTGATTGTCCTATTCCAGTGTGTGCCACATGCTCTTGTGCCGACATACCCATTTGCTCTGCGCTTTGGCCGCCATGATTTGAATGGGTGGGCATTACAAGAGAATACCCCAAAGGCTCTATCTTTTTTGAAAGTTCTTGCGGATTAGTTTTTGTGTCATCAAAAGATACCTTGGCAGTTTCGGCGCCAAAATTTGCCTCAACATTTTCAACACCTCCAACTTTTTTTAGGGTTTTTTCAATAATGGCTGAGCATGAAGCGCAATGCATTCCTTTTACTTTGTACGTTTGTATGTACATATTGTTTATATTATTGCTTAATGGTATTGAAAAGCCATGCAAAGAACCAAACTGCCAATAGCGCGATTACATTCCATATAATGAGGCCTGAAATAAAGTATCCCAATCCAAAATATCCTGAAACAAAATTCACATCAGCATGCATGGCGTAGCGCATGGTCATCATCCTTATTGGCGGATACATAGCTACCTCTGCATAACAAATGACATATACGATGCTTGTCCAAACCGAAGTGACTTTTAATAAATGCTTAATGTTGATCATAAAATGAAATATTAGACCTGTTGCTTAGTAAAGTTTCTTACGAAAATTAAAGATTTTAGGCGAAAATTTGATAGAATTTTAAGGTTTACCCTATGGGTAAGCCGAAAAATTATGGCAAATTTTAAGCCAAAAGGTTTCATTTGCAGTAAAACCTTACTAAGCAACAGGTCTATTTAATAGTATTATTTAATGTTTTGCTTTTTCTTCTTTTTTTCCTCTTTCATGGTTTTAGGGTCTAACCTTTTAGCAAGATTCCAGACTCTAACAATCAACTTGGCTCTCAAGTCATGGAATTGCAACCTGGCCCTTTGCAATTTCTTATATGTGTTTTCTGGCATATTTATTAAGCATATGCCTTATCGGATATGTTACTTATGGGACAAGGTATATACTTTGATTAATTCTTTTACTGCCTTTTCCTGTTCCCCCTTTGTTTCCATCTGATGCTTTATATGAGTTCGAAGATGGTTTTCCAAAAGGAAGCCATCCAAGCTTTTGAGCGACCTTTGAATAGAAAGCGATTGCTCCAATAATTCAGGACAATACACTTCCTCCTCAATAGCCCCCACCAAACCGTCCAACTGACCTCTGATAATTTTGGCTCGATGAACCGCTCGATGTTTGAGTTTTTGATCTAACATATATTTATGATATTAATAGTAATTTGTCTATCTACTTATAGGTTATACCCCCTCCCCCTATATGTCAATACATATGCTGTGAACAACTCTTATAAACAAAAACCTCGTTTTAACGAGGATGATAACTACAAGCCAACGGAGGCTGTTGGCGGGATTCCTTACGATACCTCTTGCTTCTTAAAGCTCAAGATATTCACTCAGACCCCACGCCACTCTCTCTTGCCTCCTCCACCTTAATTGTACTCCAACAAGACCCCATGTCAATGATTCATACTGTCATTTAAATTAAAACAAAAAATCGCCTTTTGGGCGAATTCTTGTTCTGGATACGGCTCTCAGTCGGTGTGCCATCAAGGGAAAAGTATCGTATGCGTTTCAGTCACCTGACTTAACATAAGACTGTTGCGGAACTAGGATTCCGCTTCGCTGGAACCAAGAACCCTTTGGGTTCTTTCAAACCCCTTGGTTTGAATAATTCCGCCACGGGAAAAATCCTTTTTCCCGACCCCTTTTGAGGTTCGAATCCTAGTATGCCACGCAGTAAAATAAAATCCACCAAAAAAGGTGGATTTATTTTGCTGCGGGACTAGGATTCGAACCTAGATAAACAGATCCAGAATCTGTTGTCCTACCGTTAGACGATCCCGCAATTATATGATTAGACCTTCAAATACTTATTAACAACTATAAAACTTGAAACCACTCCTATGATAACTCCGAAACCTAACTGTATTAAAATAATAGCAAATAAATTTGATGCAAAATAGTTTGATAAGCTAAATCCTGGCATAATAACCGATAATCCCGAAGATAATAAATATGATAATAAAATAGTCACTAAAAAACAAACTACAAATGATATGCATCCAAATATTACCCCTTGAAATATAAAAGGGGCTCGCACAAACCAACTTGATGCCCCAACTATTCTCATTGTACTTATTTCTTCTTTTGATTTATCAACTACAAGTTTTAGTGTATTAAAAACAACTAATACAGCAACTAATATTAAAATTATTGCAAGACCTAGTCCAAAGCGACTAATATTTTTTGTTATAGAAAAAATCTTTTCAATTGTATCTTTTTTTTGGGAAAAATCAACTTTTTCAATGAAATCACTAAATCTACTCTGTTGTATAATATTGGATATGTTCTCATACTGTAAAGTATCCCCAGTTGTAGTTATATTGAGCGATGGTAAAAAAGGATTGTTGCCAACTTCTATAAGCGCCTTTGAAAAAACAGTATTACCTTTATGCTTTTCAGTAAAATCATTTAAGGCATCTTCCTGAGATACGTATTCAATATTTTTAATATCAGGCGAAGCTTTTAAAATTTCGTCCTTAATAATTAAAATATCTTGTTCTTGAGTATCGGATTTAAAGTATGCTGTAATATCAATTTTATCTTTAACCTGTAAGATAATAAAATCACTTATGCCTTGCATGAAAAATAATCCAGTAATTAATAAAGTGGTTATCACTAAAACAAAAATTGCTGCAATAGAAATGCCTTTGTTACGGTAAAAATCAGCGAAGGCAAAACGTAAAACTCTTTTAAAATTTGTTAGCATGCGAATGAAATGAGCACCCCGCCCTCTAAGCTAATCCTATTAAGGCAAAATGCAATTAATTATTTTCTTAACTTTTTTTATTTTATTCTACTTGTTTTAACTTCATAGAGGGCAGGGTAAATCTTCGCTATGGCTCGCTTATATTATAAATCTTCCCTTTTCCTCGTCTCTAATTATCTTACCATTTTCTATAGTTACCACTCTTTTGCCTAGTTTGTTAATAATTTCCCTATCATGAGTTGATAAAATTACCGTTTTTCCCGCTTTATTAATTTTTTCCAATAGCGATATAACTTCGTATGTATTATATGGGTCAAGGTTACCAGTAGGTTCGTCTGCAATAATAATATCGGGGTGATTTACAAATGCGCGAGCCACAGCTAGTCTTTGCTGTTCTCCGCCCGAAAGTTCTCTTGGAAAATTATTAATTTTTTCTCCAAGCCCAATTACTTCTAGAATTCTAGGCACTTCTTTTTTAATTTCTTCATTATCCTTGCCTTCAATAGCCATAATATAAGAAACATTTTCATATACAGTTTTAAGAGGCAAAAGCTTATAATCTTGATATATCCCCCCTATTCTTCTTCTTATTTTCTGGAGTCCATCTGAGTCAATTGCGCTAATATTTTGTCCATCGAAAAAAACTTCACCATAAGTAGCTTTTTCTAACCCCAAAATAATGCGAATTAAAGTAGTTTTGCCGGCGCCAGATTTTCCCACAATAGAAATAAACTCGCCCTCTTTAATTTCAAAGGAAATATCTTCTAAAACGACTGAGTTAGGTGGATATATTTTTGTAACATTTTTAAATTTAATCATCTTTATAAATTTCAAATTAGGTTAGTTGGACATTCTAATTTCAGATTGGATAAACTCGTCTATCTCTCCATTTAAAACCCCTTCAGTATCCGATGTTTCATACTGTGTCCTTAAATCTTTTACTAATTTATATGGGTGTAAAACATAAGACCTTATCTGATTTCCCCACGAAGCCGAAACTTGTTCTCCCTTAATTTCTTTTAATTCTTTTTTGTGTTCTTGCTCTTTTAGTTGGTGTAATTTTGAATACAATATTTTCATTGCATGCTCTTTATTTTTACCCTGCATTCTTTCTGTTTGGCAAGCTACCACAATTTTAGTTGGTAAGTGAGTAATTCTTATAGCTGACTCTGTTTTATTTACATATTGACCACCTGGCCCAGAAGCTCTAAATGTATCAACTTTTAAATCTTCCGGTCTTATTTCTATTTCTGCTTGATCGCCATCTATTTGGGGTAAAACATCAACCAACACAAATGATGTGTGCCTCAGTTTTTGAGCTGAAAATGGAGAAATTCTAACTAGCCTATGCACTCCCGTTTCTTTTTTTAAAAATCCGTAAGCATATTTACCTTTTATTTCTATCATTACAGACTTTGTCCCAATTCTTCCATCTGGACCACCTGACTGCCCAAAAGACTGGTGCAAAACTTTAACTTTAAAACCTTTTTTAGCTAAATATCTTTCATACATTCTTAAAAGCATTGTCGCCCAATCTTGCGCATCCTGACCGCCAGCTCCAGAAAATATTTCTAAAATAGCGTCATTTTTATCGTATTGTCCAGATAAAAAAATTCTAAATTCTTCCTTTTGTATTCTTGCCTTAACTTCATCATAATTTATGCTTAGTTCACTAGATAATTCATCTTCATCTTTTGCTAAATTATTTAACTCCTTTAAATCCTCTAATTCCTTTTTTATTATTTCAATATTTTCAATTTCTTCTTTTAATTCAGAAATTTTTTGACTTATTTTAGTGGCATAGCTTTGGTCCTTCCAAAAATCAGTTTTTTGTACTTCTAACTCCAATTCTTTAATCTCCTTTTCCTTAAAATCTAACTCAAAGATAGTCCACTAAATAATGGAGCTGTTCTTCTAATTTATTTATATCCTCAAATGAATCAACCATAAATAGTGGAATTAATACTAAATTTACTAATTGAATTCTATCATATTTTTCAAAAAATTCAAATAAAAAAGGCCACGGAGCACTACCATGCTCAACGTGGCCCGACAACTAAGTGAACAATTCACCCTCAAATACTGCGCAACTGGGTTGGAGATTGCGCAGTAGTAACGCGCTTTGAAGTGGTAAAAAGCGTAAGCCTTACCCTAGAACTATTCCGTCAGTCGTCTTGATTGATAGATTTCCCCCCGGAATCTATCAATTGTATACTAGGCTCAATATAACCTATGTTTAAAAATAAAACAACTGAGCCGTTTGCAAGAATCGGACTTGCGTCCACGCTTTACCTGCCCGCCATTTGCCTGAGCCGATGGGCAGAATTGAACTGCCGTCTATGGTTTACGAAACCATTGCTCTGCCACTGAGCTACACCGGCAAATATGCGATGGTAGGCGGACGAAAGCGTTGCTTTGCCACTAAGCTAAAGCGGTGTCAAATAGATTTTACCATCAAGAAACAAAAAATCAATGCAATAACCCACACATCAATTTTACAAGACAAAAGCGTGGCGACGCACTCGCCTTTGGCTCGGGGTTATTCATCCTCTGCGCCGCGAGAGCTTAAATATGACATTACTAATATAATTAACCTACGATAACTATGGTAAAATTGATAAGGGGTTATTTTACTTTTTATATATTTTTTAATTGAAAGTAAAATAAAAAGGAGAGAGTTTTTCTCTCCATTGCTATTTTACGCGCTTTCTTATTTTAATAATTTATTTTTAATTCTAGCAGGGTTTTTCTTATTCCAAAATTTCCAATAATCATCTTCTCTTATTACCATTGCCTCCATGTCTTTTTGAATTATAGCTATTTTAGCATTCATGCCATCTTGAAAATCCTTTTCACTTTTAGTTTTTTTAAATAACTCTTCCGAATAAGAATATATTCTGTCTTTTATCCATCGTTGTGTGGCTTTTCTATAACTTGGCCAACAAGAATTTTTATTACCAAATACTTCTATTTCTTCAGAGTTAAATAAATATATTTCAAGAATATCACATCTTTGCATACCTTCGCCTTTATATTCGTATGGAATCATATCAATCCATGGATATTCAAAATAACCATCAATAGTAACTTTATATTCTAATCTTAACTTATTTTTATAATTTTTTTTGATTATCTCAAGTCTTCTTACGATTTCAAGATTTTTCTCTTTTATATCACGAAGTCTTAGATAAAGATTAAAATCCATTTTCTTTATAAGGTCAACTTGGGCATTCTCTCGAACATAAAAATTACTATCTCCTAATCCTTTAATTAAATTATCGGTATCGTCTACAAAAAATACAAGAAAAAATAAGGTAAACATACGCCCTCCTCTCAAGAGATTTTTTCAAGGAGCTTTATTAGTTAATTGTACTCTTTATGGTAAAACAATCAATAAACTAATAAAAAGTTTAATAATTTAAAATGGGATACTATAAAATTAATTAAAATAAAAAAGCCTGCGGATATTCTTGCCTACAGGCTTTATAGTATTATTTTATCAAAGGATATTCTCCAACTCGAAGCCAATCCTGTGCTTCTCCTTCTGTGCGATATAGATAAATCCTATCCACTAAGAATTTCATACTATTTGGCAGAGCCAAAGATGCAATCATTTCATCTTTAGTGAATTGTGGAATATTGCCGTAGTACAAACTTAAATGGGGCATATAGACATTTACATCCTGCACACCGAAAATTTCCAGTGCCTTTTGATGATACTCTTCCAGTTCGGCGTTAGGTTCTGCCTTGCAATACAATGCTCGGAAGTAGGTGTCTTCGGCACGGATTTCTTTGGGTTCAATCTCAAATGGTTTCATCATACTGGCGAGCTTTTCGGTTTTGGCAATCAATTCGGCTTCGTCAGTTTTCGGAATCCTTGCCAGCAAAGTTGCGTGTGGTTCAAACTTTGCACCACTATACTTTTCAGCAAGAGTGTTAATGGTCTTTTGCAGATTATCAAAAAGTTATCCTGATGGCAGGAAGAATAAATGATAACCAATGGTTTTGCTTTCTTTTGGGTCAAACATAATAAAACCTCCTTTTGGATTTTTGCTCCTTATTGCGTTTATTTTAGTAATTAGTTAATTTTAACTCCCTAATTTCAGCAATTTTCAGGTGAGGTATTTGCCTGTGTTTACTCAGAGATTTTTTTAAGAGACCAGTTTGCAATATTTGTAATACATCTCCGTGCGAAACGAGAAGTATTTTCTTATTTTGGAATTTCTCTTCTAGCTTGTTAATTAAATTAATAGTTCTTTTGAAGACTTCATTGGGACTTTCTACGCCGTTATATTTATTGTATGCACTAATTTTATCTTTTTTCCAAACTATGTTTAGATTTTTTAAATCAGTCTTATCAAATTTACCAAAATATCTTTCCCGTAGATTTTTATGCAAAGCGACTTTCTTAGTACCCAATAATTTTTTGATAATTTCTGCGGTTTCTTTAGCTCTTAGGAAATCTGATGAATAAATAATTACATCAGAATCTAAGATATCATTCTTTAAAATGGAATCTTTAACTTGTTGTTTCCCTTTTTCTGAAAGACCGAAGGTAACCGTGCCATCTTTAGGATGGCTTAATAAAATACCTGCAACATTAGCTTTACTTTCTCCGTGCCGCATAATAAAGTATCTGTTCTTTAGTTCTTTAGGTAATTCAGTATCAAATTCAAGATATTGAATCTTTTTCATAATATATCCCCCTTTTGTTAAAGAACATAGAGTCAATAAATAAACTCTAATAAATTATATACATTAAGTCAAATAAAAAGCGAAGTGGTTAGCTTCGCTCTGTTTTTTCCGTGACACCTGTTTTGGTTATAACCAAAACAGGTGAACGATTGTGCCGAAAATGAACAGCAAGAGAACGGCAACAATCATAACGCCGAAAATCCAATCAGAAATTTTCTCTTGCCGAGCCAGAATACGATCAATGCGCTCCCCATCATTGGAGGCGGAAGAACGAGACTTTTGTGACATTAGGTTCTCCTTTTTAGATTTGGGTTATGGTTCTTTGATTATCGTTGCAACAAGCAACGTAATCCAAAAGATAAATACTCCCGCATACACTAGGCTGATACCCCATGTGTGGGTAATAAACTGACGAAACCCTTTTTGTTCCGAAAGTTCAGTAATCCGGTGAAAGAAGCCATCGGAAATTCCAAGATGAAACTCCAATTCCTTTCCTCGCTTCAAGAAACTGCGAAACAAAGAAGTTGTTCTCCGCTCTACAATGAGCAGAGCCAATAGAAATAATATTGCTACACTGAAAATGGCATATCCATTGAAAGGATTTTCTTTTACGGCGTTACTGTAGACAGTAATCAGCGCCGAATGAATACTTGTCCCGAAGGCTACGGTAATAAAGCGGATACTCACGAAGAATTTGTACCCTTCAAATACAAGTTTATACTCGTCTCGATAGTGTTCTTGGCTCGGCGGTTCTGTATTCACAATTAACTCCTTGTTAAATTATTAAAGGACGAATGCGACTATAATACCACAATATAAGTTAAAAAGCAAGATCATAATTTTAACTCCCTAATTTCAGCAGTTTCCAAATGAGGAATATGACGATGATGGCTTACGGGCTTTTTTGAGAAATAGGTGTGTAGGATTTGTAAAACATCTCCATGAGAAACGAGGAGAATTTTTTTACCTTTATATTTTTTATTCAATTGAGCAATGACAGCAAGGGTTCTTGTGAGAACCTTATTTGGACTTTCAACATCTTTATGTTTGTGGTTGGGATTATTTTCATCGTGTGCCCACGCTATTTTTATGTTATCTAACGAGGTTTTGTCATATTGACCAAAGTATCGTTCCCGAAGCTTTTTATGGAAATGGATTTTTTGGATGCCAAGCAGTTTTTTTGCTATTTGGGCGGTTTCCTTAGCTCACAAGAAGTCAGATGAATAAATAAGAACATCTGAATCTAATAGTTTGCTTTTTTTGTTTTTTGAAACAGAAATCTTAACTTGCTTCTTCCCTTTTGGTGAAAGACCAAAACTAACCATTCCTTCTTTTGGATGACTTAAAAGGATGTGTGCAACATTAGCTTTGCTTTCTCCGTGCCTGATAATAAAATATCTATTATTAAGTTTTATCATTTTTTTTCATAGGTGAAATTTGAAATGTGAGCGAGGTACGGGAATCCGCTTCGCTAGAACCCAGATCCCTTTGGGCTCTTTCAAAACCCTCGGTTTTGAATAATTTCCTACACGGGAGAAAATGGCTTTCCTCCCGACCCCTTCTTGGGGTTCGATTCCCTTATCAAACATTTCAAATTATCATAAAATAAATTTATGATAATTTGAAATGTGAGCGAGGTACGGGAATCGAACCCGCGTATCAACCTCTTGCTCGCCAAATAAAATTTTCTGAGCGAGAAACGAGAATCGAACTCGCGCCTCAACCTTGGGAAGGTTGCGTACTGCCACTATACTATTCTCGCAAATTTTTTAGGCGGGTGAAGGAAGGTCGTATATTGCCACTATATTAACCTCGCGATTTTCAATTTTAAAAACTAACGCCCACGCCTAAAACCTATCCTTTATCCATTGCCAACTATTATTTAAACCCCCCATCCAATCCTGAAAAATATTACTTGGCTTAACAATATTTTCCTGATTTTGAGTCTGGGGCATTATAAAAGAGACT
>MHOR01000031.1:3706-10094 GCA_001821915.1 Candidatus Staskawiczbacteria bacterium RIFCSPHIGHO2_02_FULL_34_10 | reverse complement strand
AACTCTTCCCTAGCCACTTTTTCTATATATTTTTGGTCATTTACATTTGATATGCCCTGCTGTAGTTTATTGTTTCTGGCCTGAATATCTTCTATTTTATTTTTTAAATTTTCTATTTTAGAATTAAGTTTTTCTTTTTTTTCATACATTTTTATATCTGCAATAATTATCACAATAAAAATAAATAAAATAAAAATACCACCTAAAATTACTAAAATTTTCGACTGATTACTCTTTTTATTTTTTTTAAAACTTGGTATCATTTAAGTATAATAAAAAAACTAATAATATAATATGAAATCAAAAAAAATCTTCAAAATAATTTGGGTGATACTAATAAGCCTAGTGGCTCTAAGCACAATTATATTTTCCGTTGGAATAGGATTTTTAAGATAAATTAGTCCTTTAACCCACTATTGCAGTTTTAAGATACAGAAGCATCTTTAATTGCTTTTTCATAGTCAGATAATATTTTTTTAGCTAACTCTGAGTCTAGACTATAATCATTATCAAATACTATAGAATCTCTTATTTTGTGGGCAACTAGTATATCGCTTAAATTAGATATTGTTTTTTTGCCGGCATTTTGTATTATTTTATCAAAAGTCTCACCCTGATATCCTCTCTCTTCTAGAGTTCTAAATAAAAACTCATCGGCTTGCATTACAGCAAGTTTATATTCGTGTTCCGAGCCAGACTCGGTTTTTTTAATAATTTTATTCCAAATTTTATTAATTTCCCGAGTCCCATACGGCTGCCAAGCAAAAAACTCTTCTACATCCTGTAAAAACTGGTACTGAATATAACTACTGTTTGAATAAAAATATAACACCGCAAACAATAAAAGTACGGTAAAAAAAATAAAAACAATTTTCACTAAAAAAAGCTCATCTTGAATATCAGAAGAAGATATAAAATAAATAAATTCTTTTGCCCCAAAATAATTATAAATTGTTTCCCAAGTCATGAAACGAGAATTTTTAATTTAGTATTTGGCAGCTTGAATTGAATGCGGAATTTAGAATTTAGTTTTTTTGTATTCAATATTCTTTATTCTATTCTATATTCAAAATACGAGATTCTAAATTTATATTATTTTATCATTATAGCATTTTTTCGAGTTGTGATGCTATATTAAATATTTTATTTTCCTCAAAATATTTACCTATTATTTGTAACCCCACTGGCAGCTTTCCTATATTACCCACTGGCAAAGAAATTGCAGGTAAACCAGCTAATTTTACCGGGCAAGTATAAATATCCATTAAATACATAGAAAGCGCATCATCTGTTTTCTCACCTATTTTAAAGGCAGGAATAGGAGAAACCGGAGAAAAAATTAAATCCACTTTTTTAAAAGCATCTATAAAATCTTCTTTAATTATTTGGCGCACTTCCTGCGCTTTTTTATAATAAGCATCATAGTACCCCGAAGACAAACTATATGTGCCAAGCATAATTCTCCTTTTAACTTCAATTCCAAATCCTCTGCCCCTTGTTTTCATATATCCATCCAATAAATTTTCTGCGTCTTCATATAATCCATATTTTATGCCATCAAATCTGGCCAAATTTGCCGAAACTTCAGAAGGGACAATAATATAATAACACGCAACTGCATATTTTGAGTTGGGCAAACTTATTGGCACAATTTTTGCGCCATGTTTTTTGGCTTTTTTTATTGCGTCTTCAATAATTTTTTTTACGTTAGAATTGATTCCCCTACCAAAATATTCTTTTGGAACGCCAATCTTTATATTTTTGATTTCAGACTTAAAATTTGAGATTTGTGATTCTATTGATGTGGCGTCTAGCGGGTCTTTACCTTTTATGGCGTCAAATACAATTCTACAATCCTCCACGGTTTTAGTGATAGGTCCTATCTGATCCAGTGAAGAAGCCATTGAAATTAACCCAGACCTAGAAACAGCGCCATATGTAGGATTTAGCCCCACCACTCCGCAAAAAGAAGCTGGCAGGCGAATAGAGCCACCTGTATCAGAACCTAAGGAATATACCGCTTGTTTAGCAGCCACCGAGGCCGCAGATCCGCCCGAGCTTCCCCCGCTCACCCTTGTTAAATCATTTGGATTTTTTGTAACTTTAAAAGCAGAGTTTTCAGTAGAAACTCCCATGGCAAATTCATCTAAATTTGTTTTTCCTAAAATTACTGCCCCTTGCGTTTTTAATTTTTTAATTACCGTGGCATCATAAGGAGCCACATAGTTTTCTAATATTTTTGAACCAGCGGTAGCTTTTTGACCTTCAACTAAAATAGCATCTTTTACTGAAAAAGGTACCCCCATTAATAGAGGAAAATCCCCTCCATTACCTTCAACTCCGCTCAGGGCAAGTGAAATTAATTTATCGGCTTTTTCTGCTTGATTTAAAGCTAAACCTTCGGTAACTAGTAAATATGCTCCAATTTCCTTATCAGTTTTTTTAATATTTTCTAAATAAGCTTTCGTAACTTCAACCGAAGTAAAGTTTTTATTTCTAAACCCTTCGTGAAGTTGTGTAATTGTTAAATCTAAAATATTCATAAAAAAATCACTATTTACCATATACTCTAATTCTGACGGCCGTCAGAATTAGAGTATGGACTTTACTTTAATATATCCATCTTTTTTATCTGGAGCAGCCTGAATTAAATTATTCGCCAAACTAGCAGGCTTTTCTTTAACTTCGTCTTTTCTTAAATTACTTTTAAATTTTAAACCACTATTTTTCGCTTTTAGCTTTTCACTTTTCACTTTTTTTAACAAATCAAAATAATCCAAAATGCTGGACAAATCTTTTTGCATTTTTGCAGTTTCACTTTCAGTTAGTTCAAGTCTTGCTAATTTAGCAATGTGTCTTACTTCGTCTTTTGAAATCATTAGTGAATTGTATCAAAACACAGGAATCAATAAAAGACTTGACACTAGTCCTTGAATATGCTACAATTAATAAAACAGGGTGAATATTGTGTTTACCCTTTGACAACCCGACACTTTGTGAAAGGAAAATGCCATGAATCTGGAGTTTCTATTGGTCGTCGTAGCGATGGTGATGGTGACTGTCGTTTACATGATTACCAAGACGATAAGAGGGCCTTACTGTCCCCATCATTGCCCCCGCCCACGGCCGAAAACAACCGGCCTGATCTTTAATGTATTTAAGAAGGTGGCGTTCTACGAGAAAGAATACGATGGAAATCGAGTAGGACAAAAGATTGCCAAGGAATTCGATAATCTAAAAATGGCAATAATCCCCCTGACAAAATGGCTCCAAGGAGAGAAATGGCCGTTCAGAGATGAGGGACCAGGAAGTCCTGAAATCGTCAGTGTCTTCTTCATCTTTGAAGACGACGTTGGGAATCATACGTCCTTCTATTTTTCCAACTCGTTTGGGAAAATGGGTGTGTATGCATCCCACAAATTCCCGCTCGTGAACATCCCCCGACATCCATCTGAAAATGACAGGAGAGATGATGTCACGTTAAATGTGAAATGAGAAATGGTCAACCACCATTTTTTGTGAAAAAGCCCCGTCGCATCACGCGTCCGGGGCTTCTTTTTTTTATTCTACTTTATACAAATACTGCTATACTTAGAAGCATAGCAGTATTTAAAAGAAAAGATTGATATTACTTTTCTTTTTTACCCTATTGACTTTCTTTGATAAAAAACTTCGACTGAGACTCACTCGAAGTCATCAGGACAAGTATTAATACACATTTCTTTCCAGTTGCATATTTCACGAAGTAAAATCAGCGAAGCGGTAATGCGACTGGCGTTTAAAAACTAAGCGAGTATATTCCATTTAAAAGAGCCTCGCCTAGCAAACCCCGGGCTCTTTTGAATGGAATATCTGAGTACCCTAACTCAATGTCCACTCTTCGTCTTTTTGCACTAAGTCAGCCAAAGTTTGAATATTTTCCAATGCTATACCACATCCTCGAACCACAGAGGTCAAAGGGTCATCAATAATTTTGCATGGCATTTTTGTCTCTCTTGCGATTAATACATCCAACCCTTTTAATAGTGACCCACCACCCGCTAAATAAATTCCGTTAGTCATAACATCTGCTAATAATTCGGGTGGGGTTTCTTCAATAGTTGTTTTAATTGCCGAAATAATTTGCTTTACTGATCTTTCTAAAGCCCGCTGTATATCATCATTAAAAACTATCACTTCTTCTGGTAAACCGGTAACCAAATTTCGTCCGCGCATTGGTATTTCTTTTTTATCCTTTAACGGAAGGGCTGACCCAATATTTATTTTAATAAATTCTGCAGTTCTTTCTCCAATTAAAAGTTTATATTCTTTTTGAGCAAATTGAATAATATCATCATTTAATTTATCCCCCGCGATTCTTAAACTTCTAAATGCCACAATTCCTCCTAAAGAAATTACTGCCACCTCTGTTGTTCCTCCACCAATATCAACAATAAAATTTCCTCCTGCTTCCTGTATTGGAAGTTTGGCGCCAATAGCTGAGGCTAACGGCTCTTCAATTAAAAATACTGTACGAGCTCCAGCATTTTTTGCGGCGTCTCTCACTGCCTTTCTTTCAACTTCTGTAACCCCACAAGGAATACCAATAATTACCCTTGGCATATACCCAAAACCAAACATTTTTTTTGAGCCGGAAACAGCCTTTTCAATAAAATATTTTAACATTTGCTCAGTAACTTCAAAGTCAGAAATTACGCCATTAACTAATGGTCTTGTAGCTGTAATATAAGAAGGCGTACGACCAACCATTTTTCTTGCTTCTTCTCCAATAGATAAAATCTGACCAGTTTTATTATTGACCGCAACAACAGACGGCTCATTAATTATTATTCCCCTATCTTTTACATACACTAAAGAATTGGCGGTTCCTAAATCAATTGCCATGTCTAAAGACAAGAATGAAAATAAATTTTTTAATTTTTTAAACATGCGAACGAAGTGAGCACCCCGCCCTCTATGCTAAGTGATATTCAAATGCTTAGAGGGCGGGGTTTTCGTCCCGCTTTGCGGGAACTCAAATTTTTATTTAAGAATCTTATTAATTTGGCTAATTTTTACTAATTGGATTTTAGCTTTTCCCCTTTCTTTTACTTCAACCGAATTCTTCGCTAGGGTTTTTTCTGAAACCACAACCCTATAAGGAATTCCTAATAAATCAGAATCTCCAAATTTCTCCCCCGCAGTTTTGTTTTCCCTATCGTCGTATAATATCTCAATACCTTCTTTTTGGCAATCAATGTATATTTTTTGGGTTGCTTTTTTTACTTTTGGATTATTTTCAATATTTATTAAATGAACTAAAAATGGCGCCACTGATTTTGGCCAAATAATTCCTTTATCATCGTGGCTTGCCTCAACAATGGCTCCCATGAGTCTACCTAATCCAATTCCATAGCACCCCATTAAAACTGGCTTGTCGTGGGCATCTTTATCAGTAAACTTTAAATCAAAAGGAACTGAAAATCTTGTACCCATTTTAAAAATATTTCCAACTTCAATAGCTTTTTTCTCTTCAAATTCAGTATTGTTACACTTTGGGCACTTTGGGTTTTCTGCTTTTATTTCTTTATTAATCGCGATATTGCACTTTTCACAAATATAAATAGTGTCTTCACCAGCTTGGGTTAAGGTTTGGTATTCATCAGAATATTTTGAAAAACTTCCCCCTGAAGCCAATGTCCTATATGTTAAGCGACCAATTCCGCATTCCTTAAATATTTTTTCGTAAGATTTTGCAACAACTTCGTAGTACTTATCTAAGTCCGCTTGGTTTGCATGAAAAGAATACAAATCTTTCATAGCAAATTCTCTTACCCTCAAGAGCCCTGATTTTGGCCTTAATTCATCTCTTAATTTTTCTTGTATTTGAAAAACATAAAAAGGTAAGTCTCTGTAAGAAAATACTACTTTTTTTGCCAAAGGAGTTATTACTTCTTCGTGGGTTGGACCCAAAACATACTCTTTATCTCCATTTCCTTTTAATAAAAAAATAATTTCTTTTTCTATATTTATCCTGTCAGTTTTTACCCAATTTTCTTTTGGCTGCAATACTGGCATTAAAATTTCCTGACCTCCAATTTCTACCATGTTACGCCTTATAATGTTTTCAATATTTTTTAAAACTAAAAATCCAAGTGGCATAAACGTATATACGCCAGCCATGAGCTGATCAATATACCCAGCACGAATTAATAAATCATGTGAAATAGAATCAACATTGGCGCTCTTATTTTTATTTGTCTTATAAAATAATTTTGATTGTAGCATATTTTTATTTTTATAAATTATAAATAAATTTTCTTAAATAGTAAGCAGATAAAAAAGAAATTAACAAAGACATAACAATTGCTATTCTTAACATTGCAGTATGAAGCCCTTCTTTTTTATT
>MHOR01000031.1:0-3688 GCA_001821915.1 Candidatus Staskawiczbacteria bacterium RIFCSPHIGHO2_02_FULL_34_10 | reverse complement strand
CTGCCAAACGCTGACGGTTTTCAATAATAAATACCCGGCAATTAAAGCTTCAAAACCAATTGCAAAAGAAATTGTGTATAAAATGACTTCTGATAATTCAGCCAAAGACCTAAAGAAGCAATCCGTAAAATTTAAATATAAAAAATCCCTTGATTTTTCAGGTAAACTATACTTTTCTATAGTATAATTTGACAATTGGGTAAAAATTCCAATAAATAAGTTTCCGATTATAATTATGCATAATACTAAAAATAAATTTAAATTGTAATTTTTAAAAAAAGCAAAATAACCAAAAACCAATACAAATATTGGTGTATAAAAAAATAATATATATAAAAATGATTTTTTAAGGCGGTACAGTTTGCTTTCCATATTATTAATTATAATTGGCAGAAAAGGAAAAATAAGAAATCACAATTTATTATTTCGGTCGAACGAACTAATTATATAAATTGCTTTAGCAATTTCTACAAACCGGCTTTCCAAAAATCTACAACACGCGGTATATCAAACTTAATTGTTACAAAAATTGACATTGATATTAGTAACACAAAAAAGAAAATCGTAATCCCCTGCTCCCAATTTACTTGGACAGGCTTTTTTATTATTTTTTCAATTACTAAAAATACTAACTTTCCCCCATCTAGCGCCGGTATTGGAAATACATTAAAAATAGCAAGCAACACTGTAAGCGACCCTATAAAATATAAAAAGAAACCCAACCCATAACTTGCGGCTTGAGATAAAAATATTGTAATACCTATAGGACCTGCTAACTGCGCGCCTTGAGGCACTCCGTTGCCTTGCAATAAGCTTGCAAAAAATCCATATATTCCAAGCAATGCTTCAATAGTAACTTTTCCAGTATATAAAGCTCCATGCAATGGAGCCTCATACCACGGATATTTTTTAATTACATTTGCAATTCTTTCTAAGGATACTCCCGTTGACCCTTGATTATCTGGATAAGAAATTCTTGGAGTTAAACTAATATTAATAATTTTTCCATTTCTTTCTATATTTAAATTTATTTGTTTGCCTTTATTATCCTGAATTAATTTTTGAAAATCGGCAATTTTATTAATTCCTTTAACTTCATCACCCACTTTAAGACCAGCCATATATGCAGGAGAATCTTTTTGGACTTCTAAAATTTTAATACTAGTGCTTGTAACCCCAGCAATATCTTGATCACCAATAGGAATACTGGCTCCAAGGGTAAATACCACAGAAAAAATAATTGCGGCTGCTACCCAAAAAGCAACCACTCCGCCTAAACAAATTAAAATCCTTTTCCATATTGCAAGGTTTGAAAAACTTCTATAATCATCTACACCATAGACAGGCGAGGCGGCAGGGCCGACCTCGCTCACATCTAGACCTTCTTCACCATAAATTTTAACAAAAGCTCCAAGTGGAACTAAATTTATAGAATACAAAGTCTCGCCAAATTTTTTTCCAAAAATTCTCGGCGGATAACCTATGCCAAACTCTTCAACTTTTACCCCGAATTTTTTAGCAACAATAAAATGCCCGAATTCATGGATAATCATCAAAGCAATTAGGCTGAAAAAAGCTATAAGTAAGGTTAAAAACATAAAAAATAAGATTAAAGCGCAAAGCGAAAAATGCAAAACCAAAACGCAAAACCTAAAATATTATAAACTTTGAGTTGTGGTTTTTATCTTTTCGCTTTTAATTTTTAACTAACATGCTCACATTAATTCTTTTTCTTTTCTTTCTACTAATTCCTTAATTTTTTTACTATACTCATCTATTAATTTTTGCAACTGATCCTTTCCTCTAAATTTATCATCTTCTGAAAGCTGTTTTTCTTTTGTCGCCACTTGTATTCTATTCCACGCATCTTCCCTAAAGTGGCGCATTGTTTGACGCGCTTGCTCTGATTTTTCACTCAAAATTTTTGTTAAACTGTGCCTATATTCCTCTGTAAGTAAAGGTAAACTTAGTCTTACTAAATTTTTATCAACCGCTAAAGACATTCCTAATCCTGACTGTGAAATTGCTTTTTCTATGGGTTCTATATAAGAATTATCCCATGGCTGTATAACTATTTGATTTGGCTGTGGGCAAGAAATTGCAGCAAGTTGCTTTAATGGAAATTTATTGCCAAAACAATTTACTTCAATATCTTCAATTAAAGCTGGTGAAGCCCTTGATGTCCTTATTTTTGTAATTTCTGCTTCTAAAAATTTAAAAGCTTTTTCAAATTCCGGCCTTGCCTTATCTATAAATTCTTTGTATGTCATTATTCTTACTAATTACTAATTTTTTCGAATTACTAATATTTGTAATTCGGCGTCATTCGTAATTCGGTTTTATTCGTAATTCGTAGGATTATTAAATTTCCATTAATAATATTTCTAACGCTAATTTAGAACTAGAATTAGTACTTGATAATTGCCTACTTATATTTTCAATAAGGTTTATTACTTTTTTAATTCTTGTAATTGAGTATTTTTTAAAATATACTGGCATTGGTAAAAAATCATTACCCTCAATTTCAACACCAATTTTAAAAAGCATTAAATGTCTAAAATATCTTAAAAGAACTTCTAATATTTTATTAAAATTTCCATTTTCTAAATCCACTTTTTTAGTAAAAATAAACTTCTCAGCAAACTCGCGATCAATAATATTTAGTAAATTCTTAAGAAGATCTTTTTGATCCTTAGATAATTGATATTTTTTAAAAGGAAAAAATTTAATTTGCTGACACCTAGAGAATATTGTTTGTAAAATAGTCTCTGGTTTTGATGATATTAATATAATAATCGTTTTACCTTTCGGTTCTTCTAAAGATTTTAAAAAGCAACTTTGCGCTTCCTGATTCATTCTTTCTGCATCTTCTATTATAACCGATTTAAAGCTTCCATAGTAAGACTTATAACTTAAAAAGTTTTGCGCATCTCTTACTTGTGTGACATCTATTTCTATTTTATCTACCCCGTCTTTTAGCGAAGATTTACTATTGCTAGACCTTATAACCAGTAAGCCAGGAAACACTTCTCTTACAATCATCTTGCAATTCTGGCACTCTCCACAAGGGATTTTTTTTATACTCAAATTCTGACGGCCGTCGTAATTAGAGTATAAGCAGTTTATGAGTTTTATAAATTCTTTGGCGAATTCTTTTTTCAAAATCCCCTCTTGCCCGGAAAATAAGTATGCGTGACCCAATTGCTGTGCTTCAAATTTATTCTTTAAAAAATCCCACTGCTTTTGATGAGCTTCCATTTTTTTTAAAATTTTTATTTAGCTCATTCTAACAAAACGAAGGAAACAATAAAAGACTTGACAATAATTCTTAATGGTTGTATGCTTAAAAAGTGGCCGAATCGGTCAGTTCTAACCAGAAAGGAAGGGTGAGATGTTCTTTCAACAGTTGGATATCATCGTCTCGGTGGTGGTCGTCGGTTTTCTCTGGCTTATCACCGGAGTGGGCGTAGGGTGGTTCTTTTTTTCACCCCGGCCGATCATCAAGCAAAACCATGCCAGCTAACCAAAGGCCCACGAACGCGCGCGTTCGTGGGCCTCTTTTTTTACAAAAAAAGTGAGTACAGAAACTAGACGACCGTCTAAAGTATATACTCACTTTTAAAATAAAAATACATTGTTTCTATCGCAATGACGGCGACGGCGCCATTGGTATCGTCGCTTCCGCGTA
>MHOR01000030.1 GCA_001821915.1 Candidatus Staskawiczbacteria bacterium RIFCSPHIGHO2_02_FULL_34_10 | reverse complement strand
TATTCCATCCTTTTTCAATATTCTCTTGCACTCTTTCAGTAAAGCAACCGGATCAGTAACATGCTCAATAATGTCCCCTAGATATATTACAGAAAAATAATTATCTGTAAAATTTGCCCCCTCTAAATATCCGTTAAAAACACGCAGCCCATTATTAATTGCGATATCTGCGGTATATGCATTGGCTTCAACGCCATAGACACTAAATCCATGGCGCTTTGCCAAAAATAGAAATTCCCCATTAGCGCAACCCACATCCAGCAAATTACCAGTTATTCCAAAACGAGTTAATGTATCAATAACACCTATAAACTTTTTACTATATTTTCTTACTTTTCTTAAATCCTTGATTAATTGGGAATGATACCCAGATTCTTTTGAATAGAAATTATCAACAAGCTCCTTGGTGTCTGGCAGTGGATCCATAAACACTAAGTTACAATTATCACATTTTAAAAAAGTGCTTTTATCCCTTTCGGCAAAAAACGATGCATCCTTAAAATTACATATTGGACATTTTTTTACTTCCATAATAAGAATAACTATTTAACCTTAACTTTACCCAATAGTCCAGAGGAACTTTGAACCTTGCCCCCACCCACATTATTGACCACCCGGATACTGAATTCGCAGCACACCTTTTTTTCACTCTCGGGCAAGTTGTCAAAATTCCGATCACCTCCTTTGGCAAAAATATCAGGTTTTATTATTTCTAATTCTCTTGCCACAGATCGATTTTTATCACCTAATGTATGCTTTGTTAAAATAACTCCGTCAACTCCCCTCACAGCCATGATTATCTGGGCTCTTTCGTTCTCTGGCATAAAAACATATCCTTTCTTATTTTTTAACCAATTATCATTATTCAAAATAACTATCAGTCTGTCTCCTAGTTTTTTAGCATCAGCGATGTGACGAAGGTGTCCAATATGTATTGGATCTGCACCCATAGAAACAACTACTATTTTTTCATTTTTTATTTTATGTTTTTTGGAATTACAGGTAATACACAACGGTTGAATATTCCAAATATAATCTGTACCGCCTCTTGATATTGGAACAATATGATCTTTTGTCAGTTTATTAAAACTAGTTCCTTCCCATATTTCTTTTAATTCGCCCTCAGTCACACTACATTTAACACATCTAAAATCATAATATCTTTTAAGATACTCCCATTCTTCATTTGTATGAGTGCCAATAACTCCTTTTTTCGCTAACAGTCTTTTTCTATTCCATAAAAGTATTTTTTTAATATTCCTATGCCTCCAATTTTTTATAATTTCTTTTTTATCTAATCTTTTAGCATATTCTCTTTTTAACTTTCTTTGTCTTATGGCATAATCTGTATTATCTTTTCTTTGTTGTTTCATCCACTTTTTTATGTAATTTTTCATATATTCTTTATTATGTATGCGGTTGTAATCAGTACTCTTTTTAATATGCATCTTATAAGAACACCCAATTTTATTAGTTTTTGAACCACAATAAAATTGGTTCCATTGTACTGGATTAAATCTATTCCCGCAATTCTTACAAACTTTTTCCTTTTCCATTATATAATAATATCATACTTTCATATAGATTAAAATACCCTGACTTTATTATTATTTTTTCAATAAACTAAAATTGCTTTTTTAATACTTTCTTTGTATCATAAATAAACATGAAAAACAACCTCGCCCATACTAAAGAAAATTCACATCCTTGGTTCTTTTGGACTATTGGCGTTATTTTATTTTTACCTATAATAGTCCTTCCGCCGAACTTCCAGCCTTCTGATTGGACAAGGTCAATTTTATTTAGAGTTATTATAACCGCCCTAGTTTCTTTCCTGATTTTTAAATTTTTTTATAAAAAAAATCTTTCTGTCTCGTTGCCAATATGGGACAAGTCTGTGTATCTTCCCATACTGCTTCTTGGAGGATTTTTTACAACCGTAATCCTATCAACCTTATTTTCACAAGATGTCAGCTTTAGCATGTTTGGATCGCCCACAAGGTCTGGAGGTGTGCTGAACCTTTTATTTTTCTTTATTTTTTCCGTTCTTTTGACTATTTTTATTAATAAAAACCAGTGGGAAAAATTGTTTCGTATTTTATTTGCCACGGGGTTTTTAGCATCGGCATTGGCCATTGTGCAATACTTTAATCTTTTAAAAAACGTATTTATTTCATTCGAAAGCGGGTCAACTCCGTCATTCCTTGGTAATTCTACCATTTTGGCAATGTATATGATTTTTTTATCGTTTTTATCCTTTACATTTTTCATCCAAAAACAGAGTAAGAAACAAAAACTATTATACGGGGCATTATTTCTTCTATTTGTTTTTACGATTTTAATTTCCGGTTCAAGGGCGGGGTATCTTGGATTACTGACCGGATTTTTGTACTTTTTCTTATGGTATCCCTATCCTAAAAAATATAAAATGCTCAAAATCGTCGCCGCTAGTCTGCTATTATTGTCCATTCTTGTTGTTTTACTTTTTAACTTTTTCCCGCAATTAGGAGAAAAAAACAACATCTTAAAAGTAATAGCCAATCGCGTATCCATACAAAAAATTACCATGGATATTTTGGGGGTAAGGCTCCCGATTTGGAACATGACACTGGAAGCTGTAGGAGATAAGCCTATCTTAGGCTGGGGTCCGGAAAACTTTTATATCGGTTTTGAAAAATACTATAACCCCGTCCCCTTCAGCCACCCGGTGCTATTGTGGGACAGGCCACATAATATCCTTTTGGATATTTTGGTAAGTTCTGGCATATTCTCCTTAGTATTATATATAGCTTTTTGGGTGATACTTTTTTGGAAACTGGGGCAAACAAAAAAATCCCAAAAAAAAGACGACTACTATACTGACAACACGATAAAAATCCATGGAGTCCAGGCTATGTTTATCGGGTATCTTATCGTGCTTTTTTTCAACTTTGACAGTTTCGCGACTTATGTGATTTCCTTTTTCTTTATTGGTTATTCCTTTTATCTAATTTATTTTAGTAAAGAAAAGATAGTTCTCTTGCCTCCCAAGAATGTGTTTTTTAATAAAAAATCGCTGGTTTTTACTTACCTTGCAATAGTGGTTATGTTTCTATGGTTTTGGAACATAAAGCCCTTATACCTTAATGAAAAAATAGCTTATATTAAAAATTTAGCATCGCGAAGGCACTGTAAACAGACATTTAATATATTAAATAACGATAAATGGGACAAATTAGGCATTATAAAACCGTATGCAATTTTACTATATTCTGATATTGTAAAAAGTTGCGCTTTTATGGAACCCGAAAAAGAAGTAGAATACTCTCAACAAGTGGTTCATTTGCTAAAAACAGCCGCTGATGCCCAGCCAAAATTTTCAAGGATTTGGGTTTTTATGGGTGGCTTCACCAATGTATTGGCTGCCAGAGAAGAAAACGCTGACAGTAAAAAAGCGCTAGTTAAAGAAGCAATAGGTCAACTTCAAACGGCGATCCAGTTAAGCCCCGGGCGGCAAGAAGCATTAGCGGAAATGGGAAAAAGTTATTTGATAGCGCAAGACTATCTTACAATGAAAAAAATAGGCCAAGATTGTATTGCCATAGACTCGCGATTTGGTGAATGTTACTTTCAATTAGGCCTTGCGCAAATATTTTTAGGAGACCAAGAAAATGGCAAAAAAAATATAGATTTAGCAATCGCCAACAGTTATAATTATAACCCAATGTATAAGCAATTAGCTGTTGCCTATATGAGCCAAAAGAATTGGCCTTATGCGTTGGCGGCCTACCAAAAATTTAGCACACTAGATGAAACACTATATCCCGTTGCTGCTGCCAGTTACTATGCCACGCTTGCCTTTTTATACGACAAAGCCGGAGACTACGAAAAAGCGGGACTAACCGCAATAAAAGTTTTCAACCTTCAACCCGACAATCCGGAAACCTTGACTTTTATCAAGTTATTGCTTGGCAAAAGACCCAATGACCCAATATTAAACTCATCATTGGCTTTCATTTACTTTAAACCAGGCCCAAAACAAGAGCTTTCCAAGGCTCGTGCCATTTATCTTCAACTATTTAATAACGACCCCAAAAACACCGAATACCTTTCATACCTCATTTTAATCCACCACCAATTAAAAGAGTACGAGCTGACCTATTTAAGAGCTGTTCAATTGATACAGTTAAATCCCCCCTCAAAAGCAGGAATGGAAGAATTAATACAAACATTGCCTTCGGAATATTGGGAACGATACTTGCGCGAAACGCAACAATAATTATTACCATTTTACCATATAACTAGAACTTTAAGCAAGAACAACTTTAAGCAAGAACGGTTCTTGCTTAAAGTTGTTCTTGCTTAGTATTGCTTACTGTTCTTGCTTACTTGGGGTCGTTAACTAAATAATCCCCAATAAAATCTTCGAATGATTGAGCATTTTGAAAATAAACGGGGAAATTTTCTGAATTAATTATATTTTTCTCTACCCTATCTTCCCCAATATAATCTAAGTAACTGGAATATGGATATACTGACAAGAATTTTTTCATATCATTTGGCGCTTTTTTAATTTTATCTTTCCAACCAGGAAATTCTATATCCAGCGGGTTAATATGAATGTAGCCAAATAATTGCCTCATATAATTATCATCATCCCCAATTAATTTTGATTTAAATAAACCACCAAATAAAGATCCGTTTCTTTGATATTTAATATTAAAAAACATTGAATATCCTACGCCTATCTTTCTCATAAATCTAGTAATACCGCCATCTACTTCTTGTTTAACCATAAGATGAAAATGATTTGGCATAAGACACCATGCACCAATGGATATAAGTGGTTCATTTTTTTCTAATATCAAAATTTGGTTAAATTTTTTATGTTGTTGATTAATTAGATTATCAAGGCGAAAAAATTGTTTATTAGAATTTGAAACATGTAAAAGCATTATAAAACGTTCATAATCTTTTTTTGATTTGAAAATAATGCGTTTATCTATGCCAAGATTGTATATATGATAATATTCGCCGGTAATAAATGGGTTTTTGCGTAACATATATTATAGTATACCAACCAACTAACAATTAAGCAAGAACGGTTCTTGCTTAACTCTATATTTTGATACTCTGAATTACGAAATGCAATTTTGACCGCCAAATTT
>MHOR01000029.1:39940-47136 GCA_001821915.1 Candidatus Staskawiczbacteria bacterium RIFCSPHIGHO2_02_FULL_34_10 | reverse complement strand
CTAGGCCCTGACACGACTTAAACCATTCTCGATTTACATCAATGAATGTTAAAGTTGAAATAGGCACATGAAAAATTTTTGTTGCGCAACGAGTAAGCTGGTCAAAGCGTTCTTCTGGCGGGGTATCAAGAATACCTAAAGAATTTAATGACGCTATTCTTTCTGATTCATTTTTTGGAATTGGCGCTTTTTTCATAGTTACTATACTTTGAATTACGAAATGCCTTATTAAGGAGTAAGTTTCAGGTATTTTTACCAAGAAATCGTAACTCAAAGTACTATAATATTTTAATTCTTACAGTAATATTACTAAATATTATGTTACTATGTCAAATTAATTTTTAAATAAAAAGTACTCTATCTTAGTAGATGAGTACTCTATATACTGATTACTTCCATTTTACTTCAACTAACTTTATTTTTTCATTTTCATTAGTACAAGTAATAGTAAAAGTATATTTTAAACCATCCTCCCTAACAATAATCACAATTCTGTTTGTGCTACTCTCACTTATAGATAAACCCCAACCACACACAGATTCTTTTGGAATTTCGTGATTATTATAAAAAGGGTATTCCAACAACCATTCGTGTATAACTCCCCTACCTCTTTTATCCTTAATACCAACGCTAATCCTAAAACCAGCAGACTGAACTAAAATAAAATCATTTTCAAAAAAAACATTAAAATGCTTACCATAAATACTATCATACTTTCCGCTATTCATTTTTGTGCTCCTTTTTTTATCAATGAACCAACTAAAACTGAAATCACTGTTTATATCCTATACTAAATATAAAATTTTACAAACCAAAAACCACCTCGTAGTTCCACTTTTAATAATATTCGTAACGAAGGTTGCATATTTTAAAACGAAAACTTCCAAAAATAAGGAGGCTTATCAGCAAGGCGATAAGCCGACGAGCTTTTGGGAGTTTGCGGTCAAAATATGTAAGCTGCAGTAGAATAATTATTGGAAGCGGGACTACTATAGGTGGCTCTTAAAAATGCTTGCGCTGAGCTTGTCGAAGTGCGCAGCCAGTGGCGCAATATTAGAAATTGGTTTGTAAATGAGTTTCCAATATTTTCAATATAATAGATCTATTGCTTAATAAATCACCGTTAACTCCCCCTACTTCTCCATTTCTATGTTATATTCTCCCCGACAGGCGGCTTGATTTAATTTAGCGCGATGGTATAAAGATTTTTGCGCAGCCACTATGTTTTTATCATTGCCCTGCCAAATTTCTAAAGCCGGGTATTGTATAGCGCGGGAATAAGAAAATGTCACTGGCCAAGGTAAGCGTTTTTTATAATTGGCATTCATAGCGCTTAAGTGGGCTGAAGCAAGTTCACTTGATTGTCCACCCGATAAAAATGCAACTCCAGCGACATTGGCTGGCACCACTTCTATTAATAGTTTTACTGTAGCATCGGCCACTTCATCTACTGAATTTTGCGCGGGGCAAGCTAATCCCGGAACCACCATATTCGGTTTTAAAATCATACCCTCAAATACTACGCCTTTGACAGTCAGTTCTTTAAAAACAGTTTGCAATACTTCTTTGGTCACTTGCTGACATTTTTCAATAGTATGACTGCCGTCCATTAATACCTCTGGCTCTACAATAGGAACTATTCCGGCCTCTTGGCACACTAAGGCATATTCAGCTAATATTTTCGCATTTTCATTAATACAATCTTGAGTTGGAATATTACTACCTATAGTAAATGCGGCGCGCCACTTAGCAAAACGGGCACCCATATCATAATATTCTTTCAGACGACCAGCTAAACCGTCTAAGCCTTTAGTTACCTTCTCATTTGGGTGGCCGTCCATATCTTTCAATCCCTCATCAACTTTAATACCTAAAATAATTCCGACGTCCGTAATAACTTTTATAAACGGCACACCATCTCCGCCTGCATCGTTATGCCCGTCCGCATCGCTACGCAAAGCGTTGCGGGCTGACGAAGCGTTATGGGCAAGTGCAGTTTTTTGGCGAATAGTTTCATCATATAAAATTAATCCCCCAATACATTCGGCTAAATTTGGCGTAGTTATAATTAATTCGCGCCAAGCTCGGCGTGATTCTTCTGTTTCTTTAATTCCTAATTTTGCAAAACGCTTATTACAGTTTTGTGTACTTTCATCCATAGCAAGAATACCTTTGCCATTGTCAAAAAGTTCCTGTACAGTTTTTGTAAGTTTTTGTAAATCCATAATCGCTTCGCTAAATACAAAATGCAAATATCAAACTGCAAAATTTTGGTATCATACTTCGTACGGTTAATTTTGAATTTTGAACTGTCATTTTGATTTTTGATATTTACATTTTTAATTAATATTCTTTGGATGTAATCCTAAATTATCTTTTATAAAATCTAGTTGAACCGTTCCAGCAATAAATCCTTCTAGTTGCTTTTTAGTCAAAAGCCCAGCTTGCGCCCCAATCTGTTGTAATTTAGCTGCGGCATTTACGGTTCCCCATTTCATTGCTTCTTTTATATCTTTACCAAAATGCAAAGCCGAAATAAATCCAGTTGCATAACTATCACCGGTGCCAGTCATTTCTATTAACGGCACCTTTAAAGCTTCTTGAGAATACATATCTTTGCCATCAAAAGAGTGTGAGCCTTTACTGCCATCAGTAATTACCACAATTTTTGAACCAACATCGTGCAATAATTTCAAAAGCACTTTTATATCGTCATTTTTACCAGCCCGCATCGCTACGCAAGGCGTTACTGGCGGGCCTATCAACCGTTGCGCTTCTTGTTTATTCACAAAAAAAACTTCGCACTTTTTAATCAACGGTTTTAACGCTTCAAAACCTTCTCGTAATTGCAAATCTCCCGGATTAAAACCCAGTTTAGCGCCGGTTTTCTCCACATAATCAATAATCTGCTGGTCTAATTTTTCGTGTCCCTTACCTATAGCTGTCAAATAAATCCAGTCTGTCATAGCTAACTTTGGCAAATCATAATCGCGCGGTTCGTGGTAAACTAAAATAGTCCTTTCGCCTTTATAGTTTATCACCGCAGAATAATTTGACCCCCGTTTTTTATCCCACGTAATATAATCTTTAGCTACTTTTTCTGATTTTAAAACGTTAAAACATTCTTTGCCTTCTTTATCATTCCCTAATATTGTATATAACGCAGATTTTAACCCCAACCGCGAACACCCCACCGCCACATTGGCGGCGTTTCCCACCGCATACACTTTAGTCACTTTTTTAACTGGAATTTTATCTGCCCATGCAATTTGCAAAACACAATCTTCGTCGCCATTTTGGCAAACCACTTCAGCATTAGCTTCGTCTATTTCTAAAAAGACATCTAGCGTCGTGTCTCCAATTGAGATAACATCAAATTTTTTCATTTTATTTTCTTATTCACTTGTCCTGAGCCGCGTCGAAAGATTACTTTTTTTACGGCTTTGACAATAAACGGATGAGTTAAACCAAAAAAGTTTAAAAGTTCGTCGGGGGTTCCCGATTGTCCAAACTTATCTTGCATGCCAATCAATTCCATGGGAACAAGAATGTTTTGAACTAACACCTCGGCCACAGCGCTCCCCATGCCTCCCATAATTTGGTGTTCTTCAACGGTCACCACCGCGCCAGTTTTTTTAACCGATGCCAACAAAGTTTTTTTGTCTAATGGCTTTATGGTATGGTTGTTGATGACTTCGGCATCAATGCCTTCTTTTTCTAATTTTTCAGCTGCTAACAGAGCTTCATATACTAATGGACCGCAAGCAATAATCGTAACATCTTTTCCTTGTCGTAAAACTATCGCTTTACCAATTTCAAATGGCATAGCTTCAGTGGTAAATACCGGTGTTTTTTCTCGGGCTAACCGAATATAGGTTGGTTTGCCATTAAATGCTGCGGCAAATGTGGCTTTTTCAGCTTCAATAGCATCACAAGGTGAAATAACTACCATATTGGGTTGCACACGCATTAAGGCCATATCTTCTAAGGCTTGATGAGTTGCGCCGTCTGGACCAACCGAAACTCCAGCATGGGCACCGGCAATTTTCACGGATAAGTTATTTAAAGAAATAGTGGTACGAATTTGTTCGTTATTTCTGCCAGGACTAAACGTCGCATACGAAGAAATAAAAGGAATTTTTCCGTAATTAGCCATACCGGCGGCAATAGTTGCCATATTCTGTTCAGCCACGCCAACTTCTATAAAACGTTTTGGATATTTTTCTTTAAACCAAAGACTGCGAGTGGATTCTGCCAAGTCGGCGCACAAAACCACTACTCGTTCATCTTTTTCTCCGGCTTTAACTAGGCCTTTACCGTAGCCATCTCGAGTTGGAGTCATGACTAGTTTTGCTTTATCAAATAAGTTTTTTACCAAAAATTTATTCACCCCGTTAGAAGTCTGAGCAAAAAATAATTTTATTATAAAATTATTTTTTGCTTACTCATATTACTTATATTATCTTCAAAATTTTAGCCCGTTAAACTTTTTATTACTACATCCAAACTTCTAACGGGGTTCATGTTCTATTCGTGCTCGGATTTAATTTTCCCTCCAATGGTTCGCAGTTCATGTAAAAACTTTTTAGCTTCTTCTTTATTTGGCGCCTTACCGTGCCAATTAAAATCAAATTCAATTTCTTTAATTCCTTTTCCGGGAATAGTGTGAGCAATAATAATCGTTGGTTTTTCAAATATGGCTTTAGCTTCTTCAATCGCATTAATAAATTCACTGATGTTATTGCCGTTTACTTCAATAACATGCCAATTAAACGCTTCATACTTAGCGCGAAGTGATTCTAAAGGCATAATATCTTCAGTCATACCGGTAATTTGAATGTTGTTTCTATCCATTACGGCAATTAAATTATGCAGTTTATTTTTTCCAGCAAACATGGCTGATTCCCAAATATTTCCCGCGTCTTGCTCACCATCAGACATTAGGCAATACACTTTAAATTTCTTTGCTTGCCCTGAGCCTGTCGAATGGGTATCCATTAAAGCCGCATACGCAATGCCAGCGGCTTGCCCCAAACCAGACCCCAAAGGTCCAGAAGTAGTCTCTACTCCGGGCAGTTTTTCTCTTTCTGGATGTCCCTGAAGTCTTGTGCCAAATTTTCGCAACGTAGCAAGTTCTGCAACCGGAAAATAACCACTGCGCGCCATAGCAACATAACGGATTGGGCAAATATGACCGTTGGATAAAATTAACCGATCACGTTCTTCCCAAAAAGGATTCTCTGGCTTGTGGTTTAAAATATGAAAATAAAAAGCGCAAAAAATATCCGCCATTCCAAGTGGACCAGCTGTATGTCCAGACCCGGCTTTCAGCAACATTTCAATTAAATCCTGGCGCATCGTGTTAGCCATTTCTTCTAGTTTTTTTATCTGTTCTTCGTGAATTTCCATTAAATTATAATTAATAGTATAATTATAATTGCAAAGAAGGGAGAAGTAAATAGTTACTTTGACCGATTGCAAAATTATATGGATTAGTAAAAAAATCTATATACTACGAAAATAATAAACAATCAAATATTATGCTATTAGACGAATTAAAAAATTTACAACTTTCCGGCGATGTGGACGAATCCCCTACCACCTTAGAAAAATACTCAACTGATGCCAGTATTTTCCTTGTGAAACCAGAGGTGGTGGTGTTTCCAAAAACCGTAGATGATATTAAAAAATTAGTCTGCTTTGTGGCTGAAGAGAAAACCAGTGGAAGAAATATTTCTCTCACCGCCCGCGCGGCCGGAACCTGTATGTCTGGGGGCCCTCTGACCGAATCTATTGTCGTGGAATTTACCCGCTACTTTAACCATTTCTTAGAATTGGGCACAGATTATGCAATTTGCGAGCCGGGTATTTTCTACCGCGATTTTGAAAAAAAGACTTTGGAAAAGAATTTAATCATGCCCGCTTATCCTTCAAGTCGAGAAATTTGCGCTATTGGAGGCATGGTGGCTAATAATTGTGGTGGAGAAAAAACATTTAGATACGGAAAAATTGAACGCTATGTTAAGTCAATAAGTATGATCATGGCTGATGGAAAAGAATACGAATTTTCAAAAATTACCAAGTCAGAACTTGATGCCAAAATAGCGTTAGAAAATTTTGAAGGCCGAATATATCGAGATATATTCAAATTAATTAATGACAACTACGATATTATTAAGCGAGCTAAACCTAATGTAACCAAAAATTCAGCGGGATACTCTCTGTGGGATGTATATAATAAAGAAGCCGACACATTTGATTTAGCAAAGCTTATGACGGGCAGTCAAGGCACATTGGGGTTAATGACAAAAGTAAAACTTAATCTGGTACATCCGAAAAAAGCTTCTAGGCTACTAATCGTATTTATTAAAGACCTGTCATTAATTGCTAAATTATGCAATATTATTATTCCCTTTAGCCCAGAAAGCCTTGAAACATATGATGATAAAACTTTCAAACTAGCTATTAAATTTTTTCCGGAAATTTTGCACCAAATCAGAGCCGGAATTATAAAAATCATTTTAAAAACACTTCCTGAATTTTGGATTATTTTGACTAGTGGAATTCCTAAATTAGTTTTGTTGGTAGAATTTACCGCAGATACTGACCTGCAAGCGCAACAAAATACTAAGGGCGCCAAAAAAGAACTGCTTAAACAAATGGGTAATAAAATTAAAGTCCGAATCACTCAAAGCCAAGAAGAAACGCAGGAATTTTGGGTTATCAGACGAGAAAGCTTTAACTTACTGCGAAAACATACCAGTGGAATGCGCACAGCTCCCTTCATTGATGATTTTTCAGTAAAAGTTGAGCATTTGCCCGAATTTTTGCCAAAATTGTATAAAATATTAGGGCATTATAAAATAATTTATACAATTGCCGGACACGCAGGCGATGGCAACTTTCATATTATCCCATTGATGGATTTAACCAAACCCATATCAAAAGACATAATTAAAAACCTTTCAAAAGAAGTATTTGACTTAGTTTTAAAATTTGGCGGAACCATTGATTCAGAGCACAATGACGGTATTATAAGAACACCATATTTAACTCAAATGTTTGGAGGACAAGTATACGATTTATTCGTTAAAACTAAAAATATTTTTGACCCTTTAAATATTTTTAATCCCGGGAAAAAAGTTCCTGCCCGTAATGCTTCGGGCATAGCTGAAGCAGGCGGGGGTGGAACGCTT
>MHOR01000029.1:33429-39913 GCA_001821915.1 Candidatus Staskawiczbacteria bacterium RIFCSPHIGHO2_02_FULL_34_10 | reverse complement strand
ATACAAAAGGTAAAAGCCGGCGAAACAAAAAAACAGGCGTCGTAATATATTAAAATTAAAACCGCGCGTCCTTTTAGGACGCGCGGTTTTTTTAATCTTTAAAATGGGACTTTCCCTTCTTTAATTAGCTTCTCAATCAACTGATATGCTTCATCAGCGCTATCTACCAAGTGGTAAATTTCCAAATCTTCTTTATCAATTGCGCTGTCTTTTTTATAAAGTACTTCTTCAATCCACACTACTAGCGGATTCCAGTATTTTTTACCCACCAGAATAATTGGAATACGAGGGACTTTTTCAGTTTGCACCAACATAACCATTTCAAATAATTCGTCCAACGTTCCAAATCCTCCGGGAAAGAAAACGTATATCTGCGAAGCAAACGAAAGCATAATTTTCCTGACAAAAAAGTGTTCAAATTCGCGCGATTGATCAACATATGGATTTACTTTTTGTTCGTGTTTAAGTTTTATATTAATTCCCACTGATTGGCCGCCTGCTTCTTTTGCGCCCCTGTTAGCGGCTTCCATAATTCCTGGACCTCCGCCAGTAATAATAGTAAAGTCATCTTTTGCCAAACGTCCAGCTAAAAGATGCGCTTGTTTATATACATCATCAGAAAACCCAGACCTTGCCGAACCATAAATACTGACAGCTTTTTTATACTGGCGCAAAAATTCAAATCCACTGATAAATTCCAACATAATAGCGTAAATTTCGTCAACCGACACGTGATTTTCTTTAGAATATTCTTTCAACAA
Source organism: Candidatus Staskawiczbacteria bacterium RIFCSPHIGHO2_02_FULL_34_10 (assembly GCA_001821915.1). Classification (GTDB taxonomy): domain Bacteria; phylum Patescibacteriota; class Minisyncoccia; order Minisyncoccales; family Staskawiczbacteraceae; genus VGLO01. Next base: position 39,152 of record MHOR01000029.1, on the reverse strand, counting down.
ATATTCAATTTGAGCGCGAGAAATTGGGAGTATATTTTTTTGTTTAGGCATGTGATTCTAATTCTTTAAAACGTTTTTTAATATCTTCACCTTCAAATAAGCCAGATCCGACCACTAAATAATCTGCGCCGGCTTCGGCTACTGATTTGATATTTTCAATATTAATTCCGCCATCAACTTCAATTTTTAAATCGGGCGCAAGTTGCCGTAATTCTTTTATTTTTTCTAGCGTTTGTGGCAAAAATGCTTGACCTTGCAAACCGGGGTTAACCGACATTAAAACTGCAACATCTATACTACCTATATATGGCATGATTTCTTTTATATGCGTTTCTGGATTTAGAGCCACACTAATTTGAAAATTATACTTTTTGGCTTCTTGCAAAATAGTGGCTGTATCCCCAGCTTCGCAATGAAAAATAACTCTTTTTACATTATTGTCCTGACATTGCGAAAAATATGTCACAGGGTTTTTTACCATCAAGTGCACCTCAATTTCCATAGAAAAATTCTTGACTAATTCAAGACTAAAAAAATCGTCCAGCGACACCGAAGTATTATTTACAAACTTGCCATCCATAATATCCACTTGAATCCACGTATCCAAACCCTCAACTTGTAAAAGATCATGTTCTAATTTTTTGATATCTGTTGCTAAAATAGCGGGGATTATCTTCATTTTAATTCTATCTTGTTAATCCGACGAATATGGCGTTCATCTCCACTAAACTTAGTTTCTAGCCAAAGCTTGATTATTCCTTTAATATTTTTTTCATCTAAGAAAGAAGCTCCCAGAGAAAGTACATTAGCATCGTTGTGCTCTCGAGATAATTTAATAATATCTTCCGGACCTCCATAATATACCACCGCCCTTACTTCTTTATATTTGTTGGCAACTATGGCTTCTCCCTGTCCCGAACCCCCAAGCACAATCCCTACAGAACTTTTTGGATCCACTGAAACAGCCTCTGCCACTTTTGCAATAAAGTCTGGGTAATCATCGTCAGGATTTAGAGTAAATGCTCCAAAATCCTCAAATTCATAATTCCAATCTGAAAGCCATGTTTTAATTTTTTCTTTTAAACTATATCCCCGATGATCAGTTGCAATAAAAATTTTCATAGGTTTTATGTTGCTTCTTTAATAACCTTGAATTACGAAATGCCAGACTAAAAAGAAATTCCATGAAAGTATTTCGTAATTCAAGGTTTAATAAATATTTTATTTTCCTGAATTATACCAAAAAATCGCCAAAAAAGCGATTTTATGTATAACTAAAAACCACCCAAAAAAGAGTGACTCCTTAGAAAATAGAGCTAAAAGGTCCAATGTACTATAGCCCTATAAAATATTGGAACTTATTTTACGAGAGAAAACTATTAGGTGTTCATTTTCGCAGGCGACGGATATAGAACCCGTCGTCGCTTCGCTCCTCCTTCAAAACCCTCGGTTTTGAATAATTTCCTACACGGGAGGAAATGGCTTTCCTCCCGACCCCTTCTTGGGGTTCAAATCCCATCATAGCAAAAACAAAAACACCCAAATGGGTGTCTTATTTTGCGCGACCTCGTGAATAGTGTTAGAACCATTATACAGCAGAAAAAAGAGTATATTTACATCCTAGATTTAAGAAAATAACAATAATAAAAACCCCAATCGAGTGATTGGGGAATGTAGTTTTTTAAATGTATTTATTAATCCATAAAATACTGCTTTACATCAGATCGATTCCATTTTTTAAAATCTTCTTGGTCATGAAGACAGAACCATGGATTTGTCGTAATTGATGCAAAAAACGGTAAATCATTCATAAGAGCATACCTAATGATTTCGCTTGGCGGACGACCAAAAGGAATATTTTCAAGGAGTGGGAATACTTTCTTTCTAAAATAGTATAGTCCCATTCGAGCATATTTCGCTGATCGATTATTTTCCATTTCCTGATCAGTTACCGCAATAGAAGCAATACGACTTGTTAAGCTATCAACTGATATTCGCGGGTGCTTCAAAGCTATCTCAACAGATTTACTTACCGAAAGCACAGCGACACCATCTTTATGTCGATCAGCTTTGCTTATAAGCGATTGTACTGTCCGATTTGTAAATACGGTGTCCCCTTCGGTGTAAAGAAAATCTTCGTCAATGAAGGGACGCAATTTTCTTAGCGCACCAATCTCACCTTCAAGACCACCGTACACCGCACTAACTACAACATCACTATCTTTGCCTTGCAAAGATCGTTTGACAAGATAACTTGATATTTGCTCATGTAGATGACCGGTAAGAAGGAATATTAGTTTTACCTTATTTGCGACAAAACTATCTATAGAATACTCTAAAATTGGTCTACCACTAAGCAAAGTAAGACATTTCTGAGTACCCGGACGCCTAAATCTGACACCCATCCCTCCAACAGAAATAGCTCCAATTCTTACTGACATAATGCACTCCCCTAAGCTAATTGAATTGTAAAAGACACTATCTTACTTATAACTATTTTCAATGGAAAAATCAAATTTTCAACTATAAATGTTTTAATAATTCTTCCTTTATTCTCACTCTTAATTCTAGTGGATAAATCAACCTTTTATGCACTGCACTAAAAATTAATTTTTGCGTTTCTGGGGTGTCGCTTTGAAACTCTACGCCCACAAAGAACATTGGTCTGCGGTATCGCGGTACAAAGTGCCAATGAAGATGTCCTTTGTGGACATGCTCTTCGTTTCCCAGTTGGGCTTGGTTTATTTTATCCGGGTTGAAAGCTTTTGTGACAGCTTTTCTCCAAATGCAGTAAATCTTGTGCTTCTCCAAAACTTCTTCGTATGTCAATTCCATCTCGTCTGTTTTATGTTTTTTCAAGATAAGTAGGCATCTGCCTAAAAATCCCTGTTCGTAGTTCAAAATTAAAAACCAATGTCTAAAATCTTTAATGAAATCAATATCTTGATTTTTGAATGAATTAAAACAACCGCAGGAACATAATTCTGAAAATAGATTTTCTTTATTTTCTGTCTTCATTTTATTGAACAAAATTGATAAATGGGAAAACGGGGTTAGCCGCTATTTTGGCTAAACACGATAAGCGTTGTACCCGTCCGTAGCCTTGTGCGAAGAAGGACCTGTCGTGTTTGATATATTACTTAAATCTACTCTCTTTTTAGGCAAACTTCAACAACCAAAAACCACCTTTCGGTGGTTCTGGAAAATGCTTGCACTGAGCTTGTCGAAGTGCACGGGTGGCTGGACGATTTTAGAACCTATGATTGGTCTAGAGAAATGGGAGAAATGGGGACAGCCACCGGGAAATGGGGAAATGGGGACAGCCACCATTTTTCAAACCCATTCCCCAATACACAAGGCGGATTGCGTATTGACTTTTCGCCTTTGGCGGAGATTTTGATGGGAATTTACTTAAATGTACTCTCTTTTGAGCGCCGAACTTCAACAACCAAAAACCACCCATAAAGGTAGCTTTCTTTTGCGCGGGCGATGGGATTTGTTCCGAACTTTTGATTGGGAGAAATCTTTTCCGGCGCCGCAATTAGTCATCCAACAAATAAACCAACTTTTAGGATTGATTAAGTAGTCTATGCGCTTTTCTCATCTTTACTCTGCTCCATCACTTCCGGTGGAAAACGCATCCATTTACCTTTATACATTCTTACTTTCCTTTCAATAAGCATGTGATCCGCCTCCTTAGTACTACAGCTATTTCCACTTACTGGTACTGCTTTTTCCTTAAAATCCTTTATTTCTTCCATAATTTTTTTAGTAATTTCACTATCTCGATCTGGCATAGGTTCGTGGGTCATTTTATTGTGTCGCCATTTCGGCATGTGTTTATCCCATAATCGAGCCATTAAAAAAGAACTATCATCTGGAGGATAAATAGCAAAACTTGTTACTCCGCCACTTTTAACTTCTTCGGGTAAAGCACTAAAATGTTGATCTATTTTCGCAAGATCTAGTTTTAGATCCGCACCCCGAAAAAAAGTTTGATTTTCTCTCATAAAAAATGGTGCAATTTCAGCATGAAGATTATCGTTAGAGGTAAAAATCATACAAAAGGGTAGGTAATATAAATATGCTATATCAATTTTATGGCTAGGCCTACCGCGTCCAATTAAATCAGCGGCAATAGCTATATAGAAAAATAAATCAATAGAGAAAACATGCAAAAAATAGGGCGCAAAATCTTTGATTAAAGGTTTGCCTAATTTTTGCCATCTAAATAAAATTTCGGCTCTAAATTGCGGAGAAGCGCCTAATAAAGAAAGTCCGTATTGCAAAACCTCTCCTTGATTAGATTCATTAATATGGAAATCAACAATCTTTTTTACTTCTGTAAGATTTTTAGGTTTACTTATTGGGAAAAAAGATTGAAAAGTTTTATAGCTTTCTTCTAAATTGATATTAGATAAATCTTGTCTCCATGCTTTTGCAAACAGGCGCTCTAAATTAAGAAATTCGTGATTTTGCCAACGCGAAAATGCTTCTTCTTCGGGTGAAGGTTGAAAAATAACCCCTGTTTTACCACCCAATTCTAGTCGTTTCCCGCCATCGATATGAGGCCTACCATTTCTCAGATCCAATCTACCGATCCCCGAGAGTTCGCCCTCTAAAAGAGTTCTATGGTAAACATTAACTTTAGAACTGAAGTCTGGAGTTTTATACGCCAAATTGCCCACTATGTCCTCTACCGAACGCCCACTCCTAACTTTTTTTTCTAAATCTGCAAGTGTTTCAATAAAAAATAATGGCGTTATATTAGAAAGAAAAAAATGATCAAGCCACATAGCTTCATCTGGATTTAGAGATTCTAAAGTTGATTTATCGAAAATAATAATTGGCCCCATTGTAAAAACTTTGCTGTAATAATTATTTTACGAAAAATGATTATTTAGTTAATATACGTAATAGTAGATAAATAATTATGTCAAAACAGCAATTAACAATCAAGCAAAGGAAATTTATTAAGGAGTACATTGCTACCGGCAACGCTACGAAATCAGCTTTGGCTGTTTATGATACAAATAACTATAATACTGCAAAATCAATCGGTTATGAGAACTTAACTAAACTTCACCTTAAAAAAGAAATAGAAAGTTTAATGGGCGAAGCTGGAATAAATAATGTGATGCTTCTTGATTGTTTAAAGGCCGGACTAGATTCTAAATTAATCGCGCAATATAATAGCATGGTAGTTGAAACAGATATTCCAGATCATAATAATCGGCATAAATTTTTAGAAATAGCAATTAAATTAAGGGGAACATCGCTAACATAGAGGTTGGATTATTTAAATAAGAAAACCACCTACTTTAAAAGGTGGTTTTTCTTTTTTAAAAATAATTATAGACGCACCCCTACGCCCACCCCCCATGGCAAGCTTGGCCTCGTATTTATATATTCGTGACAGCTTTCCGTTGCGCGATAAAAATTTTGGATTTCAAATTTCGGTTTAGTTGAAATTTGTATCAATCCAGTTTTCAGCTTCTTGCCTTCCCCCGATTTCATCAATAAGTCCTTTTTCTTTTGCGGCCATACCGAGCATTGATGATCCGTCTGCCAATGCTTTTACTTTTTCAATATCCAGCTTTCTGTTTTGTGCCACTTTTTTAATAAAGAAATCATGGGAGATTTTAAGGTCGCGTAAAAGAATCTCTCTTTCGTCTGCGGTTAGCGGCTTGTCCGGATCGCCGGCATCTTTGAACTTACCAGAT
>MHOR01000029.1:24489-33383 GCA_001821915.1 Candidatus Staskawiczbacteria bacterium RIFCSPHIGHO2_02_FULL_34_10 | reverse complement strand
AATCCAAATAAGACATAGTTACGCCAATGCCGCCAACATCTGAAATTTCACTGGCGAAAATCCTGTTTGTCGCAGAAGCTATCAGATAAGCACCGGAAACCGCTCCTTCTCTTATTACAGCCACAGAAGGCACATTTAAGCCCTTTATAGCGTCCATAATCTCTTGGGAGGCAACAGGGCTACCTCCATAGGAATTTATCTCCAAAGTAACGGCTTTTACATCATTCTCTCGTTGTATTTTACCAATGCAATAAATAATTTCTTCGGCTGATGTTTGGCTGTCCGGATTATTCGATTCTTCGGAAGTATAAGTATCGGTAAAATAAGGGACAATTTCTCCTTTTATTTCTATGGTTGCGATACTCCCGCTTATGAAACAGGGCAAGCCGGCAAGGTCGTCTTTCTTATTAAAATAATAAAATGCTTTCTCCGTCCAAAAAAATACTACCGTTGAAACTATAAAAATAGATATAAAAACTTTTAAAATTTTCTTGATTTTCTCTTGCATTTTATTTAACCATTAAATAGCTTATTCCAACCACAAAGCGTTAAAATTGCTATGGCCGACAAGAAACCCCAAATAAAGTAATCCATAGAGTTTTTATCGGAGAAATAAAAGAGCAGTCCAGCAACAATAAATATGGCAATTCCTATGTATTGGCTTGTTATTTCTTTTTTTGTAAATTCCATAAATTATTCCTTATTTATTATTTTCCAATGCACCAAAATAAAAACGACTGCCATAACTATCAAGAAAGTAAAAAATGCCAATAATGATCTCGAATCGCCAGAAAAATTAAATAAGTCCAAGAAGGAGATTGTTCCTATTCCCATGCCAATTATTCCGCCAAAAAGAAAACCTACTATGATTCCCCATCCCATTGCACCATTAATTTGTTCTTTTATTTCTTTATCCATGTTTTTGTTAAACAAAAAGCCCACCACCAGTTAGAGCCTTACGGCCCACGTATAGGTTTCCCTATACGACGCTATGAACGTCCCTGATGATGGGATCTTTATGTTCATAGCGTTTTTATGCCATACCCATGGAGCTTCTATGGGGTTAGGCAATCGATATTAAATTGTCAATTTTATACTACACCCTAAACATTAAAAATTAAAGACACCAAATCTATTCTTCTAACTCTGGTAACGGTACCGATATTTCTCCTAAATTTTCCATTTCAGTTGCCAGACCTTTACCCATATTGGTAGCAAATTTTATTTGCTTTTCATTCTTTTTTATTGCATCGTTCAGGTTAAATGCTATCTGAAATAACCCCTTGTAAATCTTCGTCAGGTGATAGTCATGATCATTTGAAGATGGTACTAATATCCATATTTGAGCAAAGGGAATTTTTGCGCCTTTTAATTCTTCCACAATTTTTTCATAATCAAGAACCTTTCCCCCTCGACGAACATATACAAGTAAAAAGTAATTATTCGGATAATGTTTTTTGCATTTATTTTTAATTAAATCAACAATACTAGGGCCATGTTCTTCCCATTCTACTATTTCTATACTAAAAAAATTTTCACGCACACCCTTTTTGCCCGTATTCGTTTCAATTACATCAAGAAAAGAGCCATAAACATCTGGTGTACTATCTTCTGTTTCTATTTCAAGCCAATACGTTATTTCGCCTAATTCTCTTAGTCCTAGTAAAAAGACCCCTCCAATCCATCCTTCCCGCTCATGCCTAAATTCATTTTTTCTTATTACGGTTTTCAAACCATATTTTTTAATTAAATCATCTAACCTACTAATTACTACGTTCGGACTCATCCATAAGTTTTTGTAATCTTTTTTTATCATTCTAATGAAATTTAAAATTTGGCTCCGGTATTAAAGAAAATAATTCTTTTGTTTCTTTAATCAGTAATTTGCGTAAATCCATATCAATAATCGCTTCTTCTAAAATATTCATTATTGTTTTTCGATTTTTGAATAATTTGGGATTATCCTTAACCAATTCTGCTAGATGAAGATAAGCCAATAATGCTAACCTGACATATTCTTTTTTCCTGTATAGCATATCAAAATTCGGGATAGGCATTTTATCATGGTTTCGCTTGCTATCCTTTGCAATTTGGGCAAAAAAAGATCCGTGAACGAATGAACTTCTTTGAGAATAAAGATCTTTAATCTCTTTTTCTATATCGGGAAATTTCCAAGAAAGTAGTACAGCTATTCTTTTACACAATCGATATATAATTTCTTCGTTTTTAGTGTCCCCAGCTGTAAAAAGCGATTCAAGTATCGCCGCCATATCAGCAGATTCTCTTTGCCAACCAAATATATTTTTACTGTTATCATACTCTTTAAGCCCTTGATACAGCCATCCAGCAACGAATAATCTCCAATCCTCATCACTCCATTTTTCTATACGATCCCTTTGCCAATCTGCATATTGAGTTTGAGGTAACATTTTTTCAAAAAAAGATGTAAATTCCTTTTTCTTAAAAATGTTGGCTTGATTTTGATAGTGAGCAAATTCAAAAATTGATTTTTCATGCGCAACTTGCATTATTCCGAAATGAGATCCATAGAACAAAGGATATAAGAATTTTGAGGAGTATAAATTTAGCAAAAAGATAATTTCAGAATAATTCCCTAAATTTGACCCATTTAAGCCATCTGGAAGAAGCAATGCCCAAGAACATTCCTCGTATTCCTTTTCCGTAATGCCGAACATGTCATTTCTGCGAGTATTTAATTTGTAATTACGCAGCACATTTTTATTTATTGGTGGAATTTTCTTTTTTAGTACAATAATCAAATCATCCAAAGTAAACTTTTTAAGGTTCCAACATTCAAACCCATCTTTTATCTTAAAAATTTTATCTGTTTGACTAATCTTTTTCCCTGTAAATAAAATTAGAATTTTTCTGCTGTTCATATTATTAAAATACTCTTATTAACCATAATTTTCAATCTCACAGGCAAGATCTATTGACACCATTTTTTGGTGCGCTATAATAGAGTTAGTAGAAGTTATCGTAGTTGTTGAACCAGTAGTAATGTCATTAAAAATCATATCAATAAATTATGAAGAGAGATAACCAAAAAACTAAACCTTCTAATGACTGGGACATGGATGATTTAAGAAAATTACCCATTAACGCCGTGAGGGTTTTAAGTGTTTTTATCGAAAAAAACGAAGAAACACTCGATTCTCCGGAATTACAAGAGGCATTAGAAAAAAGAGGAATTAGTGGAAAAAAATTCGGTGCAACGATGGCAGTGTTCTCGAAGTACAAAAAGGAAGCACTCCTCCGCCCTATTTTGAATTTGGGTAGAGGTAATAGATGGCTTATTTCTGAAAAATATCTATCACTGATAAAAGATTTTATTGCCGAAGTAAGACCGTATTTAGATAAAAAATAGAAAACTAAAAAACCTCCTGTCGCGAAACAAAAAGGTTTTTTAGGATAGGATTTCAAAAGCAGTTTTTAATTACTTTTGAGCCCATTTTTATTCTAATCGGTTTGGTCGTTTTGTTCAAGTATTAGGATTAACTACAAAAAATGGAGGAGATATTAAATGCTATCAAGAGAAGATGTTGAAGTCTTTGCTGAAGTTATCAAAAAAGAATATAGAAAGCAACTCACCTACGAAGAAGCGGAAAAAATTGCCAACGGACTGGTAGATTATTTTAGTTTCTTGGGAAAACTTTATGACCGGATTAAAGATAAAAATAACTGACATGAGAAGATTACCGGTCAAAAAAAGTCTCAAGCAAAAACTGATTATGAAAGCCGTCTATGATTATTTTGGAATTGGAATAGATAAAGTTCGCGCCAATCAAATAGCGATATTTTTAATGGGAAGAAAAAAGGGTGTAAATTTAACAGACGAGGAAAAATCTGACGCTTGGGCAATTAAAATAAATCTGACGGACAAAGTTTATTTAGAGGGTCTAACTTAAACATTAAAACGTCCGTACGTGCATTTTGGTCTTTGCTGGCCGAACAAACTTAAAATAAAATGGGCGATATGATATTTTCTACGGCTCACTAATAAAAAATAAAAATGAACATCAATATTACAGAAAAATTTACTCTTTCAAGCATTTTAATTTATGAAATGAAAATTGAAAATAAACATCCGAATTTACTTGCCGGCGCCTCTTTAACATTTAGAGGAGAGACCGGCTCTCATTTCTCCATAACGGGTTTTACTATTTGGATTAGTAAAATTGATGGTAAATTTAATGTAGAGGAACCTCAAAAACCTAAATTCAAATTCTTTTTAACCAGTGAAAATCTTTTGAGCCAGCTAAAAAGCGAGATAATCGAGCAATACAAGTATTCGGGTATTCCCATTGTTGAAGAAAATAAAAAATCTTCCAAATAAATATTACTATAGTAAAAACAACCAACTCTCTACTATAGTAATAATCTAGAATATAACTATAGTCTATATTACTTGTAAGAATAAGGTAATAAACTATAAATATAGACTTATAGTTAAAAAACTTAATAAAAAACGCGCGCGACCTTTTTTCTATTTTTTTCTAAAATTTTAATGTGATAAAATAAAAATATGAAATCCGTAACCTACGCCAGAGTTTCTTCAAAAGAACAGGAAGTTGAGGGTTATTCCCTACCCTCACAGGAAAAACTTTTCAAAGATTATACCGAAAGGAAGGGCTTTACTGTTTCCAGAAAGTTTTCTATTTCAGAATCTGCAAGTGGTAGACACCAAAGAAAAACTTTTAATGAGATGCTGGAGTATGTGAAAAAAAATAAAATAAATATAATTATTTGTGAAAAAGTTGACCGTCTAACAAGGAATTTAAAAGATGCTCTCGCCATAAATGATTGGCTGGAAGAAAATGCGGAAAGACAAATTCATTTTGTAAAACAGAATCTCATAATACATGCCAACTCAAAATCCGATGAAAAGTTTAGATGGGATATTGAAGTTGTGTTGGCTAGGAAGTATATAAATAACCTATCGGAGGAAGTTAAAAAAGGACAAAAAGAAAAACTTGCGCAAGGTTGGTCGCCACAGGGGAATCCTCCTATCGGCTATAAAATAATAGGAGAAAAAGGGCGCAAAACCCATGCTCTCGATGAAGAAAAAGCTTTACTTCTAAAGAAAATGTTTGAGTTATATTCTACCGGTGATTACTCTGTAAAAGCAATTACGAAAATAATGAAAGATGAAGGATTAAGAAACAAAAAAAATAATCCCGTTTCAAAAAGCCAAATGCACAGGTTACTGTCAAACTCTTTTTACTGCGGTAAAATTTTATGGAAAGGAGAATTATATAATGGCAAACAAGAGCATTTGATAGATAAAGGGTTATTTGATTTGGTACAAGAAAAATTAAGCTTTAAATTTGGCGGCAAACCAAGGTACAGAAAACACTTATTTCTTTTCAAGGCAAAAATTTCGTGCGTTGAATGTGGAGGCAGAATATCGTGGCAGATACAAAAAGGACATCGGTACGGTAGTTGTAACCATTACAGAAAATGTTCCCAAAAAACTTGGGTAAAACAAAATCAAGTAGAAGAACAATTATTACCATTTTTCATAAAAGAAGCTCCCAAAAATGAAAAAGTTTTAGGTTGGCTAAAAGATATGATGAAAAAGAGTGGTGCTAATGAGATTGATTACAATACAAACAAAAAAACAGAACTGAACACAATAATAAATACTGCCGATAAAAGAATTGAGGGAGCTTACAAAGATAAACTTGATGAGCGTATGCCATATGCATTATGTGAAAAGATAATTAAAGAGGCCACCGAAGAAAAAGAAAAAGCCATTAATGTGCTTGGCAAACTTAATCAAAGCAGAGCTGTTTACTATCAGGCCGGCTGTGCAATCCACGAACTTGCCTTACGGGCGAAAGAAATTTATTTAAACCCAAAAGTAACTCTTGAAGAAAGAAGATTACTTTTGACCTATATATTTTCGAACTTAACTCTAAATGAGGGTAAATTAAGCACAAATTACACTGACGCTATTGAATTTTTAACAAACTGGCTCATTGGTACGAATAAAATTTTCGAACCGCTAAAAATAGGCCTAAATAAGCACAAAACAGGCCAATTATGGCCTGTTTCTACTGTTATGCGCGGGCGAGGGGATTTGAACCCCTGATCTCCTTCGTGACAGGAAGGCGTCTTAGACCGGACTGGACTACGCCCGCATATTTAAATTCTATCATTTTTGTGCTGGCGACAGGGATCGAACCTGTGACCTTGCGCTTATGAAACGCATGCTACTTCCACTGAGCTACGCCAGCCTTTTTACTATATTGATTCAACTAATCCTTTTATCAATCCCATCGTTTTATAATAAATATCACTAGATTTTTTTATTTTAACGGTAAGTGTTCCGTAATGAGTTTTGAAGTTATTATAATGTTTTTTGTTTTTTGCTTTTATAAAAACTGTTTTTCTAAATTGACTTATTGCCATGCCTGTAATTTTAGACCAATAATTTATAACTTCTCTTTCTCTTTTTTGATGAATTTTATTTATTCCTATCGTTAATATAAACCTTTCTTTTTTAATACCCCATAATTTTCGAAGGGCTTTTATGACAAATTGAACCATTTTCGGATCAGAGTTATTGATTGCAAATTGTCTGGATTTTTTAGATCCCTCTCCCCAATAAAGAGAAATAAATGATATTAACAAATCTCTTTCTGATAAGTTATTTATCACTACTTTGCCATTTTCTTCAGCTTCTTTTATTACTTTCAACCTTCTTTCATATTGCATTCGAGCGCCCTTCATCCTTCCAGCATAACCTCCCTTTACCATACTTTCGTGCAATTTTTGAATCTGCATCGGACTCAAAATAATATCTCTACACCAAATACTAGTAGAACTTTTTGAAACTCCAATTTTCTTAGCAATTACTTTAATACTTTCCCCTTTTTTCCGTAATTCAATCGCTCTATTTCTTTCTTTTGATTTTGCCATTTTTAAACCCACGATTAATATTATTAATTAATTATACCGTGGGTTTGAAAATATTACAATATTGCACTTTATCGCTGAGCTACTCCGGCGCTCTTAACTTTTAAATAATCCTGCTTTTTTCTTTTTTGGCCACTTTTTAATTTCACTTTCTCTTTTTAACGCTCCTGATCTACTTGTGTAACTTTCACTATAAACAACCCTATCTACTTGGTGGCTTAAAGTATATTTTGCCCCCTTTTTATTTTTATGCTCTAAAAATCTTCTCTTAATATCTTTGGTAATACCAGTATAGAGAGTTTTGTCTTTACATTCAATAATATACGTAAACCACATAAATTTGTTGCGCCTCCCCGAATTGCACGGGGGCCTGCAGCTTATGAGACTGCCGAGGTACTACTCCTCCAAGGCGCGATGCATAGTTTAATTTTTACCATAAAAAATATACAAAAGCAAGTACAAAAAATCAGAGGGTTACTCTGATTATTCTCAATATTTTATCAGTTAGTATCTATTGGGGTAGTTTTTAACTCTACACGAAACTGAATGAATTTATTATATTCAGGATATAACTCTAAATATCGCTCTACCCAATGTTCCGCAGTTTGTGGATATTCAACAGCACATATACATTCCTTTGTTGTTGGTAAACGATTATTTTTGGAGTATCGTTCTAAAATATCCATCGCACTCTCCTTTATTAAAGATCTGAAAAACATAGCTTATACACACTATACCATCAAAATTTTACAATTAGAAACTTTTTTTTAGATTATCCAAAAGTTGTAATTTTTTAAGGCGCGAAGTAATTGACCCTTTTGTTCTATTAAATGCCGTGGCAAGTTCGGTAATACTTAAATCTTTTTCAAAAAGTTCTTGCAACTCAATATCTTGCTTTTTATCCCAAGGCAAGTAAGCATTTAAATAGACCTACTGCCTAAAGATTTTCCTATTTCATAATGGAAACCTTTAAGCAGTAGGTCTAATGTTTTTGGCGTATTTTTCCAAAACCAAATGGCCAAGAATTTTTTTTGATGCCAGATTTTTCCAACACATTCTCCTGTATTTTTCCACCACATAAAATAATAAATTGCTCGCTTATTTTTTTTACATCATCTTTTATAATGCTGGAAAAATCAGCCTTAGCTTTAACCGATTGCTCTTGAAACTCTACATCTTTTTTTAGTACTTCAGGATGGACTTTAAATGCATGGTCATTAAAACCTAAAAGATGCAAACCAGAAAGCCGTCTTAAACGCGAAAGCGCAACATATCCCTGTCCAAATTCAAAAACATTGCCCAAATCCATTGTTGCTTCGTCCAAACTCATTCCCTGACTTTTATGCACGGTGATTGCCCAAGCAAGACGAAGCGGTAGTTGAGTAATTCTAGCGCGAACCTTACCATTTTCTTCTATTGTCCAATCCATTGTTTGTGTTTTAATCATTCTTCCATTTCGTGTTTTTATAATGGGTTCTTGCGTATGTTCTGCAAATTTTTCAACAATGCCAAGTGTGCCATTTACAAAACCTTCTTTTGCATTATTTTTTGTAAACATTACCGCGGCTCCACTTTTAAGACACAATGTATTTGGTGAAAGACAACCCTTTTTAAGCATCAAAACAAGAGGTTCTGGTCCTTGCGAAAACATAGTAAACACTTTTGATTCTCCTTTAAGCGTATCGAGGATTTCATTATTAACATGATCCACATCTACATTATACGAAAATAATTTTGGCGCTGTTTTTGGCGCAGAGTCATAAGCAATTTTTCTAGTTTCAATATGACGCAAGTGGCTATCATTAAAATTGTTGCGCCTAATTGCTGATAATAATTCAAGAAAATTACTATCATCTTGCCGGTGTTGTTCAGTAAGGTAACAGACTGATAATTTTGCCCTTCGCCACAAAGGGGAGTCGTACGCAAATAGACCAGATAATTCTGACAGTAAT
>MHOR01000029.1:0-24472 GCA_001821915.1 Candidatus Staskawiczbacteria bacterium RIFCSPHIGHO2_02_FULL_34_10 | reverse complement strand
TTGAATGCCTCCAAACGGATCTGAATTTTTTTTAATCTCTCTGCAAACAGCATCCACCATAGAAAAAGTTTGACTAGAAAGCATTGAAACTTCGTCTATGATAAGTACTTTTGCGCGCTTTACACGCTTTGAAATATATTTACTTAACGCAATGCGCTTGAGTTCGCGGGAGTCTAAAGCATTTTTAATTCCTATTCCACTCCAAGAGTGAATCGTCATGCCGCCTATGTGCGTCGCAGAAATTCCCGTTGACGCTGTAATTGCAGGTTCAATACCATGACGACGTAAATATGCCACATATTCGTTAATCGTATGTGTTTTTCCAGATCCTGGCTCACCTGTCAAAAATACATTATGCCCCATTTTTAAAATATCCAACGCTTGTTTCTGAGTCATAAACTAAGGTTAATAATTCTCTCTTTTATTTTACCAGTATTACCATGTTTTAACAGCCCAAAATACGAGCTTATTGTTTCAGATTTAGAGTTTTCCTTTAATTTTCTAAACATTTTTCTTCTGGTAGTATTCCTTAATACTCGATGGTCAAAAAAGTGCACCCAACCTAGAAAATCCATGCCTGATGACAGCGTTTTAATATAAATTTTATTTGGGTGTAAAATAAGTTTTAGCTTTTGCTCCAAAAATTCTGCTATCAGTAGAATTAACTTTTCCAAACAATTTTTACTCCCTGAAAAAATCACAAAATCATCTGCGTATCTGATATAATATTTGATGCGCAAAGCATGTTTTACAAACTGGTCAAATTCATTCGTGTAAATATTGCAGAATAATTGGCTGGTGAGGTTGCCCAGTGGCAGGCCGCAATGCGGCCTGCCGCTATTAAAACTAATAATAATTTCTTGGAGCAACCCGACAATGCGTTTGTCAGAAATCCTTTCATCCAGCATCTTCAGTAAAATTTGCTGGTCAATGGAATGGAAAAACTTTCTAATGTCGCATTTTAAAATCCAACAGGTTTGAGTGTTGTTGTTGGAGACAATTCTCCCGAATGCTAAAAATCTTTTTAGCGCCTTATGAATGCCCTTATAATTCTGGCAAGAAAAAGAATCAGCAATAAATGTTTTTTGAAAAAATGGATACAAAATTCTGTAAACTGCGTGGTGCAAAAGCCGGTCGCGCACGGTGGCCTTGTGGATAGTTCGTGGCTTTGGGTCATACACTTTAAACTCCTGGTAACCGCCATGCCGGTATGCGCCATTGCGAAGGTCGGCGTGAAGTGATAGGATGTTATCCATCAGGCGCAACTGGAATTCCTGCGCATCTTTTTTACTTTTCTTGCCCATAATAAATTTCTTCCACGCCAAAAGCAAGTTTTCAATACTAATTAAATTTTCATACTTATGGTTCATAATAATTTTCATAATAGTTCTTTGCCTAATAACCCCCCCCCAAGCCAATTTGGATTGAGCATCCTTGGGAAATTGATATCCGTATATAAATTATGGCACAAATTTTTGCCCAATATTCCCAAGGATTCAAAGTATACACTCGGCGCGAAAATTGATGCTTTATTTTTGGAAGTGATTGAGAATATTATTAAGGCAGGATACTCCAATAAAGTAGAAAAAGAAATATTTCTTAGAAGAACTTCCGCTAAGTTAGATTTGCTTAAATTTTTCTTGCAATTGGTGTGGGAGATAAAAGCGCTGGAGAATAAAAAGTACATAAGCCTTTCTGAAAAACTGGATGAGATCGGCAGAATGCTGGGAGGGTGGATAAAATCATTGAACTAGATATCTGGCGGCGGCAGCTATAGGCACCGCCGCTTTTTTAAGCCATAAAGCCATAAAAAGAAAACCCACCTTAAAAAGATGGGGGAAATAAAGAGATTTGCGGACGCCACCAAACCACCAGTTGTCATTCCAATCATTCTTGTTGCGATTGACATTCACATTGCGCTCGTCGTCGTTCCACTGGTTGAAAGCGGGCAGTATTACGCAAAACACCGTCCATGCCACTGCCCCTTAAGTCCTACCATAACACTCAAACTTTCAGAGATGTACTCATACTCTAGTGTCTTGCGCCAAGTATCTTTAATTTTTTACTAATCAGGTGTGGCGCTTCCAAAAGCCTTAACTCCTGGAAATCTGCATATTCCTGAAATATAGAATTCGACCGCCTGGAGCTGCGCCCCACCAGTAAAATATCAACTGCATCATTTGTCCCACCGCCCACGACCGCAGGCATATTAGCCTACTATCCGATATTAAGTATACATGCTTTTTGTAAAAAAAGAAGTCTCGTTCTGGTTTTGCTTATGCAAAACCAGAACGAGACTTAACGCCAAGATTCCAGAACCCCACACAAGCGCTAGAGTTCCAAGGAATCAAGTTATTTTTGATACTTGCGGACGCCACCAAACCACCAGCCGCCATCCCAATCATCCTTGCCGCGATTGACACTCACATTGCGCCCGCCGTCGTCCCACCGGCTGAAAGCGGCGTAACACCACTTGCCATCAACGTCTTGCCAATGAGTGGCATTGGGCTTCTGGTCGGCGAAAGCTTGATCGGTTTCGTTGACGGTGGCGAGAGAATACGGGTCAGCGGGTTTGAGAACGCGGATCTCGTACTCCTTTTCCAGCTCCGCGTTGCTCACGTAGCGACCGAGATTGAAGAAGACGACTTCCGCTTCCTCGCCTTCGCCTTGGGGCATGGCATTGACGACATCCTTGTCGGTGTACTGCCTACGTCCGGTGGCGTCTAGAGCGGCTTGCGCGTTGCGAGTGCGATTCACCTTGACGCGGCGAGTGATCAAGTTACTGATCGCTTCCACGCGGGCGCGGAAGGGAGCCATGCATTCCATGCCAAGGTTTTTCAGACCGAGCACGTTCCGCACGACATCGTGCGGAAATTCCGAACGATGCTTGCGCAGTGCGGCGCGGAACTTGTCGACAATGTTGTCGATCTGGCCGTCGGTCATCGATTGCTCTGATGCGGTCATGGTAGAAGCCATGTCGTCATCCCTTTCTTGGGAAAAGGTAGCGCTTGGGTCTGCCGATATTAGCAGTCATAGCCATAAAACAACAATGTGATTATTGGCTTATGGCTACGACTGCTTTTTGGGTGTACCCAGACACATGGTGTCTGGGTGAATTTAGCTGTAAAAGTGCTGGTTTTCACTATGGCTTATTGTATCACTTAAACATAACCTTGTCAAGGGTTTTAAATAATTACCTTGCAACTAGTCATTTTAGAATATAGGCGCAATTTTTAAACCATATACAATTCTGTTCGCCTTACTTCATCTACTTTCACTAATTCAGCTTCACCCCGCAAAATTTTCTCAAAATCTCTGCAAGCAAAACACCCTTCGGCGCGACTCAGGGCAGATCCCCCAACTCTACGCGGGCATTCAAAAACTCCCACTTCCCGCGCTTTTTTAACTTTCATAGCGGCTTCCAAAACTTTTTCTCTCGCCACCACAATATTAGGAAGCGCCACATTAGTTGGTGTATCGTTTCTTTCAAGATACCAATAGGTCGCGCCCGATACTTTTCGCTTTTGCAAAGCATTTAAAAGTAAGGTGTAAATTGGCAACTGTAAAGAATTTTGATCCTCATCTTTTTTACCAGTTTTAAAATCAATCACTCGCACACTATCATCAGCTTCAACATATTCCAACCAATCAATTTTACCGGACAAAACAATATTTTCTTCTTCTGATAAAATAAAATTCGGCGGCATATCATTTGCGTGCGGCGGTAGTTTTACGGCTTTATGCAAAAGTGGCCCCATATTTTTTGCCACCCGCGCAATCATTGCCAATCCCCTCGCTTTTGCTTCGGTCTCTTCTTCTTTGGTCTTGAACCCTCCTTGCTTACCCGAAAACTTTTTCCAATTTTCTTCAAATTGCGCTCCCAACGGCTGCAATGCCCGCTCTTCTGCTTTATAATTTAATAATCCTTCTAGCACTTCATGAACCGCGCTTCCCAGCGAAAGCGAAGGACTTACTACATTTATTTTCCGATTCCTTTCGTTTCGGTAAATATTTTTTAAAAAGTAACCCCGAGGACACTTCAAAAAGTCCCCAATTGAGGAATATGAAACCCATATCGCGCTATATTTATCTTGTTTAACTTCGGTCATAGCTTTTATATGGATAATTAGTAGCTATATCGGAATCAGTTGAAACAATAAATGCAGATGCACTTGCACCCCCAAAAAAGAGCTGTCTTATTGGAAAAACTTGCCTCTGCTCAACGGGAACATCTGGGTATTTTTCTTTTTCTACTAAATAGTTACTATTAATTGGATAAATTACCGACAATACAATAACCAATAAAACAATGTTTTCATAAATTTTATATTTTGCTTCATCCATAACTTTTTTCACGATTATTCTTTTAATTTAAACTCAGAAAGTGTTGAAGTCTTAATTAAGCTACCATGATAAACTTTTGTCCTATAGTAAATAGCCATACCCAAAGAAACCAGAAAGAGTATTGAAAACGCTATTGCAGTCCAAAGTAATTGATTGCTCTTGGGGCCAGTAGTAAAATAACCAACCCAAAATCCAACTGCTATAGTCGCCAACAAAGAAGCTGACCACGTAAAAATTTCGTAATGACGCAATTCGTTTGCTTGTACTAATTCAATATTAATCTTATCAGGAAAGTGAACTTCAACCAACGTATCTTTTTGATCACTTATTTCTTTAATCTTTTTTATTTCCGTTGGATTGTTTTTTTCTTTTGTCATGTTAAATTATTTAATATTAAAGTTATCCACATCGACTGACTTTTATGTTCGGTAAATGTTCGGTATAATTATATAATATTATCATTTTACAAAATACCATGTCAACTACATTAACTCCAAAGCAAAAACTGATTCTGATTTACATAAAAAACTATCTCAAAAAGTATGACTACCCGCCCTCTTTAGAAGACATGCGAAAGCATTTTAAATTGGCGAAATCCACAGTACACCAACATGTAGAAAATCTAAAAAAAGGGGGCTATTTAAGTAAAACTGAACACTGCGCTAGAGCCATAGAAATAATAGAAAAAAATAATACAAGACTGATAGAAATCCCCGTATTAGGAACTATCGCAGCAGGACAACCGATTGAAGCAATTGAAATTATGGGCGAAACTATCTCGATCCCCGATAACGGAATAGGAAAAATAAAAGACTATTATGCATTAAGAGTATCCGGGAACAGCATGATCGATGACGGAATTTTTGATGGCGATATAGTAGTTCTAAAGAAACAATCAATCGCTGAAAATGGGCAAACTGTAGTTGCTATAATTGATGATAACTCGGCAACTCTTAAAAAAATCTACCGTGAAAGAAATCAGTTCAGACTACAGCCGGGTAATCAAAATATGTTACCAATTTACCGTAAAGAAATTGAAGTGCGGGGCGTTGTTGTAAAAATCATACGCAACCTTGAGCCAAAAATTGAAGAGCGTAGTTTTAAGGAAAAATATATTCGCCACATAGATTATTCATGGGATTACAAAGGAGAAAAAACAAAATCGCACACGCACGGAATACATACTTATCCAGCAATGTTTATTCCACAAGTCGGGCGAAGATTATTAGAAACATATAGCAAGGAAGGCGATACTATTTGTGATATTTTCTGTGGCTCTGGTTCAGCTTTAGTTGAAAGCAGATTAATAGGAAGAAACGCCTATGGCATTGATCTTAATCCATTGGCTATTTTTCTTGCTAAAGCAAAAACAACTCCAATTAATCCTCAAAAGTTAACAAAAGAGTATATCGCTTTACTTAATAGAGTGCAAAAGATTAAAGATAACGAAATAGAAAGGCCTGATTTTAAGAATATTAATTTTTGGTTCAAGGAAAAGGTAATAGTTAAACTAACGAAACTAAAGAAAGCTATACAAGAAATAAAAGACAAAACAATTCAAAATTTTTTAATGGTTGCCTTTAGTGAAACAGTTCGCTATTCCTCAAATACAAATACTGGAGAATTTAAATTAGTTCGAGTTAAAATTGACAAATTGGAAAAACACAATCCGGATGTCATTAGTATATTTCGTAAGCACGCAGAAAAAAATATCGCAGGAATGACTGATTTTTACAAAGATGTAAAAAAGGATTCTTGGACAAAAATAATCTACGGCGATTCGTCAAAAGACAATGGGATTAAAGCAAATTCTATTGATTGCATTATTACTTCTCCTCCTTATGGCGATAGTCGTACTACGGTTGCTTATGGACAGTTTTCCAGGCTTTCTTCTCAATGGATTGATATGTTCGAAAATCCAAATGATGCTTCTAGTGTAGATAACAATCTTCTCGGAGGCAAAGCTACAAAAAATTTAATCCACTCACTTTCATCAAGTTATATAAAAGAATCATTAGAAAAAATTGTAAAACAAGACGAAGCAAGGGCAAGAGATGTGTTGAGCTTTAATCTTGGATTAAATGATTGCTTAAGACAAGCATACCAAATACTTAAACCAAAAAAGTATTTTTGTCTTGTTGTTGGAAATAGATTAGTTAAACAAGTGAGAATTCCTACCGATTTTATTATCGCCGAATTAGCAGAAAAAATAGGATTTACTTGTGAAAATATCATTGTCCGTAATATTCCGGGCAAAAGAATGCCAATCAAAAATTCTCCAACAAACATCGTCGGTGCTTTGGAGGAAACAATGAATAAGGAAAGTATAGTAATACTTAGAAAAAACTAGAGGATTTTCTTGTGAATTTTAAATAAAAGTGGCAAAGATTTTTCAGTCAAACGAAATGCAGAACCATGATCATGTGGTTTCCCTACATTTTTACCACTATGGTATACGCCTAGACGAATATCATACTTTGAGTGAGCAAGAAATTTCGTAGGATCAATTTCTTTTAGAAAATATGCATCCTTATAATGAAAATATTCATTTCTCCTAATCTTTTTTGTTTGGGCACGAACTAATATTAAACCATTCCCTATTTTTTCTATCGCTTTCTGTTTTAAAAATGTCAAACTGTAATATCCTAGAAGTTCTCCTTTTTTAAGAATTAGTAATTTACCTTTTTTCTCATCAATCTTAGTCTGAAAACCCATAGCGTTTCTTTTGCCACCTGATATAGTTTGATGAAGTATCTTAATTTTAGGAAATTCTTTATCAGGATAACCAAAACGCTTTCGAATTTCAGTATTAGTAATACCCTCGGGACTCTTTGTAAATAAAGTCATCATTGAAAGAGTATCAAATCTTTGAGATTTCAACTCCATTACTCCAAAATCTGGCAGAGCAATATTGTTTTCTGTTATATTAAGATGATCTTCTAAAGTTTTCCCTATTCCGGTATTATGACTTCTATTAGACTTAATCCATCCCTTTTTTGAGAGTTCTTTTAGAGATTGTGTGATTTGCCTAAGTGTTCGTTTTTGCATATTATTTGATTTAGTTTTATAAAGCTTTATTGATTGATTATGACCTAAAGATTTCTAAAAACGTTTTGCTGGGGATGTTGACAGTACCTTTGTCTTTCATTAACTTTTTGCCTTTCTTTTGTTTTTCAAGAAGCTTCTTTTTGCGACTTTTGTCGCCGCCGTACAAATAACCCGTAACGTCTTTGCGGCGGGCTGAAATGGTTTCTCGCGCAATTACTTTTCCGCCAATTACTGCCTGAATGGCGACCATAAACTGTTGTTGAGGTAGCGCTTCTTTTAATTTTTCTACTAATTTTTTGCCTTGTTCATAGGCATCTCCTTCTTCTACAATACGACTAAAAGCTTCTTCGGCGCGGCCGGCAATCCAAATTTCCATTTTTACCAATACTGCTGGTCGATACCCAAGCATCGTGTAGTTAAGCGACGCGTACCCCTGACTAGTGCTTTTTATTTTGTCATACAAGTTTGCCACAATGGCGCGTAGCGGCGCCTCATATTTTATAATCGCCCTTTCAGCTGATAAATAATTAGTTTCTAAATAGTTTCCCCGCACATCTTTTAGTACTTCCATGAGTTTTCCTAAATAACTAGATGGCGCAATAATTTCCAACAAAACCCATGGCTCTTGCATACTTTCTATACTAAAAGGATCAGGCCAATCGGAAGCCGAGTAAATTACCCTTTCTTGGTTTTTTTTATCAAAAATTCTATAAATTACTGATGGCGTTGAAATGACCAATCCCAAGTTAAATTCCCTTTCCAGCCGTTCTGAAATAATTTCAACGTGAAGCGTGCCTAAAAATCCACAGCGAAATCCGCGACCCAAAGCTTCTTTCATTTCAGCTTCATAGACTAAAGCCGGGTCCTGCAGTTTTAATTTTCCTAGCGCAACCTTAAGCACATCAAATTCTTCCGGATTTTCTGGGTAAAAGCTAGCAAAGACCATCGGGTTTGGTTCTTGATACCCAGGAAGAGCCGGAATTTCGAATTTCGAATTTCGAATTTCGAATTTAACGATAGTATCCCCCACACGAACTTTACCCGGCTCTTTTATACCGGTGGCGATATAACCGATTTCACCAGCAAAAATTTCTTTTTGCGGACTAATTGCAGGGTTTAAATATCCAAGTTCTTTTATTTCAGCTTGAGTTTTTGTCGCCACTAATTCAATTTTTTCTCGGTCTTTAATTGAACCATCAACAACTCTGACGAGCGCTAGCACTCCCTTGAAAGGATCGTAGGTAGAATCAAAAATGAGCGCGCGGAAGGGTTTTTGTTCGGCTCCTTTATTTTTTACTTCTGGGCTCGGAATTTTTTCTACCACAGCTTGTAACACTTGCTCAACGTTCACCCCATTTTTAGCGGAAATTCTTATGACATCGTCGGGTGATATTGAAAGCACATTTGCCAATTCCTGGCATGACTCTTCAACACGAGCCGCGGGCATATCAATTTTATTTACCACAGGAATAATTACCAAGTGTTGTTTTTTAGCCAATTCAATATTTGCCAAAGTTTGCGCTTGAATGCCTTGAGTGGCATCCACCAATAATACTGCTCCTTCAACCGCCGCTAGCGAACGAGAAACTTCATATGAAAAATCGACGTGGCCGGGAGTATCCACTAGGTTTAGCGTATAGCTTTTAGCATTTAGCGTATAGCTCATTCGCACTGGTTTTAATTTTATCGTTATCCCTTTTTCTTTTTCTAATTCCATACTATCTAAAAACTGCGCCGTAATTTTATTAGTAGCAATGGTTTTTGTCATATCTAAAAGCCTATCAGCCAAAGTTGATTTTCCATGGTCAATATGGGCAATGATACAAAAATTTCTAATATGTTCTTGGCTCATAACAAAACATAGACCGTAGCATAAAGTACGCTATAGCGTACTTTATGCTACGGTCTAAAAAATAGCTGTTTTATATTTTTTAACTCTTCTGATTTTAAAAAGTATAACACTATAATATATGAACATAAACCCACAATGCCCGTTAGTACTAATTGCAAAAATACTCCAAAAGTTTTTTGCAATTGGACAATATTAAAGTAAACTAAGTATTGGCGGACCGCAAAGGCTAATATTCCTGAAATAATTGTGGCAATAATTATTTTTCCAAAAACGATGCCCACGTACTTTATATTAAATATTCTATATTTTTTATATAACAAAATTAGTAATAGCAATGCTTCAGTAATTCCGGTTACAGAAAATGCTAAAGCTAATCCAATAACTCCAATATTATCAATGCCTTCTAACCTCAATAATACTTGAACTATATTAAAAAATAATCCATGAAGACTAAGTAGCCATACTAAAAATAAACTCATCAAAATATTAAAAGCTACGGTGAGAACCGAAATAATAGCGGGTATTTTAGTATTGTGCGCCGCGTAAAATGTTTTAGAAAGTAAAAAAATAAGCCCCTGACCACATAATCCAATAGCAAAAATACCAAGACAAGCTGCCGTAAGTCGAGTGTCTGTCCAATTAAATCTACCTGTGCCCAAAATAATTCTCACCAATTGAGCGCGCAGTATAAATAGCAACATTCCCACAGGAACCATAAAAAAAAGCATCTGCAAAAAAGTACTTGTAAACTTTTTTTCAAATTCCCTTTTATTTTCTTTCAAATACGCTAATGATAATGATGGAAACATAGCTGTTGATAAAGATACTCCTATAACACTAATAATCATATTTGAAAAATTATTCGTCCAATTAAATACCGCTACGCTTCCAGCAAGTAATGTTGAGGCAATAGCGGTAGTGGCAATAGTATTAATTTGACCCGCTCCCAATCCAAGCGATCTGGGTATCATAAGTTTTAATGTTTTTAAAACGCCTTCGTGTCCAAAATTAAAAATTCTTTTATATTTAAAACCCGAATGTAAAAATGCAGGAATTTGTATTATTAAATGTAATAACCCTCCAAGAACTACACCAAATGCTAAGCCCTTAATTCCAAACAAAGGCACAAAAAATACAATGCCGATAATAATGCCTAAGTTATACATTAACGGCGCCAAAGCTGTCACTAAAAATCGGTGAAACACCTGTAAAATACCGCTTACTATATTGCTCAAACCTAAAATAATGGGGCTTAAAAACATAATTCGCATTAGCATAACTGTTGTTTCTTGTTTTTCTTGAGAAAACCCTGGAGCAGTAAATTTTACAAATAATGGAGCAAAAATAATAAGCACACCGCATACA
Source organism: Candidatus Staskawiczbacteria bacterium RIFCSPHIGHO2_02_FULL_34_10 (assembly GCA_001821915.1). Taxonomy (GTDB): domain Bacteria; phylum Patescibacteriota; class Minisyncoccia; order Minisyncoccales; family Staskawiczbacteraceae; genus VGLO01. The sequence goes on along the minus strand of MHOR01000029.1, from coordinate 13,863 downwards.
ATAATCAAACAGGTTAAAAAAACATTTAAAAGAGCTGATGTATATTCCCACGCATGATCTTTAGATTTCACCAAGTATCCGCTAAAAATAGGGATAATGGCGGCTGAAATAGCCCCAAATACCAAAATTAAAGCTATTAAATCGGGAATAGTAAAAGCGGCATAATATACATCCAGCTCGTTGCCGGCGCCAAACTTTCCAAAAAGCAAACGATCCCTTAATAATCCTAATAATCCTGAAGCCACATAAAAAGCAGCCAAAATTATGGTGGATAAAGAAACTGACTTAGTTTGCGTATTAAGAATTTTTTGGATCATAAAATATTATTCCCTTGAATTACGAAATACTTTCAGGGTTATTAATCTTCATTTCAAAACACTGATAAGGACAATTTTTATAATAACCAAGATGGCCAAGCTTAATAAAACCCTTTTTTAAATAAAATTTCTCCATATTATATTCTAAAAACGAATAAGCATGCAATTTATCATATCCATTTTCTAGTGAAAACTTTTTAGCAAATTCTATAAATTCAGTGCCAAACCCTTTTGATTGAAATTCTTCTTTTACCACTAAAGTTTCGATATGTATTTTACTATTGCGCGCTCGTAAACTCATTGCTCCCACCACTACTCCATTATTTTCTATTAAAAAATATTCTCCTTGTTTAATTTGCTTTTTTATGAATTTTTCTTCATCCCATAAAAAATGGGGAATATTAATATGCAACAGTCTAGTTATTGTAGAGAGATTTTGTATATCTGATAACTCTGCCTTTCGTAGACCTGTATTTATTATTGGAATTTCCCGTATTATCCCAATCGGAGTTTGTTCATCTGATTGCCCTAAAGGATTATCTTTAATAATTTTTGCGACTAATTTTTTATCTACTCCCTTACTAGCTCCCAAAATATTTACTCCAATATCATTAGCATCCACAATGGCAACTCCAATGTCTTTTTTTTTTGAAACCAGAGCACTCAAATCTTGAGTACTCATCCGAGTACTTATTTTTTCTAAAATAAGTACTCTGGTTTTTTCTGAAACTTCACTGGCATTTAGTGGCCCTTTTGAAACATACGTATTATAAGGCGGTATAGCATAGGGAACTGCTCCGTCAATGGATCTAGCACCATGTCCCGCTATCATATAAAAAATGCCCCTAATACCCACTATTTTTCCAAGAGCCCCAATAATCGCGGCTGTAAGAATTCGCGCTACACCAACCTCTTCAATGGCTAACTGCATAGTTTGGGGCGAACCAAGTCCAATTCCAACAGGAGTTTTCATTACAAAGCGCGATAAAAATTGCGCCAACCAACTAGCCTTAACTTTTTCCAAAGGATAAGACCTACCCTGCGTTATTGCAACTGCTTTTTCACTTATAAAAACAATATCGCCGGACTCAACATATTTTCCGGCGTACTCTTGTACAATTTCTACTATATCACTATCTTCTGATGTAATTAATTTTGTCCTTATAGGATACCTGGTAAATCTGCGGCCATCAACCTCAATGATTAAATTTTTCCCTGTATTTGGCAAAATTTCCATGAATTTATATTAATATTTTTTTACTTATTTTACAACTTTTGCGGCAACAAAAAATTCGCTTTAAAGCGAATTTTTTGTTGGATCAGCAAGGCTGTAAGCCGAATTCTGTCTTTTGACTCTTATGCTTACACTGAGCAAACATAGCGAGTCAAAGTGTGATTATCTGTCTGTTCTTGGCATTACTACCAGAATCAAGCGAACTACTTTTAATCCCGCCCCCTATGCTGTAATTCAAGAACTCAAGAAAATATATTTATAAGAGTTCTCTCAGGTTTTTCCTGATAAGAATTAACTGCTTAGGGGGCGGGACTTTGTTCTTGCGCCCAATAAGGATTTAGCCGTTTCACTTTGGTATTTCTACCAAACTAGTCCTTGCGGACTCCTCAGCCTTTCGACTTTGGCGTCACTGTTCGCACCTCGCATATTACTATGGACGGCCGTTAGCCGCTATTATTTTATCTGCCTTTCGGCAAGATGGTGTTCGGACTTTCCTCCCCTCGCTTACGCTCGGAGCAATCACTCACCTTGCTAATCCAATTTTATATTACCTGTTTTTTATCTTGCTGTCAAGGTCGTTGTCGCAGAAAGTACGCTATAGCGTACTTTCTGCTACGACCTATTTTAAAATATGCACAGCATATTTTCATCACTCTTTCGTCAATAAAATATTATAAGTTCGCTCACAATATTTCACTTCCTCTCTCGCTCTAAAATAATTTTTGGCTGGACGATTCACCGTCTAATGCCTCATTTGCCAATCTATCTGCTTCCCTATTTTTCTCTCTTGGAATTGCTTTAAATTTCACCCCTTTAAAATCAACTTTTAAATTCCAAATTTCTATAAAAAATTTCTGTATTTTTTCATTTTCAATTTTATATTTTCCATTCATTTGGTTTACCAAAAGTTCTGAATCACTCCTTATTTCAATCTCACTCACTTCCGCTATTTTTTTTCCAAACACTGCCTTAAATTTTTTAAAGGCAAAAATCACGGCCATATATTCAGCATCATTATTAGTTAAGTTGTCTCCAAGATATTCCCCGAATTTTTTAATTTCTTGTTCCTTTTCATTGCAAAAAACCACTCCAATTGCAGCTTTCCCTGGATTTCCTCGTGAAGCGCCATCAGTATAAATTATTATATGCTTCATACTTTATTAAAATATTTATTTAAACGATCTTTAAATTCTTCCAAATTCTCGTTTTTTAATCTAAAACCTGATGCTTGAGGATGTCCTCCATAAGTTATTAAAATGTCTTTACATGTTTTCATAGCTTCAACGGAATTTGTCCCCTTTGGACTTCTGACAGACCCGCAAGACTCCGTATCTTTTTTTCTAAAAATAAAAGTTGGTTTTTCGTGCGCATTACAAATTATTGAAGCAACAGAACCTGCTAAAGTTAACTTCCAAGCAGGATCCCCTTCAAAAATAATGGTTTCATTCCCGCCTACATCATTATGCGAAGCATTGCGGGCAGGTGGTTTTTGACTAATTCTTCTTTCTACTTCTTGGGTTATCTGTTGTATTTTAAACTGTTTTAGGGTAACTTTACCAAGTAAATTTTCGGCTAATTCTTCGCATTTTTGTAAAGATGGGTTTGTTAAAAGAACATATGACTCATTTTGAAAATTTATAGATTCTGCTGAATTTAAAGCAGAAATAATTTTCATATACCCACCAGAAACAACCTCTCCTTGACCTAAAATATCTAAAAATACTTTAAGTCCCGGCCTATAAGTATTTTTTAAAGACCTTAAACCTTCTTCAATAAAAATCCTATTTTCATCAACTTGAGGCACCATATCAGAAATAGTTGCTAGCGCAGTCAACTCAAGAAAACTATTTTTTAAATTTTCAGAAAGATTTTCACCCAAAATTTCTTTGCAAAGTTTAAAAGTTAGTCCTCCATTACATAATTGTTTAAAAGGATATTCATCGTCTTTTTGCTGAGGATCTACAATAATTTTAGCATTTGGAAGGCTATCTAAAACTTGATGGTGGTCAACTATTATGACTTCAAAGCCTATACTATTTGCAATTTCTACTTCTTTTACATTAGCAATCCCCAAATCCAAAGTAATAAATAAAGCGGGAACATGACTCTTTAAAAATTCTAAAGCTTTTTTATTAATGCCATAACCATCATTTTCTCTATCAGGAAAAGCAACGGCGGTAATATTACCTCCTAAACTCTTTATGGTTTCTTGCAATATAACAACTGATGCAATACCGTCCATATCAGAATCTCCATAAAGAATAATATTTTCTTTATTTTTTACAGCTAGCCTAATTCTATCGGCCGCCTCTTTTAAATTTTTTATTTTTATTTTATTCATTGTAATGCTTTAAGTCCTGGCAACGTATCCCCTTCAAGATAATTTAACATTGCTCCGCCTCCAGTAGAAATATGAGAGAACTCTCCAATCATACCCTCTTTTCTTAAAAACTCAATTGTTTCACCTCCCCCTGCAACACAAAAGGCGCCGCTTTTAATTATTGCTTTTGCAATTTCTTGTGTTCCTTTTTTGTAATTTTCATCTTCAAAGCGACCAAAAGGACCATTCCATACAATTGTTTTAGCGGATAATATTTTTCCCTTAAAGTTATTTATTGATTTTTGATCAATATCTAAAGCATCTAAATTATCAATAGGTCCTATAATTTTTTGGGGATTTTTAAATATTAAATTTTTTTCTATTATTTCTTTTTTTATTAATCCGCTAACTATTACAAAATCAGCAACCTCTAAAATTTTATCAATAAATTTAGCCTTTGCCTCAACTTTTGTTCCACCGATTATAATTACCATTGGTTTTTCTGAATTTTTTAAAACTTTTTCCAAAACTTCTATTTCTTTCTCTAATAAAAGCCCTGCTCCGTGGGGCAGGTATTTAGGAATACCTACAATAGAGGTATGTTCTCTGTGACAAACCGAAAATGCATCATTAATATATATATCTCCAAGCTCAGAAATTTTTTTAGCAAATTCTATATTGTTTTCTTTTTCTTCTTTGTGAAATCTTAGATTCTCAAGTAATAAAATTTCATCCTCCCCTAATGTATAAGAATAGTTTTTAACTTCATCGCCTATACAATCATCCGCTTTTGCAACTTTAATTTTTAAATATTCCGATATTTTTTTTGCAATATTATTTAACCTTAAATTTGGCACTACTTTACCATCTGGATTTTGTAGGTGGCTCATTAAAACTACTTTTGCTTTAGCTAAAATTAAGTGTTGTATTGTAGGTAAAGTCTGTCTAATTCTAAAATCGTCAATAATTTCACCATTATCACTTATTGGAACATTAAAATCACACCTAACCAAAACCCTTTTATCTTTAACGTTAAAATCTTTTAAGACTTTCATGTTATAAAACTCTAAAGCTTCACTTTTTGACCAGGATTAATTAGTCCTTTTTTATTTATATTATTTTTATTTTTACCATTACTATTATCCACAATAGAATTTAGTTCTTTGTTTGTATCCTCCATTTTCTCATTTTTCATTTCTTCTTCTTTTTTATTTTCTAAGGATTCATCTAAGGCCTTTCTAAGGTCTCCCAAATTAATCTCCTTCCTATTTTGCTTTACTTTATTTTTAGGAAATAATTCATCTTGAGTTTTTTTCTTAGACAAAGAGAATGAAACATTTTCTATTTTTAGTGATTTGGAATTATCATCTTTGCTTTCTTTTTTTTGATCGCTTTCTTGTCTATTTTCATTTATCACTTCACTTTTTATTTTTTTCATGCAAGATTTACAATAAACAGGCCTACCCTTTTCAGGCTGAAAAATAACTTTTGTCGGCTTGCCACAATTATCACAAACAGCATCATAAAGTGTTGTTTGATTTTCTTGTGAAGATTGATTAATTCTTATAGGTACTCCACCGGTTGATTTACTTGAATCATTCTTTAATTTAACAGGAATAGATGAAGACTTTTCTTCTTTGCCACCTTCTTCTGTCCAACGACTAATTTTATCCTCTACTATACTTCTTGCAATACTATATTTCTCTCTTGAAAAACTAATTATTCTTTCTTTGTTTGACTCTTCAGGTAAAATTGCAGGGGCAAGAGTTTCTGCAGAAAATGGATGTGATGCTATTCCATCAATCATTAATTTTAAGTAAATATTATATTTAGTTAGGTTTACTAAGTCTTCCGCCGTAAATTCCGGTGAAAATTCTTTTTCTAAAAACTCGGCATCTTCTGCTCCAACACGAAATACAGCTAAAGTTCCAACGTTCCCAAAAACAGCGTCTCTTACTGTTTCATCCATTTGAGAAATATATTGGTGCCCTACAATAAGACAAAGCCTGTATTTTCTGGCTTCTGATAATATATTTGCAAAAGATTCTGTAGCAAAATTTTGAAATTCGTCAACGTATAAATAAAAATCCTTTCTTTCTGATTCAGGAATATCAACACGGCTCATCGCGGCCAATTGTAATTTTGTAATTAATAAAGCTCCCAAAAGCCTTGAATTATCTTCACCAATTCTACCTTTTGATAAATCTAAAATTAATATTTTGCCCTCATCCATAATATTTCGCATATTTATAGTGGACTTTGTCTGGCCTATAATATTTCTTATTAGAGCATTAGAAACAAATTGTCCCACTTTATTTTGTATGGCTGCTGTTGCTTCTATTTCATAACGTTGCGTATATCTTGCATATTCAGTCACCCAAAAGGATTTAACTATTGGGTCTGTAATTTTAGAAACCACTTTTAACCTATAATCTGGGTCAGCCAACATTCTATTAATACCTAATAGAGTTGAATCTGGATATTCCAAAAGAGCTAATATAGCATTATTTAAAATATATTCCATTCTGGCTGACCAAACATCCGGCCAAACTTTTTTAAAAACGCCCATTAATCCTCCTGCTACTAAGTGCCTGTATTTAAAATCAACCTTTTCCATAACATTAAAGGCTATAGGATAATCCAAATCAGAGGGGTTAAAAAAAATAACATCTTTAATTCTTTCAGATGGAACAAAATCAAGAAGTTTTTCCGCTCCTTCGCCATGTGGATCAACATACGCTATTCCATTGCCATCTTTTATATCCTGAATTGCCATATTTTCCATTAAGTTTGATTTTCCCATTCCAGTCTTTCCAATGGTATAAAAATGTCTTCTCCTATCGTCTTTTTTTATACCAAAACGCTTTCTTTGATTTCTAAAAGAAGTAAGTCCGAAAAAAGTTGTATTTTCTTTATTATTATCCATTTAAACTTTTAACTTGATAAACAAAGATTATTACTCCACCGGCAAATTTGGAGGTGGTCCAGATTTTTTAGACTGGACTCGAGCCATAGTAGGAAAAACCAAACCAGTAATCTTTAATGGGAAGTGATACAATGTTGCAAGCTCTTCTGTATTTAAAATAGCACACCCTTTCTTTCTATCTGGAAAAAAAGAAGGAAACCTTAATACATAATTTCTAAACATTCTTCTAGTTCTTAAAAAGGGTATTCTTCTTCTAAAAACATAATGAGTTTTAGGTCTTGTGTCAGCGTTAAATCTAAGATAATTTAGATTTTGAGTTTGAAAATGTGAAAAATAAGACCTTGTAAGAATTCTGTGAGAAGAATTCCAATTTTCCCTTTTTGCCACATAAACACCCCTTATATTAGTTCTAAAAACCGGTTTTTTCAATTTATTTTCAACTTCTGTGAGAATCTCTCTTTCACCGGGCGTAAGCACCATCTCTCTTTCACCGCCCTCAGACTTAGACGACTCAAGCCACTTGTAGCTTGCCTTTTCTCCAGATCCTTCTTTTACAGGACCCATTACAAGATTATATATAACTTCTGACACGTCTTCCCATAGCGTTTTATTCTTTTTTTCAGGACGCTTAGATATCTTTGAAATTATTTTTTCTGCTCCTTTTCTTAACTCTGGCTCATCTTCATCCGACAAAGACATCGTTATAAACTGAAGCCAAAATTGTTCTCCCGTACCTAATTTTGACATTAATTCTAATAAAGAAGATATTGGATCAATTCTTTTTTCTTCAGCAGAAATTTTTTCGCCTTGCGGCTCAAAAAACTTTTCGTATGTTTTGATGGGATAGGCAGAATCATTGCCCAAAATAAAATCTTCGCCATAAACATCCCATTCGTCATTTGGAATATTTTGCGGAACATTTTTAGTATAATCTTCAACTTCTTTAATTTCTAATTCTGGGTAATGGCTGTATAAAACAGTTTCTATACTTAACCTATGCTGGGCTAAAGCCCTTACATAAAAATGCAATTCGCCCTCAATACTAGTTATTTCCCAAGACATCCAATCATTAGAATCATCAGATGATCCTTCAAACCATATTTCTCGCCAATTAGAAGGACTATAAAGAGGTCCCCACATTACTGAAAAAATATCCTCCATTGCTTTTAATGGCACCAATACTTCTTTTGGCGTAACTATTTCTAGTGTAATCCATTTTTTCTTTGAATAAGCATAATCCCACTGTACCCACCATAAATATAATATCCTTAATTCCATAGAAAGAAAAAAGGGGAAAAATATCCACCACCAAACCCTTAAAAAGGGCACTAAAAAAACTACCATCATTAAAAGAACCCACCAAAATGGTTCCCATATAATTCTATCTACTTGCTTTGTCCAAAAAAAATAAGAGGAAATCTTAAATGCCATTTTTTCAATTTATGATTTATGATTTATGATTTTAGATGCAACTACGGGGAGTCCCTGCGGGTCCAGAAGAGTTTTTAAATCACCGTTCACCGTAAATTAAAAATCGTAAATCCTAAACTTTAAACCAATTTTAATATATCTGGCAGATAATTAATCAAAAGTAATAATAAACAAACAATTAAAAAGCCTGCTATAAAAAACTCAAACGTATATATCAATGGCACAATTATAAATGACATCCTTCTTTCGTGCCAATAATATGACAATACAAAAAACACAATGTAAAAAACTACCGTTGATACAAATAAAGTTAAAAATCCCCAAAAAAAGTAAGACATACGATAAAATTATTCTAATTGATCTAATTATTCTAAATAATACCTAATACCCAAATACATTTTTAAAGTATTCTATCCATTGAATCATTAGGATTTGATTAGGCTAATTAGGCTAATTAGTATAATTAGGTTAATTAGGAATTTATTTATGTATTATATCCCAAAAAGAGTTTTGAATCAACCAAATAAAAAACTGCTTTTGTTTTAAGCAGTTTTTTATTTAATAGACCTGTTGCGTAATAAGCTTTTACTGCAAATTGCATATTTTGACCGGAAACTCCCAAAAGCTTCGTGGCTTATCCATAGGATAAACCTTGTCGCTTCTGATAATTTCCAACTCAAAATCTTCAATTTTCGTATGAAACCTTATTACGCAACAGGTCTAATATTCAGCGCCTAAAACTTTGAATTACGAAATGCGCACCCAAAACGTCTTTTCGGGTCTTTTATCCAAATCTATCTTAACTCCATTTTATCGAAGATCAATAAATCAAGATTAAGACACATGGAAATTCGCAATAATTTATATGCGTACCCTTCAGGTACGCCTATAAATTCTATCAAATTTCTATCTTCCAAATTTTGACAAAAGACCTCGAAAGCATTTCGTAATTCAAAGTCTAAAAGTTAACATCACAATCTTTTGCGCTCTAATGCGCGATCACCATAATATTATTGCTTGGACTTGCTCGAGTTTTGGCACTGCCCTATCTTAAATATGCTTGGTTCACTTCGTCCTAATGCCGTGCACTGATAACTAGTATCCGATTTATTTGCGCACTTATACCCCAGTGGACATGGCGCATCTGACTTTGTTTTGGAGCCATCACAATTCGTACCCCTTACAAACTTTGTGGGTTCTTCTTTTGAAGAGTTTAATTGTGTGCATTCAGCGCCAAAGAACTCCACAGTTTCGCAAGACCAACGCACACCAGGAACAGGAAAATGCCTTTCACAGATATTAGTAACCCTACTAGACCCCTGCGCTGAACTGCCAGCTGGTGTTGATTGACCAGGACCAAAACTTTCAGTTGTAGTTGACGCTTGTTCAAAAAATACTTTTGCTTGGGTATTATCTTGTATATCTACGTTGTATGTTTGTCGCATCATAGTTTGTGTCCATGGTCCCGCATTTTTGCCATTATTAGGATTAGTAGAAGAGAGACCGAATGTCGTCGTTTGCAGTGTGCTTAATGCTGTGCTTGTAGCAAACCCGAAATAACCAGTCGGGTCAACATCAAGAAGACCAATAGCGATTAAAACCATCTGAAGATTTCCAACCCCGTTATTTGTCTGGCCAAATGAGATTTTATAATTATTTGTTGTTGGGGAAACGCTTGTTACGGGAATTGACGCCGTAGGATTAGTTATGATAGTTGGGGATGGAGTTGGATTATTATTTAAGTTAGATGTTGTACCATAGTCGTAAGTATTATTAAAAGTGCAAGTAACTGTGCTATTAGACTCTATATTAAAACCTCTTAAAGTTTTATTTAGATCAAAAGTTCCCGTAGTCCCACCGCCTGCAATATTACAAGACGAAGAAGTTACTATCCAACGACGTGAATCCGTGAACTCTTCGACATCATACACGCCCGAATACAATATTATAGATCCTGTTGAACCAACATTATTAATAGTTTCAATTTGCATTTTTGTGTTTAGAAAATCTACATTCCCTGTTAACCCACCCCTAACATCAAAAGCAAAGGTATCATCCTCGTTTACCGTATTTTTATTTACAATTAGAGTCCCTGTTGTAGCATTTGTATTAGTAACAGTAAGAACCACCGAATTTGAAGTACCACCGCCCGGTCCTGGATTAAAAATTGTAATATTATGTGTGCCATTTGTTAAAAGATCTGATGCAAGTATTATTGCTGATAAAGAATTTGTACTGCCTCCAGAGTTAGAAATAATAGTAATATCTTTTGTTGATTTGTTTTGACCATCAAACCTAACAATGGAATTAGTTGCAAAATTATTGCCATAAACAGCCAAATTAAGATCTGGTCCGCCTCTTCCTATTGATTGAGGGGATATACTTGTAATATTTGGAACTGGATTAACTGCTAAAACAGGGAAATTTATAGAATTAGAGGTTCCCCCGCCAAGTCCCGGATTAAATATTCTTAATTCAATTGTCTTTGGATTCAAAAGCTCTGATATAGGTATTATTAATTTTAATTTAGTTGAAGAGTCATAAATATAATTATTTTTTTGCCATCCACTAGAACCAAAAATCTGAACCTCTGATGTTGAAACAAATCCAGTACCATTAATAGTTATCGTAATTGGTACCGCGCTTCCTGTTATCGCTGATGTTGGAGATATGCTTGTAATCACCGGCGTTGGGTTTTCAATATTAAAAAATACAGCATTAGAAGTGCCTCCTACAGGAGCTGGATTAAAAATTGTAATTTTATGTATGCCTGCTAACGTAATATCCCATGAAGAAATCGACGTTGTTAAATAATTATTAAAAATACCATTATTGTAAGAAGTGATTCTGGACAAACCATCATACTTAATAATAGAAGAGCTGTCACAGTTAGTGCAAAAAACTTTTAAACTAAGCCCATTCGGATATTGACCTACTTCAATTGTTGTAGGCTCAATATATATAATGATTGGAACTGGGTTATTAGTTGAGGGAGTAGCTGGAGGGATGATTGGGGGAGTGGTTACTGCGCTGACCGTAAACGACACTGCATTAGAAGTTACTCCAACAGGATTTACTACTGTAATATAAAATGTCGTAGCTGTTATAAGGTCTGTATAGGGTATATACACTTGCAGTTCAGTTACAGAATAATATATAGTTGTTCTGGCTTCGATATTAAGCCATACAACAGAAGAAGATACAAACCCTTTACCAGTAACTGTATAGCTCCTGCCCGGACCACCTACTGTTACTGAGTTTGGATTTACGCTGTCGATGCGTGGGGTTTGGTTATTTATAGGAGTTGTAGTTGGGATTGTCGTAGAAGTAGTTGCTGTAGGAGTGGGCGCTGGACCAGCCGCCGCGGGAGCGCTAGAAAAAGGCGTTACTGTGGGGGTAGTTGTGGCTGAAGAACTTTCAGGGGTATTTTCAGATGTATTTTCTGCATCCATAGCGGAAAAATTAAATCCATATTGGGCGAATGCGGTATATGTCTTTGGTCCCACTATCTTACCTAATAATGAGGGATCTACAAGTATTTTATTATCGGTCTGAAACTTACCTAATGCTTCTACTGTTTGGTTTCCAAAAAATCCTGTTGCTCCTGCTGAAATAAAATATCCTGATTGCATAAGGGCTTGTTGTAAATAACTAACTGCTGGACTTGTTTGACCATATAATATTGATGAAGAAACGCTTGTTGGGAGAGAAGTTATAGGTGTTGAAACTTCGGGAGTAGTTGATGAAAAATTAGAAGGTATTTGATTTTGAGTAGGAGTGGTTGTGGCGGGAGTTGGTGTGGTAGTAAGAGGGGTCGTTGTGGTAGTAGGCGGTGGGGGTGAAGTAGTTGAAGTAGGGGTTGGATTTGTCGTGCCCGTCAGAGGAGTAGTGGTTTCAGTTGTGATTGGTGTTGTCGGCGTTGGAGTGATATTATTTATAGTTGGGACTGGGTTATTTACGATACTTTTTGTATTAGTAACAGTACAAGAAACTGTCCCCCCCGAAGCTACAGTAATAGATGGTAAACAAGTGTCTCCAGTTTTTGTCCAGCCAGCAGTAACTCCCTCATTTATTATATATGTCCCTGGCGCAACAACTAAATTATAAAATCCGATATTTGCATTACTACTAATAGTGAAACTACCGTAACCATTTGCATTACTGTTAAAAGGGAAAACTGAATCACCTCCAATAGTTATTTTTCTAACAACTATGATACCTGTAGCCGGTGGTGCTGTAGTTATTGTGGGAGTAGTTGTTGAAATCGTAGGCAAAGCAGCTAAAAATTGTTGTTTTAAATTATCTAACTGCAGGTTAATTAATTGCAATTTAAGGTTGTAAATTTGAGTTTGTAAAATAGAGATCAAGCTTTCTGCTGTTGATGGCGTTAAATTTTCAGCCTTTGCGAAAGGTGCCCCGCCAAATGTCAAAACAAAAACCACGCTTAATAAAATAATCGTTTTGAAAAAATACTTTTGCATGACAATTTTATAATTAACTATCAAAAATTTGTAAAAACAAATTTTTGATACCTAAATTTTTAATACTTTAATTTTGAACTTTGATTTTTAAATTTTAAATTATTAGTTCATAATACCTCCCCGAGACACTTATAGCAAATGGAGTGTGTGGATAAGTTGCTCGTCAGCAAAAGAAAAACAACCCAAAATCAATGCAAACAAAAATTCCGCTTTTACGGAATTTTTGTTTGCAACTTTAAATTACTATTAAGCTGTTTGCGCATCCCTTAATAAATACTTGCCTTCAGCGTCTCTTTGAAAATACTTTTTGTTATTTAGGTTTATCAAGACCGTATTTTTTGCAACTAATCTTTGGGCTAAAACTGCTTTTACAATATCATCTTGATAAGCTGGCTGTTTTTTATCTTTTATAATTTTAGTGATTATATCTTTGATTGTTCCTGGAACATAACCCCATTCGCTTAAAGCGTACATACCCCTGCCAACTAATACAAATCTTTCATCTTTAATCAGCTCATTATGGACTGTTTGTGAGTGAGTTTTTTTATTTGGTTTACTATAATCCAAGCTATCCATTAATTCTGTAATTTCCCTAAAATGCAAAGGTTTTTGATGTTTTTTGAATACCAAAAAAGCTTTATCTTTTACCCCTCTTGGCTTTATTTCAGGCCAACTGATTAAGCCAAATTTTCCTTCTTTATTTTGCTGTATTTTTTTTGATATTCCAATATAAGATCCTAGCGCCTCATTGTCTAAATTATACTTAAAAGCAAAAGTGGAGAATAATTCATCTTTAGATAAAAGATTTCTGTTTTTTTCAATATCTAAAACTAATGAATTTAATGTTTCTTTAACTTTACCTTTATCATTATGGGCTGACCAAAAATAATGATAATCCTTCTTTGCGCATACCCTTGAAAATTGATCTCCAATTGTTAGTAAAAACAATACATATGGCTTATTTTTAAACCCACCAAAATCTTCAAAAATAATTTCTTCTTTTTTAAAACCACCCTTATTATTAAAATAAGAATCAAATTCTGTAAAAATACTATTTAATATTTCCTTATTATTTTTTCTAATAAAAGTAAAACCCGCTTCCTCCACTTGACGAACTCTTTCGCGAGTAATATTTAAGCTTTTACCAATAGAAT
>MHOR01000028.1:25657-26518 GCA_001821915.1 Candidatus Staskawiczbacteria bacterium RIFCSPHIGHO2_02_FULL_34_10 | reverse complement strand
GCTTGTGGAGCATGTGCTCCAAGATGGTTTCATCCTGGCATTCCTGCTTACGGCGCTGGTCGTAAGACTGATTCTTGTTTTCCTCATCGGCTTCCTGTCGATCGCGGACCCAAATGGCGTATGTGCCGTTTTTGGGATCGCGCTCGTCGGTCTTGATGGAGCCGTCCAAGTCTTCCCGATAGCGCCAGCAGGGAAACTGCTTTTCGCAGGCGTCGTAGACTTGATTCCTGGTCAGCCCCCTGGCTATAATGATGAGCCGGTCAAAGCCGTCCTGGTGGTCGGTAATTTCCACTCCCGACAGATCAGGCGTGAGGTTGAAGTGCTTCTTGTAGAAAGCACTCCACTTGGCGAGCTGTTCGCCATAGACAAAGGACAATTCCCTTGTCTTGGAGATGATCGCTTCCACGATCACCTTGCCTAGCTCGTTGCCTTTGGCCAGCAGCCGGTCCCATCCGGCTTTGTCTGCAACCACCTCGCTCAAAGCAAGGTCAACTGCTCTCTTGGCAGCGTCCTCCACGAGGCGGCGATAGTTTTTCTCCTGGTCTTCAGTCTGTGCGGATGTGCTCGATGACGTTTTCATCGGAATCATCCCTTTCTTGAAAAAACCTTGCCTCTGACTGACCGACGTGGCACAGTCATAGCCATAAAACCTCCGATATTTGGTTTGTCCTAATTTTACCGAAGGGCTTATGGATATGACTGTTTTTTTTGCCTTATTTAGCTGTAAAAGTGCTGTTTAACCTTATGTTTTAATTATACACCTTTAGCGTAACCTTGTCAATACCCCTTCTGTTTTTGACCGTAAATCAATGATTTTTGAGGGTTTTCCTTTTTTAAGATTTCCTGCATCAATTAAGAGTA
>MHOR01000028.1:21607-25585 GCA_001821915.1 Candidatus Staskawiczbacteria bacterium RIFCSPHIGHO2_02_FULL_34_10 | reverse complement strand
TTTATGCTTTAAAACAAAAGTGTATTTTCCGGGCCAATACTTTTGCAAGATTTTCGCCTGCTTATCATTTATTTCCGCCAGCTCCTTTGCCATATGTAAATCTTTTATAAACACTGATAAAGGTTTTGATTTTGGCCGTTTTTTTATTTTGTAAATTTTTTCAACGGCTTTTTTATTGGTGGCATCCGCTAAAAATCCGTATACGGTGTCTGTTGGACAAATTACTACGCCTCCACTCTTTATTACAGTAATTGCCTTTTTAAGAGTTCTTTGAGACTGTTTTATTACTTTCATGATATAAATTCAAAATTACAAATCACAAATTACAAACAATACCTAAATTCTAATTCCTAAAACTTACTTTTCTCAAGAATAGATGTAAATATTTTTCTTAGCTGGAGAGCTTCGTCCATTAGTACTTTTCTTTCTTTTTCTAATTCTGGAATATTATTAGTATCAGATAAGCGCAACCACAAACAACTCTCTTTTGTTTCCTTACGGCAAATTTTTATTCTCATTGCAAAATCTCTTCTCCCTAAAGATTCATTTGCCTCAATATAGTTTGCAGCCTGTGAACCAGATGAACGAATTAACTGTTTTCCATATTCAAAATTTGAATTAGTTTTTGGTAATTTTTTCACAAAATCTCTGCAATTTTCTGCAAATTGGGCAGTTCTTTCTTCCAAGTCGTAGGGTTTTGCTGTGCCCGCAGGAACTCCCGAAGGTTGATTTGTTATTTCACTCATTAGAATTTTTTTGTAATTTGTGATTTGTAATTTTGGGTTTTAGAAAAGTCGTAAACTTTTCTAAATCACTGGGATTTCCAAAATCCATCCAATTATCTTTTATTATTTTTACTTTTACTTTTTTCTCTTTTGCCAAAAGTGAAATTACATCAGTAATCTCATATTCACCTCTTTCAGACTTTTCAATTAATGGCAGTTTTTCAAATACATCTTTGGTAAATTTATACAAACTAGTATTAATTAAATTTCCCACAAATTCTTTTGGTTTTTCAATAATCTCTTTTAGCATTTCGCCTTCTGCAAGTAACACTCCAAATTTTTCAGGGTGCTCGTTTTCAAATCCCGCAACATAGTTATATTGGTCCTCAATATTCATAGATTTTAAATCATCCACTGAATAGAAATTATCCCCCACCAACGAAATAAACTGCTCACGACCCACAAAATCTTTTACGCATTTTAAAGGGCAAGCCGTACCATATTCTTTTTCTTTTGGGCCCAGTACTTCAAATTGGTTTATAGTTTGAATGTTATACGTGCCATTAAAGATATATTTTTTTAGAAAATCTTTTATCACATCTTCGCGAAATCCCACTACCAGCATAATGTCGGTGTAACCAGCTTCTAGAATATTATCCAAAAGGTACGCCAAAAAAGGCCTATGGTTGACCTCTATTAAATGCTTAGATTTATCTTTTGACAATTCTAGCATACGAGTTCCTTGTCCCGCCGCTGAAATCACCACTTTTTTTATTTTTCCCATTTTATTTCTACTATTTATTTTCCTCGTGATTTTAACGATCGTTAAAATTACGAGGAAAGTGTTTTTTACAAAACAACGTTTATTAGCTTATTTGGCACAAAAATTATTTTTTTAATGCTAATACTGCCAATTAAATTTTTAATTTTTGGAGTTTGCAAAATAATTTCTTCAACTTCTTTTTGGTTTTTATCTGCCATAATTTCTACCTTGTCGCGCACTTTTCCATTGATTTGCACTATCAATAAAACCTTTTCTTCTTTTATTAGCGTTGTATTATACTGCGGCCATTTTTGATTAGAACATAATCCCTTAAATCCAATTCTCTCCCATAATTCTTCTGCCAAATGCGGAGCGAAGGGAGACAAAATCAACAATAAACTTTTTATATTTTCTTTTGTGAGCAACTCCTTTTCTTCAAAAAAACTATTTACTAAAATCATTAATGAAGAAATGGCTGTATTAAATTTCATTAACTCTATATCTTCACCTACCTTTTTTATGGTTTTGTTAATTTGAATATCAAGTGTGCTGTTTGGTTTTGAAAAATCACCTTTTAGGCAGACTGTATAAACTTTTTCTATAAACCTTCTTGCTCCTATAATGCCTTTTTCATCCCATGGAATCATTTGCTCAAATGGTCCCATAAACATTTCATAAACTCTTAACGTGTCTGCTCCATACTGTTTTATTACATTGTCTGGATTTACTACATTCCCCAATGATTTTGACATTTTAACTCCACCTTGACCCAATACAATACCATGAGATGTCCTTTTTTTGTAAGGTTCAAAACCTAGTGATTTTGGAACTGCGCCAATATCATATAAAAATTTAAAAATAAACCTTGAATATAATAAATGCAGTGTGGTATGTTCCATTCCGCCATTATACCAATCCACCGGCATCCAGTATTGTAATTTTTTTTCATCCGATAATTTTTTACTATTTTTGGGATCAGTGTATCTTAAAAAATACCAATTTGAACCCGCCCAATTTGGCATAGTATCAGTTTCCCTTTGTGCAACTCCGCCACAATTCGGACATTTTACATTCACCCATTTTTCCATTACTGCCAACGGAGATTCACCCGTATCAGTTGGCTGATATTTTTTAACTTTTGGCAATTGGACCGGTAAATCTTTTTCTGGCACTGGTACCCAATTGCAAACTTGGCAAAAGACCATAGGAATGGGCTCTCCCCAATAGTGCTGACGTGAAAAAATCCAATCCCGCAGTTTATATTGCACAGTTTTTTTACCAAAATCCTCAAATCCAGCCCTTTGATAATCTCTTACAATGGGTAGGTTAAACTTTTTAGCAAACTCTTCATCCCTTTTATCATCCGCTGGAACTGCCATAATTGCCCCAGTTCCATAATTTATCATTATATAGTCAGCGATGAAAATAGGGATTTCTTTTTTATCTGCCGGATTTACAGCTTTAACTCCTTTTAATTCAACTCCAGTTTTATCATTTTGATTTTCTTGTCTTTGTAAGTCAGATTTGTCTTTTGTTTTTATAATATACTGTTCAACTTCTTGCCAATTTAAAATGCTATTTTTTACTTTTTCAATAATAGAATGTTCGGGAGCTAACACTAAAAATGTGCAACCGAATATGGTATCTGGTCTTGTGGTAAAGACTTTAATTGTTTTTTTAAAATTATTTAAAATAAATTCAATTTCTGCGCCTTCTGATTTTCCAATCCATTCTTTCTGCTGGATTTTTACCCGTTCAGGATAATCAACCGAATCTAAATCTTTAATCAACCTATCTGCGTATTTTGTAATTTTTATAAGCCATTGCTCTTTTTCTTTCTTTTGGACTTGTATGCCACATCGCTCACATTTTCCTGCAATCACTTCTTCGTTGGCTAAACCAATTTTATCTTTTGGACACCAATTAATTGCCATCTTTTCTTTGTAAGCCAAACCTTTTTCAAAAAGTTTTAAAAAAATCCACTGTGTCCATTGGTAATATTTTGGATCAGTAGTATTTATTTCGCGATTCCAATCAAAAGAATATCCAAGTCTTTGCATTTGCTTTTTATAATTAGCAGTATTTTTCTTTGTGGTGATAGAGGGCTGAATTCCCATTTTAATGGCATAATTTTCAGCTGGTAAACCAAAGGCATCCCAACCCATTGGATACAGCACATTAAAGCCCTCCATTCTTTTCTTTCTAGAAATTATATCCAAAGCAGTATAACTACGACAATGCCCAACATGTAATCCATCGCCTGAAGGATAGGGGAATTCAACTAATGCATAAAACTTCTTTTTTTTAGAAAAGTCTTGTGCCTTAAAAATATTGGAATTATACCATTTTCCCTGCCACTTTTTTTCAATTTTTTGAGGGTTGTACTTTACCATAATTACAATGATATTATCATATTTTATTTACAAAAAAAAGCGGATTATAGGTCCGCTAATAAACTATCTTCCGTAATTTCTAATTTGTTTTGGAAAA
>MHOR01000028.1:18865-21564 GCA_001821915.1 Candidatus Staskawiczbacteria bacterium RIFCSPHIGHO2_02_FULL_34_10 | reverse complement strand
TCTTAAATACCGATGAAATTCATCTACTTTTTTACTGCGGCAATATTCAATGACAATTGCAAAATCACCAAAATCAAAACTAATAAAATTATTTTGTATAAAAAAAATTTCTACAAAACATTTTGTGAGGGTAGGCATTACATATTCTCCTTTCAAAGAGCAACAGTTCATCTATTCTAAAATAATAACATTTAATTAATATTAATTAAATGTTAAATAACTTTTTAGCGTTTTGTGTGGTTTTATTAACCACCTCCTGAAAACTGACTCCTTTTAAATCAGCGATTTTTTGGATGGTATGTTTTATAAAAATAGGTTCATTTCTTTTTGGGGCTTCTGGCAATGGTGTAAGATATGGGCAATCTGTCTCAATCAATAATTTATCTAAGAGATAATTTTTAATTATTTCATCAATATTAAATTTAAAAATAATCCCATTAATTCCTAAATAAAAACCCATTTCAATATATTTTTTAGCCTGTTCTAAGGTGCCGGTAAAACAGTGAATCACCCCCTTGTTTTCGCCTCTGCTTTCCAGTATTTCAATAACATCATCGTGCGCCATTCTACAGTGTAAAATGACCGGTAGTTTTAATTCTCTTGCTAAATCTAATTGCTCTAGAAAAACTTGTTTTTGCTTTTCTTTAAATTGAGCTAATTTTGCCGTTGTTTTGGGTTTGTAATAGTAGTCTAAGCCAATTTCACCAATAGCAACTACTTTTTTTGAGTTGGCTAGGTCTTTATATTTTTCTTTTTCAAAAGTGTGTTCCTTAATTAAAAATTCTCCTTCGTCAGGATCAGTTTTTGTTTTTACGAATTCAGCGGCCGCATAAATAGGGTGTAAACCTATTGTAGCAAAAAATCCCTCGCCATATTTTTGAGCAACTTCAATGGCGCTTTGGCTTGTTTCGTATTTTGTGCCAACATTTATTGTCCAAATATTTTGAGCAACGGTTCTTTTTGCCACTTCGTCCAAATCTTCTTTAAAAGCATTAAAATTTAAGTGGCTATGAGTATCAATTATCATTTGTTTATTTTAGCATACAACAACCCACACACCAATTTTGCGAAACAGAAATGTGGCAGCGCACTCGCCTGTGGGCTCGGGGCTATTCACCCACTGCGCCGTAAGAATTAAATTATTAATAATTATCTTCACCTCAATGTGTTTTACATAGCAAAATTGGTGAGGGGTTATTTTATTTACTATTTATTTTTCTATTTGAAAATAAAATAAAAAGAAGCAGGTAATCAAGTGACTACCTGCTCAATGTTTTTTGGGGAGCGAATTTTATTCGCTCGGCTTGACTGGCAAGATCGATGTTGCCGATTCTTTCGGCTTGGCCACGACCGTGGATGGCGCCGGTTCGGCGCTAGGTTTGATGTGAATCCTTTCATAGACTTCCTCCCGATGTACTGGGACTTCCTTGGGCGCCTCGATGCCTAGCCGCACCTTGTCACCGCGAATCTCCACCACCGTGACGGTGATGTTGTTGTTGATGACAATGCTCTCGTTCTTTTTCCTCGAAAAGACTAACATCAGAGTCCCTCCAAAAAGTGGTTTGTCCAAGCACATCCTTGGACTTGGGGTGGAAAAGAGAGCTGAATCAATTGCAATATAACAAATATCATTAATTAAGTCAACTCTTCACCAAAATTTGCTTATAAATTTGAGTGAAGAGTCAACCTAGGAAATAAGATTTCTAATTTTTTATCTTTAACTGATACTTTAATTTTCTCTGATGTTTCTGGTAAAAATGGCAACAATAAATCTGAAATACTATCTAGTGCAAAAAGAATGTCCGAAATTACCTGCGAGGAATTACTTTTACCTTCCCATGGTTTTTCTTCGTTGATATACTTATCGCAAAAACTAATCAATTCCCAAATTGATTTTAAAGTTTCATTAAATTTAAATTCTGTTATATATTTTTTATATTCTTTTTTTGCTTCATTCACCGCTTTTTTAATTTTAGCGCTTTCTTTTTTTTCTTTAAAATTAGGTTTTTTAGTTAAGGCAATAGTCCTTGCTAGTAGATTACCTATCCCTCCCGCCAAATCTGAATTATACCGTTGTTCAAATTTTTCATAAGAAAAATCCCCGTCTTCGGTGGGTAAAATTTCTCTGAGCAAATAATACCTTACTGGATCAATTCCATATTTTATAACTAGTTCAAGGGGATCTATCACATTACCTAATGATTTAGACATTTTTTGACCATCAACATTAATAAATCCATGGACAAAAATAGTTTTAGGCAAATCAAGACCCAAGGATAAAAGCATAGCCGGCCAGTAAATAGCGTGGAACTTCACAATATCTTTCCCTATGCAATGAACATCTGCTGGCCAATATTTTTTAAATTTTTTTTCATCTTGAGCATATCCGATAGCCGATATATAATTTGGCAGAGCATCTGCCCAAACATAAATAATTTGACTTTCATCGCCAGGAACAAAAAATCCCCAATACTTTTCACGAGCCCTTGAAAAACTTATATCCTCCAATCCATTTTCAATCATGCTTAAAATTTCATTTTTCTTAGATTCTGGAATTATTCTTATCTTGTCTTTTTTAATTATTTCTTTTATCTTTGGCAAATATTTTGAAAGTTTGAAAAAATAATTTTCTTCCTGAACTTCTTCAACTGGCCTTTGGTGGATAATACATTTACCGTCAACTATTTCTTTTTGAGTTT
>MHOR01000028.1:13021-18853 GCA_001821915.1 Candidatus Staskawiczbacteria bacterium RIFCSPHIGHO2_02_FULL_34_10 | reverse complement strand
ATCCTGCGCAGTAAAGGCCTTCATATTTTTTCTTGTACAAATCGTTGTTTTTACTAAGCTCTTCCCATAATTTTCTTACTGCTGATAAATGACGGATTTTATCAGTTGTTCTTATAAAATCAGTGGTAGATAAATTTAAGACATTCTTCAGTTTTTTAAAATTTTGTGACATTTGATCTGAAAATTCTTCCGGAGTTTTGCCTAGCAAATCAGCTTCTTTTTTAGTTTTTAGCCCATGCTCATCTGTGCCGGTTAAAAAATACACATCTTCTTTTTGCTGGCTATGATAACGAGCAATAACATCTGCCTGAATAAACTCAAAAACATGACCTAGGTGCGGAGGCGCATTGGTATAGGGAATACTCGTAGTTATGTAAAACTTTTTTGGCATAGTAATATATGATACAATTACCCAATTATATAATTTTTAAGCTAAAATTCAAAGCCCTGTTGCTTAATAATTTTCGTAACGAGGATTAAAGGTTTTCAAACGAAAATTCAAAAAAGCGACGAAATGTATCAGCAAAGACAATACATTAAGGAGCTTTTTTAAATTTGTAGATAAAAGATTTAATTCGTAGTAGAAATATTATTAAACAACAGGACTTATATGATACTTTTAGCTCACATGCTTTTTGGGGCTGCTATCGGGGCCTCTATTAAAAACCTTCCCTTAGCCATTATTTTGGCTTTTTTGGGACACTACTTTTTAGATCTTTTCCCTCATGTTGAATATGACATTGAAAACATAAAAAACAAGAACTGGAAAAAATCTCTTCCCGATTTTTCCAGGGTGTTTTTAGACTTTTCTATCGGCATTATCATTATCTTTTTGTTTTCTAAGAACCAACCTATTATTTATGTATGCGGATTTATTGCCTTAGTCCCAGATGGTCTAACTCTTATAAGTTACGTATTCCCAAATAAAGTTTCTAACCTACATGACACCATCCACACTCAACACATTCACTACTTAACAAAAAAGAAAAGATTCCCCATATTTTGGAGAATCTTAACGCAAGTTTTAGCAGTTATTGTCAGTATTATTTTGTTAAAATCCTAAACTTAAGTATTTATATAATTATTTTCTTCTTTCTTTCTTTCTTCAAAAAATTCTTTTAGAAACTCATATATAATTCCAAAAACAGGAACTACAAAAATCATTCCTAAAACACCAAAAATAGTTCCTCCTACTAATAAAGCTATTAACACTAAAATGGGAGGCAAATTAATAAACTTTTTTATTAATAAGGGCGTAATAATATTATTCTCTACCACCTGAATTCCGTATAAAACAATAAGGATATAACACGCAACCAACCAAGAATTAGATACTCCTACAAACAAAAGGACTAATATGGCGGTAACGAGAGGCCCAATAAAAGGCACAAAATTAAGCAGTCCTGAAACTAGGGCTAAGATAAAAGAATATTTAATTCCAAATAGCAAAAAAATAATAAATGAAGAAATTCCTACAAATAGGCAAGCTAAAATTCTAGCCCCAAACCAACCTGCAACCTTAAACTGAGCTTTTTCAAATAAACCTACAATATGTCTTTCATATTTTTTTGGAGTTAAAAGATGTAGGACTTTTTCTGGGCCATTATCTTCTAGGGAAATATAAAATGCGAAAATAAAAATCAACATAGTAGAAGCAATACCGCCAAAAAAGACCGATATAGCCTTAACGATACTTCCAGAACTTTCTTTTAAACCAGAAATCAAATTAGCGGTAAAATCATCAAAATTTTGCGCCACATTGATGCCTAGGTTATTAAATATGGGGTTAAGTTTTTCAAAATAATTTGGGATATTTTGTGATAATTGATTAATCTCAAAAATAAAAATGGGCGCCGTAATATATGTCATTAATCCTATTGCTCCGAAAATTGATGTATATACCAAAACAGCGGCTACCACTTTTGGTATTTTTAATCGTTGCAAAAAATTAATTGCCGGCGATAATAAGATAGAAATAATTAAGGCAAAAAAGAACCAAACAACAATATCTCTTGCTAAAAAAAGAATATAAAAAATAAGACCGGCAATAAAAACCTTAATAATAGTCTCCCACGATATGTCTAAGGTTTGCTCCATTGTACAGCGACACTAATTACTAATCGCACACTAATTTACTAATATGTATTCGTAAATTCGGGTGTCATTTGTAAATTGGAGTCGCTTTTATTTTATAATTTTAATAACTTTTCTAGTTTTTCTTTTTCTGATTCTTCAAATGGTCCTATTACTGATAAATTTAACTTTTCGTTTACAAAAATATCTTCTGCTACCTTTTTTATATCATTAATAGAAACTTTATCAATCATTTTCATTTTTTCTTCCGGAGTTAATAATTCCCGCCCCATAACCTCTTGGTTGGCATAAAAAGAAGCCTGGGCGTCTGTCCCGTCTAAAGAAAGTGACATACTGCCCCTCACAAAATCTTTTGCTTTCTTTAATTCTTTAGCTGTGATTTTTTTATTTTTTAAATCCTTATATTCATCTAATACCAATCCTATCGCTTTTTCCAAGCTGTCATTTTTAATTCCTGACTGAGTTACTAAATATCCCGTATCAGTAGTTGTATCAAATGAAGTGTGCACATAATAACCCAGTCCATTGCGTTCTCTTACAGAAATAAATAATCTAGAACTCATATTTCCCCCTAAAATAACTGACATAAGTGTTAATGCATATCTTCTATTGTCAAACATATCATATGCTCTTACGCCCAAACAAAAATGCGTTTGATCGGTCTTTTTATGATGCAACAAAACTTCTGGTTTTAACTGGTATTCTTTTACTGATAACTTTGGTAGTGCTTGTTGGTTTTTTGAGCCACCAAAATATTTTTCCATTTTTTGAAAAATTTCTTTTTGATTAATATCTCCAGCAATGCAAACCACCGTATTTTGATTTGAGTAGTGAGTTTTGTAATAATCCACTACTTTTTGACGATTAAAACTTGTGATGTTTTCTTTTTCACCTACAATTCTCCAACCAGCTGGCTGATCTTTATATAGTAAATCTTCAAAAAGTTCTGATACATAAGCAGTCGGCGTATCTAAATACATATTTAATTCTTCAATAACCACGCCTTTTTCACGCTCAATTTCCTCTGCTTCAAATTTGGCATTTAAAAACATATCTGAAATCCAGTCCAAGGCAATATCGGTATATTTTTTATCCACTTTTGCCCAAAAACCAGTTGTTTCTTTTGAGGTAAAAGCATTATACTGTCCCCCAATCATGTCCAGAGTTTCTGAAATTTTTAAAGTCGTAGGTCTTTTTTTTGTGCCCTTAAAAAACATATGCTCTAAAAAGTGAGAAATGCCATTAATGTCTTTCGTTTCATATTTTGACCCTGTTCCCACTAACACTAACACCGTAACACTATTAGCATTTTTCATCGGGATGGAAATCACCCGCAATCCATTTTTTAATTTATTTTTTTTATACACTTATTTCTTTGTTAATTTTTTAAAATTTACAAAATTACTCAATAATCCTTGCATCCTCCCTCAAAACTTCCGATGCCTGTCCATCTGGCAATCTTAAAACTTCGCAATGATTTTCTCTTTCAAACTCTTTAACTTTCTCCTCTTCTTCGTTTTTATAATGCGGTAGGATAATTTTATCCGTCATATTTAATCCAGTCATATCTTTTAGCCCAATGTCATTTTTATCCAAATTTCTCACATGTAATATCGTTGGTCCCATAATAACGCTTCCCGCAGAAACCCCCACGTACACCTTTCCAGAATTTATAAAATTAATTATTTGTTTATCAAAACCAGTTCGCCTGATTTCGTACATTAAATAAAATGTATTTCCCCCGCACACGTAAACCACATCATATTTTTCTACTTCAGTATTATCCAAATTCTCGACCCATAAGATATTTTCTTTAGCTAATCCTAATTCAATGAGCTCTTTTTCCGAACCTTTTACATAAAACTTTTCTTTTTCTACACGAGATGCAGTAGTAACAAAAAGAACTTTTATATCAATCGGCTTTTTACCAACTAACGCCAAAAACTCCTGCCCTATTTTGGGATTTACAAAGCCGTCAGAAGTGAGTAATAATTTTTTCATACTAATACTTTAACGATAAATGTCTTTTCTGTTGCCGACGTTCAATAAAAAAATCGTGGCATTTGAATAAAATTTGAATACGACACGACAATCTTTACCTAACCTAAAAGAATATTGCCCGGAAAGTTTTCCCGAGAGCGACTTAGTTTGTAATCTCGCGTCAAATGGATTTTCAGCTAACATATCCAAATTTGACTTGAGCTTCGGTTTAACTTTATTATCCAACTTCTCAGCAGATTTGAGAAATTGACTGCTGAAAGTAAGCTGATACATTACTTGTGGCCGATTTGGCGCAAAAATGTTTTAGAGTTATAAATATATTTTGGCTTTTCTTTTACCGCTTTTAGCACTTCTTTGACGAATTTTTCTTTATATTCGCCTTCGGAATCTTTCATATTCCGTAAAATAGGAAAAACAAACTCTTGTAGGAGTTCTTGTTTTATTTCTTTTTTGATTTTTTCGTAATTTTTAGTGGTCATAATTTTGTTACTTTAACAATAACATACTTATATGATTTTTCAAATTAGAAATTTTTACTTTTTCTTGTTTCATGGTGTCTCTGTCGCGAACAGTTACTTCGTTTTTTTCTAATGTATCAAAGTCCACCGTTACGCAGTAAGGTGTACCAATTTCATCTTGACTATAATATCGCTTACCAATGTTTCCTCGGTCGTCAAAAGCTACCATAAATTCTTTTCTTAAATCGGCATATATTTCTTTAGCTTTGGCAACCAATTCTGGTTTATTCTTTAACAATGGGAACACAGCAACTTTATATGGAGCCAACAATGGTTTTAATTTTAATACCACTCTTTCTTCTTGCTCTTCATAGGCATCACAAAGTACTGCCAATATGGACCTATCCACGCCGAACGTCGGCTCTATGACGTGCGGATAAAACGCATCACTCTCTTCCTCTTTATAAGGTGCCTCTTTAAAGTGATTTTTTAAATCAAAATCTATTCTATATGCCAAACCATAAAGTTCTTTCTGGCCAAAAGGATATTTAAATTCAACATCTACTGTGCGCTTTGAATAGTGTGCTAACTCTTCTTTTTCAATTTCTACAAATTCTGCGTTTTTTACCCCAATATCTTTTAACCATTGCTTCATTTGATCTTGCCAATATTCAAAATGTTTTTCCCAATTATCTTTGGGATTTATAAAGTACTCAATTTCCATTTGTTCAAACTCACGTGTCCTGAAAATAAAATTACCTGGAGTTATTTCATTTCTGAATGCTTTGCCAATTTGAGCAATACCAAATGGTAATTTTTTTCGTGAAGTTTCTAATACATTTTTAAAATCAACAAACATTGATTGCGCAGTCTCTGGCCTAAAGTACACTTCGTTGGCTTTTTCTTCAGCCGGACCTAAAAAGGTCTTGAGCATTAAATTAAATTGTCGTGGTTCACTTAAGCTTCCACCGCAATCAGGACATTTTTTTGAATTAACATGATCAGCTCTAAACCTTCTTTTACACTTAGAACATTCAACTAACGGATCAGAAAATTCTTTTAAATGACCCGATGCTTCCCAAACTTTTGGGTTCATAATGAGAGCCGCGTCAATTCCAACCATATCATCGCGCTGCTGTACAAAACGCTTCCACCATAAATTTTTTATATTATTTTTTAACTCAACGCCTAAAGGACCGTAATCATAACTATTTGAAAGTCCACCATAAATTTCAGATCCAGGAAAAACAAAACCCCGCCTTTTACACAAAGATACAAT
>MHOR01000028.1:10110-12995 GCA_001821915.1 Candidatus Staskawiczbacteria bacterium RIFCSPHIGHO2_02_FULL_34_10 | reverse complement strand
TTTCCATATATTCTTTATGTTTTTTAATACTACAATATTTTTTGAAAAACAAAAAGGCTCTCCTTCACTTTTTTTCAAAGTTTCAGAGAGCCATAGGTTCAAAGTGCAAGGGTTCCAAGTGTCAAAGAAGACCCAAGAAACCAATTGATAGAAAAAAATAGAGGCCCGACCTCTATTTTTTGCTATCAAGTAATATATTTGAAAATTTATGGAGATCATTTTTATGCATTATCCAATTGTTAATCGCTTCTTTACATCCCTCCACACCTCCTATTACATTTAATAAAAATTCCCTTTCAGTAACTGAGGGAAAGTTCTTTTTCCCAATATAATCAGCATAGCTAGACCATTTATATTTTTCCTCCAAAAAATTATTTACTTTTTCTGGGTATTGAATTCCTTTTTCCTTCCAAACTGGTTCTATAAGAGAAATTGGGTTTGCATGGATGTAAATAAAAACTATTTTTAACTGATTATCATCTTTAATAGGTATATCTTTAAATCTGTTTTGGAAGACATATCCTTTTCTTTTATATTTTCTATTAAAGTAACCTCCATACCCGGTCCCTACTTTAGCCATAAATTTAGTAATGCCATTATCTTTAATTTGTCTTAATAATAAATGGATATGATTCGGCATAAAGCAAAATGATAATATTTCAACCAACTTATCTCTTTCATCGATCATCTCAACAATAGAGGCCCGACCTCTATTTTTCTTTTTAAAATTCATTCTAATTTCTCTCTTATTTTGTATTGTAGTGGCAATAGTATTATTAAATTCATAAATAGAAAAAATCATCCGATAATAATCATCTATATTTTTAAAAATCGCGTTTTCATCTATACCCCTTAAAATAACATGATATATTTCGTTATTTATAAATTGATTTTTTCTATATGGCATACCTTTATTATACCAAAAAAAATAGAGGTCGGGCCTCTATTTTTTATTTATGCAATATGCCATCTGACGTCGTCGCTTTTCTGCAGCTTAGTTTTTAAAATCACCTAAGCGAAAGTACTCTACCAAAAGAGTGTCTCGGAGTGCGGCCCTTTGTGGCCGCCGAGAGTCAGATGCGCCTCGCATAATATACGAAAGTATATTATGCGAGGCGACGCCGTACTCTTTTGGTATAATACACGAATCGCCCCTACTGCACGATACCTCCCCCAGAATTACTTTGGTCATCTGGCAAGCTGGTATTTACCAAAGAAGCAGATGTTTGAGTAACCACTCCCGTAAACTGATCTTCGCCATAAATAGTTGCTTGCCCAACTATGTCAGCTAATCTTCCCCTTTGAGATGCAACCGGAGTGAAAGCAATTTGAAATGTTAATGATATTGAAGCGCCAGCTGCAAAGTCACCCACTGACCAGAAAATTTCCCTGCTTTTATTATCAAAAGAAAAGTGAGATGCTTGATCATCGGGAGCCATACTATCGGACAACATCACCCCTTGAGGCAATATCATTTTTACTTTTACATTTTTTAAATCATTAAGGTAATTTTTAACTTGCCAGACTACAGCGTACGTCGTAGCTTCATCTACTTTTGGGGGAATTGGACCAGAGTTTTCAATACTATTGATAGTTGTGTGATAAACCTTTTGTGAAAAATCTAACTTTGAACTAACTTTTGTATCAAATTCCTGGCTTATATTTGAAGCATCTACCTTATTTTTTATTATGATATTATTTTTTTCAGAATCTAAAATATCCCAATTGTTTTTTAATTTTACACTAAAATCAACTTTCACTTCTTGTTGAGGTTGTAAATGCTGTAACTCTAAAACTTGTTTTGGGTCAAAAACTATCAAACTATCACTTTTTTTTGCCTCCCCTTCTTGAGACTGCAATGTAGACATATCAAAAGCTGAACCAGATAACTGCGATATTACAAATAAATTATCAAATGGCGTGGATCCAATATTACGAAAGAAAATTTCGTAGTGGAGAGTTTCTCCTGGAGAAGCCGTATAATTAGAAACCCCATTTATCTGTTGCGATATAAAAAGCAATGGCTGTATAATTTCAACATCTTGGTTGGTTTCTTTTATCACCACAAAAGTTCCATCTTGCCACATTCCAAGCTTGGCCAAAAAACTTATATGATTTCCGGCATCTGCATTAATAACCCCCTTGATACTAATTTTGCCCCCCTGTGCTTTATTTAAAGTATCCAATTTCCATTCCGTATTATCTAAAGAAGAGGGAATTACCGACCCAAAATTAAAGCCATTTATGGGGTCTATTTTTACGCTAAGATTTTCTAAGGGATAATCTACATTTGAAAAATAATTAAGAGAGTAAGAAATTTCTTTTCCCTTTTCTACTTTTAATGGCAGGTCAAAATTTAATGTTATAGGAACCGAACCAATCTTCGTGGTAAACGTGGTATCGGATTCGTAGTGAGCAGATAAATTTTTTGGTATATAAGAAAGCCACACATGAGCTGATTTTAAATCTCCTTCTTTGCCCAAAAGCCTTGCTTTAAATTTTACAAAATCTTCGTCGCCAGGGTAAATATCTTTTAAATCTTGCGTTAATCTTGTTTTTGAATCCTCGGTTAGCGAATTATCAGGCAATTCAAAAATAAGTTTAGGGCTTTCTAAAACAAAATTCCCGTTATTTTTATATTTAACGGTATATTCAATTTCTTCTCCCATTTTAACGCTATCGGGACCCAGTATCTCTAACTTTAAAATCTCCTTTGAAAAAATCTTATCTCTATAATAAAAGAACGCAATAAATCCCCCAATCACAATGAGAAGCAATATAGCAAAAATTATTTTTTTGTTCATATTTTTATGGTATCAGTTACGAAATTACTTTTTAAATATAGATAATATTTCTCCGAAACTTCTTTTAATAATTTTTGCGAA
>MHOR01000028.1:0-10062 GCA_001821915.1 Candidatus Staskawiczbacteria bacterium RIFCSPHIGHO2_02_FULL_34_10 | reverse complement strand
GTTAATCGTATTACTTTTACGATATCTGATGTTATTTTTATACAATCTTTTTGAACTAACGAGCAACTGGTGCAAGTAACTCCACCTTCTTTATAAGAAAAATAAAGGCTATGGGGATTTAATTTTTGACTGCAAACAGCGCAAATATAAAGTTCTGGACCGTAACCTAAAATAAAAATAAAATTCCAAATAAAATAGTAGTAAATAAGTAAGTAGCTAATGTTTTGCGGCGCACAATTATTTAATTTTTTAAAAGCGTCAATGATTAGATCCCAAATTTTTTCATCTTCTTCTTGTCCTTTAACAAAATCATCTATTACCTTAGAAATTTTAATCGCTAACAATAACTTTTCTGGATTATCTATTAGACTGCTAAACTTTTGAATTAAAATTACGTCAGTTAAAGTTTTTTGACTTTTGCCTTGAATAAATTCAATTTCTGATAAAGAAAAAACTTCTATGTTGCCCCTTAGTTTTGCGTTAATTTTTCTTATTGATTTTCCAACTATTTCTACTCTGCCAAAATCTTTAGTAAACACTGAAAAAATCCGGTCGGCTTCTAATCTCTCCTCTTTTTTAAAAACAAACCCTTCTGTTTTGTAATGCACCGTCATTTAATTCCAAACTTTTTATTTAAAAATTGATTTATTTTTTTTCTCCTAGCTATTTCTTTACTTTCTTGCGTAGTTATTCCCCCTTTTAACTTTTCTTCTAGATAATGCTTTTCATTCCAGTATTCCTCAGCCATTGATCTTTTTGAAAAATTTGACATCTTTTCTTTTACTCTTTCAATTTCGACTTTCATTTCTGATGACTCGGGTTCTAATCCAGATTCTCTTGCCAATTCTTCCAAAAACCTTGTATTTTTATCTAAATCTCTCTCAAAATTTGGGATTTGCGGTTTGGGAAATATGGGTTTTTTATCAATACCTCTTTGGGATATATTTGGAGTTTGTTTATTTAAAAAAGATGGCTTATTATCATTATTTAAAAATGGCATATTTTTACCAAAAAAAATTATTTAGTTATTTTTTTGATAGTTAATAATAATTTTTCTTTGTCAATTAAAGTCTTCTTTATTGCAATGATTTCCTCTGTTTTTTTATTTACAAAAATTTCTTTTGCCCTAATTTCTTTTAATAAAAATTCTTTATTTTTATTTATAATACCGGTTATTTTATCCGATCCAAAAACCCAAAATAAAATTTTATCTTCCGGTTTTAAACCTTGCTCTTTCCTAAAATCTTGGACACATCTTACTATTTCGCGAATAATTCCTTCTTGTCTTAATTCCTCTGTTATATTTATGTCTAATTCTATTTCTTCTTTAATCTTATCATCAAAAACAACTTCTTTTACATTAACCTCATCTTTTATTAAATTCAATAATTCCGTATGGTCTTTTATTTTTGATTGTTCGTTTTTAATGTTTATTTTTGCCAAAGGTTGTCTTACTTTTATAGCTTTTACTGCTCTTTGAGCCAAAGCTAAGGTAACCACATTTCTTACTTCATCCATTTTTTGTTCTAAGTCTAAATCAGTTTGTCCTTTTTCCTCTTTTTGAGGGAAACTGCACAAGTGCACCGATTCTGGCATACCTTTTAATTTTAGATTCTGATACATTTGTTCTGCGAAAAAAGGTATTATGGGGGCCATAAGCTTTGTGGTATTTAATAAAACATAATAAAGGGTTTCTATGGCGCTTTTTCTTTCCTGACTTTCTCCCGCCTGCAACGCCTTCGGCGTAGCCGATGCGGGCAGGTCATGAAATCTTTTTCTTGACCTTCTTATATACCAAAGTGACAAATCATTAATAAAAAAATCTTCTATGGCTAAAACCGCTTTTGCAATATCATATTTTTCTAAATTAAACTCAACCAATCCAATTAAGTGGTCCATTTTTGAAACAATCCATTTGTCTAAAATATTTTCTGGTTTTATATCGCTGTTTTCTGGAAAATCTTTTTTGTGGACATAGGTGTCAAAAAAAGTATATACATTATAAAGTGTAAGTAATTTTCTTTTTGTTTCTTCTATAATATGGTACCCAAACCTCATATTTTCAGCTGGGTTTGCTTTCATATACAGCCACCTCATGGGATCTGCCCCCACTTTTTCTAAGGCCTCATCAAACCAAATAGCGTTTCCTTTGGATTTATGCATTTCTTCTCCTTTTTCATCTTTAACAGAAGCATAGCCAAAAATTGTTTTTACGGGAGCTGTTTCTTCTAAAACGGCAGACATTACTAAAACAGCATAAAACCAGTTCTTAAATTGCCCGGGAAAAGATTCTGCAACTACTTCTATTGGAAACCATTTTTTCCAATATGTTTTGTCAGAAAAATATTTTATTGTAGAAAAGGGCACAATCCCTGCATCTAACCACGGGGTCCCAACATCTTTAATCCTGCTAACTAATTTTTTACACTTTTTATCCCTCCCACTGTCGGGACCTCGGACTACTCCTCGACATTCTATTTTTACTGCATCAATCCACGGCTTATGTGGAGAATTTCCATCAAAGTCTTCCCAGCCGGCAACAGCTCTTTTTTTTAGTTCTTCCTTGTTTCCAATGACTTCAAAATTTCCGCACTCCTTACATTCAAAAATAGGCAGGGCCAACCCCCAATATCTTTTCTTGGAAATCAGCCAATCGTGCATATTCTTTATCCAGTCTAATTCACGCTCCTTGCCAAATGACGGAATCCAATTGATTTTCTTTACAATATCTTCCAATGGCTTTCTTAATTTATCCATTGAAATGTACCACTCATCAACAACTCGCCAGACTAATTCCGTTTTGCACCTCCAACAGGTGGGATACCTGTGTTTATAAGGGGAGATTTCAAAAACGTATTCCTTATTCTTTGCCAAATAATCCAAAATAACTTTTGGGTCTTTTTTTGCATTTTTCCCTGAAAACTCACCCAAGCCATCCAAATATGTGGCATCTTCACCAATAACTTCTATTAACGGCAAACCCAGCTTTTTCCCTAACTTGAAGTCTTCTTGGCCAGCTGACACCGCGGTATGAACCAGCCCCGTGCCTTCTTCAATATTTATTGGCATAATTCTCTCCTCGGTGGCTATGACCGTGTGAAATGTATCGGGATTTTTTTCTTTAACCTCCTTTACCTTTGGCAAATCATCAAACGCAAAAGAATATTTTAAGCCAACCAAAGCTTTTCCTTTAGCTCCCTTTAAAATTTCATAATCTTGCTTTCCGCCAAAGGCGGATCCGCCTTTGGCGGAAAAAACTTTATCTACCAAATCTTTTACCACCCAATTCTTAAAACCATCTTGATCCTTCACTAAAACATAATCTAACTTTACATCAACCGCCACGGCAATATTGGCTAGCAAAGTCCATGGAGTAGTGGTCCAAACTAAAAGGTTCTCTCCTTCTCTATCTACAATAGGAAGTCTAAAGTAAATAGAATCGTGAGTGATTTCTTTATACTCTTCCGTTAAAATTTCATGCTGGCTTAGTGCCGTTCCGCATCTTGGGCACCAGGGAACCGAATCTCTTCCTTTATATAAGTAGCCCAACTCCCAGCATTTTTTCAAAAAGTGCCAAATAGCATAATTATTTTCATCAGACATTGTGTAATAAGAATTTTCCCAATCCATCCATTGCCCAAGCCTTATGGATTGCTCTGTTTGTATTTGAGAATATTTTAGTACCCGCTCTTTGCATTTTTGCACAAATTTATCAATTCCATATGCTTCAATATCTTTTTTATTTTTAAACCCAAGCTCTTTTTCAACTTCCACTTCAACCCAAAGCCCCTGGCAGTCAAATCCATTTTGGTATCTTTCGCTAAACCCTTTCATTGCATGATACCTTTGCAGCAAATCCTTGTAAGTCCTTCCCCAAGCATGGTGAACTCCCATTGGATTGTTCGCCGTAATTGGACCATCTAAAAACGACCAAGGCTTGCCCTTTTTATTTTTTTCTTTAAGCTTCTCAAAAATCTTGTTATCCTGCCAGAATTGTAAAATGTTTTTTTCCTCCTCTGGAAAGTTGTAAGTCATGCTCTATTTTTTTACTCTTCCCCCGCCTGCAATGCTTTGCATAGCAATGCGGGCAGGTCTGGAAAATTATACGCCATTATTTATATTTTTTATCTTTTTTATCTTTATCCCTTTCTTCAACAAATTTTTTCACCTCTCCATAACTCATTTGTTTAGGCCAAAGAAGTTCACCTCGCGTTGAATATACAGGCAAAAGACGTTTTAAGCTACTCATACTTTTAATAATATTTTCTATAATCTGTTTTGGGTCGTCTTTGTATATATTAACTACAACCCCACGAAACCTTTTAGGTTGTATACGAGGAGAGAGAGCAAAACCATACTCCTCCTCTGGTAAAGGATTTCCATTATCAAAATAATACTTCCAATCAGAACGTTCTTGTTTAAATGAAGAATCTATTTTTCCTAACTTTCTGAGACGCTCGTCTCCTATTTTTATATCCTGAGCCTCTTCTTTAATTCTATTCCAAATACCAGAAACTATAGGATCATTAACAAAAAAGGTATTTCTCTTTAATTTTTTTGCCGGATTGTTTTTATAGAACTTAGGTTCTAGTTCTCTAAAATCAGAAATATCAAATATTATACCCGTGGATCCTCTTTGCTTCATATACATAGAATACTCCATTTCAGTACGAACGACGGGCTTTTTCCCCGACACAAACTGTAAAGAGCGTCCCATTATATTAAAATGTACGAAGTTTTGTTTATCTTGATTAAGAGCATTTTTCCACTTTTTTGCATTTACTATCATATCGTATTGACCTTTATACTGCAGCGCACCTCCGATAACACCATTTTTCAAAATAGAATCTAATCTTTTCGTTGTTTTGGCCAAGAAAAGTAAATCGGCTTTTTTTCGAAGATTCGGGTCATGTGCTAAATCATCCTCATTTTCCAAATTTAACTGTGCGCACAATGACTTGTTTTTAAAATACTCACGTGGTGGAAGGATTAGATCTGTTATCCAAGTAAAAGCAGTACTATTTTTATTAATATCCTGCACTTTTTCCATTATCTTTTCAATAATTTCTGGGGATAATTCTTCTTCTTTTTCCAATTCCTCTTGAATTTCTTCGAGCGTTGCTCTAATTTCTTCTGGTCGTTCTCTCGTTGGGTCTTTTTCAAAATTTATTTCGTCTGAAACTTCTCTTGGTTTTTCTCCATTCATAATTTTTATCTTTAATTTTATCCTTAATTTTACATTAAATACTTTTAACCTAGTCCCGTTTAGTACCCTACTTATGCGATAGCAGAAGTAGGGTACTTTATACTATTAATCTATCTCTTCAATTAAAAATACTTTTACATATTTCTCGAGATTGTAAAATTGCAGTAATTCTTCTGTTTTTTCTGAAACATCATAGGGTGTAATCCAAGCACTTTTCTGAAACATTTTATACCCTAAATTTTGCAAAACACTTCTAAGAAGTTCCCTGGATTTCTTATATTTTTCTGGGACATCAAAGATTATCATAATCCATTTACCATCCTTTCTTTTTTTTCTGTCCTGCAACCCCTCAATTTTAAATCGTGCTTTAAGAGCTTTATCTACCCCCCTACCAGTAAGAACAATTGCTTGCTTGCCTTTCAAACTTTTAATTTTGATATAGTTATTTCTTTTGAGGTTATAAATAAGTTTATTAAACTGCTGTTTGTTTCTCAATTTTCGGTATTTTTCAATAAGAGGATTTTTAAGACCTGGCAAGTCATATAAGGTTCTTTTGCGACGGAAAATAAAATGCGCGACATTGCCGGTTTTTTCTAAAATATTATATACGTCCCACAAAAATTGATCGGTAATAAATGTTTTCATTACAGTAATGTATTCAGTATAGTTTATTCCTTTAGTTAATACCATACTTCTGCGATAGCAGTAGTATGGTATTAATAGCATCTTGTAATTTAGTTTAATTCTTTTAATTCGCCTCTGCCGATTCTTTTCTCATCTGGATTACCTTTTAACCCCTCTGCTAAGGAAAATCCTTTTACTTTATTTTCTAAAATCCATAAAGGGCACTGATGACTTATAATTAAAATAATTTTATCTTTATATTTTTTATCAATATCACCCAAAAAGTCAGCAACTCTTTTTAGTACATCTTCATAGGTCTCGCTATTTTTAATGCTATGTTTGAATCTTTTTTTCTCAAATCCTAAATAAAGCAACTCCTCAGATGGTCTTCCATTTAAATTACCAAAATCTATCTCTCTTAACCTTTTATCAAATTTTGGCCTTATTTTCAACACTCCCCCAACAATCTCTGCAGTTTGCTTTGTTCTTAATAAATCAGAAGCAAGAATTAAACTGATGTTTTTGTTTTTTAAATTTTTAGCAGAAATATTAATCTGCTCCTTTCCTTTACCTGTAAGATAATTTCTAAATTTCTCAGGCCAAGAAGAAATTATATTTTTGGTATTAGATATTGCCTCTCCGTGCCTTAATAGATAATATTTATTATTTAAGTTCACCCCGTTAGAAGTCCTGGGTAAAAAATAATTTACTATAAATTATTTTTTGCTTGCACTCTTTAATTATATTATTTTTAATTATTTAGTCATCGTTGAAATTATTATTACTGCATCCAAACTTCTAACGGGGTTCATTACATCTTCTCTAATACATCAATTCCCAATAGCCACAACCCATTTTTCATAATAATTGAAAATGCCTCAGTTAGCGCAACCCTATGTGGCGAAAACTCATCGGCCTTGTCCACAATTTTATTATTAGCGTAATAATTGTTAAACTCCCTTGCTAACTCAGTAAGATATAAAACAATAACATGCGGTTCGTATTCCCTGCCAGCTTTTTGGACAACTTCTGGGAAATACACCATCATTTTTTCTAAACCACTCGTTTTTTCATTCGTAAATTCGGATGTCATTCGTAAATTAGTGTCGCTCTTAATTTTTTCTGCTTTTGATTTTTCTAAAACAGAATTTGCTCTTGCGTAAGAATATTGCAAATACGGCCCTGAGTCTCCTTCAAAAGAAATAGATTTTTCAAAGTCATACACAATATCGCTTCCAATTGATTGTTTTAAAATTGAATATTTTAAAGCTCCTATGGCCACTTTTTCTATAATTTCACTCCTGTCCTGAACCGAGCCTAAGGATTCTTCTTTCCTATCTATTTCTCTACTTTCCATCTTTTCTAAGATTTTTTTTTCAACTTCACTTAATAAAAATTCAAAGGTTACTACTTTACCAGTTCTTGAAGACATTTTACCTTCAGGTAAACGCATCATGCCGTGACCTATGTGTTTTGTTTTTTTTGCCAAATCAGGAAAAATTTGCGACATCGCAGAGAACAACACTTTAAAATATTCGTTGATTTCATTTCCAGTTACCACCACTGATTGATTATATTTATATTTTTTGTATTTTTCTTTTGCTAACGCTAACTCTTTTGCCTCGTATGTTGGTAATTCTTCAGAATT
Organism: Candidatus Staskawiczbacteria bacterium RIFCSPHIGHO2_02_FULL_34_10; assembly: GCA_001821915.1. Classification (GTDB taxonomy): domain Bacteria; phylum Patescibacteriota; class Minisyncoccia; order Minisyncoccales; family Staskawiczbacteraceae; genus VGLO01. The sequence goes on along the minus strand of MHOR01000028.1, from coordinate 2,584 downwards.
AATAAAAACTCTTGTGTGTAATCCAAATTTCTCTCCTTTAAAAATAACCGCTCCATTGTCACCCTTTTCAAAAATTCCCTTTTTTAGGCCATCTTCAACAATTTTTTTCCCATAATCCGCAACTTGGCTTTCAAAAATAAAATCATCAAATTTTGTGCCAAGTTTTTTATAAATTTGGCCAAAGTATTCTAAGCTCCATTTTTTACCCGCATCATAAATACTATTAATACTTTTATCTGATCTTTCAAAAATCTTTTTATTTAATTCAATAATTTCCTTTGCCTCGCCGTAGCTTTCAGCGGAGGCGGGTTTTTTTGCCAAACTTTCCTCATACTTTTTAGTCCCAAATACATAAGCCTCTTGCCAAGACACATTTGGGTTTTTTACTTTCCCCCATACTGCTTTTGCAATGCTAAGCCCCACATCGCTTTGATAACACATCCTTTTTATACTAGCTCCATTAAATTCAAAAATGCGGGATAAAGATTCGCCAATAGTATTGCTCATTAAGTGGCCAATATGAAACTCTTTTAAAATATTTGGATCGGTATACTCAATAATTATTTTCTTCCCTTTTAGTAAATTATTTTTCCCGAAGTTTTTATTCTTTAAAACTTCTTTTATATTATTTACAAAAAACTCTTTTTTTAAATAAAAGTTTATAAAACCCGGCGGAGCCACTTCAACTTTTTCAAAAACTTTGTTAGATATTCCTTCTTTAATCTTTTTAGCCACTTCTAGGGGATTTTTCTTTAATGGCTTAGTTAAAACTAATGCAATATTAGTTGAATAATCTCCGTGACTTGCTTCTTTCGGTCGTTCAACCACAATAACAGTATCCTCTTTTTCAAAGCTTTGAAAATTAGGGTATTGTTTGATAATGACTTTTTCTAGTATTTTTTTGATTTCTTCCTTGGTCATTTGTATCTTACTATTCGCTTATTCGTACGCTGGACCCACAGGGACTCCCGAAGGCTGATAAGCGAATAGTTTAACTAATGATAGTTCCCATGAATAGCTTGTTGTTTAAAAAGTTTTCAAATCTGTCTAAGTGCTTGCCATTAATCATAACCACTTTTATTTTTAACACCTCAGCATCGCGGGAAGCGCGCGGATCAAAAGGCATGGATAAGCCCGGCGTCCATTTATTTCCCACAATTTTTCTAAAATCCTTCCAATTTACTTCTTTTAGCGGTTTTACATTCTTTGAACTGAAGGGGTCTTTGCCCGCCTGCAACGCTTTCTGTGTAGCAGATGCGGACAGGTCATATACATAATCAATGTTAGTTAAATTAATGATGGTTTTAATCCCCATATTTTTTGCCAACACCACACTACAATAATCGGTTGACCAACCGGACTTCCAACCAGCGGCAACCACAACATCTTTTTTGGTGTTTATTCTTTTAGTGGGATTAATAATTACCTCTGCAAAAGCATTTTCTCCAAAAGCTTGCTTCACTACTCTGGCATTTAACCTTGAAATATCAATGCCAATAATATCTCTATCTTTATTATCCGCGCCAAATTCTAACAATGCTTTTTGGTAATTTCTACAGATTTTTCCGCCACCGACGAAAATAAAAAACCTCCTCTTATTAAGATTTTTCAGTACCGCTTTTTTGAAAACCTTCAAAAAAGCGGTGTCGATGTCGTTCGGCGCCACTAGCGACCCACCCAATGAAATAATAATATTCTCTTTAACCATATCGTAAATTTTATCACAAAAACCCTTAAAATTAAAGGTTTTTGCAATAAAAAAACCTTGCAAATACAATCAAAACTGTAACCGCAAGGCACATTACTTACTACTACTGAAAAGATAATAATTTTAAGTGGTAAATGGGTGAAAAGGGGACTTCGCTTTAGGAAATTCTAAATATTACAGATTCTTACGACAAAACGGTGAGTGAATAAGTCGATCCCGAATTTCTGGCGATAGCAAGGCACCTTGACTCATTACATCAAGAATTAATTGTACATCCTTTGCGATTTTGTGAGGGTTTTCTAACAAGGCTTGCAATTCTGCTCTATAAACTTCTCTCCGCTTCTTTGACATTAGTGCTAACCGACGTTGAAATTCTCTTTGTCCAACTAGAACAAGTTCAATCCTCATTTACAATCTTGCTTCCATCGCCTTAACACACAAAGTATATAGTTCAAAAAATGAAGGCTCTACCATATATCTCTCCTTAAAAGAACTGATTTTAGATACTATATACCTTTTTCTATGTATATAGATTGTATAATATTAGCATAGCATTGTCAATGGTTTCACAAATGGTTTTCACAAATGGTTTCACAAATGAAGATAAAATCGCTAGACGATAAAAAATACATCAAGCTTTCTGAAAAATTAAACGAGGTAGGAAAAATGTTGGGAGGATGGATTAGATCTGTTAAATAGACACAGCATATTTTCTTCGCTCATTCGGCAATAACAGTGCTCACTCTGAATTTGCAGGTCAAGACTGCATTTCGTAATTCAGAGAAGTATACATGCTTTTTGTAAAAAAAGAAGTCTCGTTCTGGTTTTGCTTATGCAAAACCAGAACGAGACTTAACGCCAAGATTCCAGAACCCC
>MHOR01000027.1:6609-21733 GCA_001821915.1 Candidatus Staskawiczbacteria bacterium RIFCSPHIGHO2_02_FULL_34_10 | reverse complement strand
AGGTAGGACTTACAATTTGCTCACAACTCACCTCAATAACTTCTTTACCTTCTGCTTCTTTGATAATATTTAGCACAAAATTTCCTTTTTCTGGACTGCCTTTTTTACCGCCGTAAAGCCCGCAAGTTCTGATAACAAAAGCCCCGCCAGAATGAATATGCAAAGCGGCGTATTCTCCGGCCAATTTTGACATTCCATACATTTGCAAGGGATTTGGCGCATCGTCTTCCTCATTAGGAACCCCCTTAGTTCCATCAAAAACATAGTCCGAGCTATAGGTAACAAAAATGGTATTATTTTCTTGGCATATTCTGGCTAAATTTTGCGCCGCAATAAAATTTACTGCCATTGCTAACAAAGGATTTTTCTCACACATTGGAATAATCTGGTAAGCCGATGTATTGATTACAATATCCGGTTTAATTTTCTCAATTTTTTCTTTAACTTGCAAGTGGTCGGTAACATCCAATTCTTCTTGTTCAAAACCAACAATTTCAAAACCAAAAGAAAAAGCGTCTTTCATTATTTCACTCCCCAATTGACCCGTTTTACCAATCAATAAAACTTTTTTCATCTCATTAGATATTGGTGTCTAGTTTTTATTTATTAATTGTATCACACCTTCTTTCAAACCAAAATATTGACTTTTTTGTAAGTAACTGCTATCATTTTTGCAGTGTAGCTCTTACTATTACCCAAGTTACTGAGAATTAATTCCCGGAAAGGACTACTATGTTTAACAATCAGAAGGCTAAAGCATTACTTGAGAAGATTGAGTGGGAAGAGGGCAAAATCATATCTGTCATGGAAGGCCCTTACCGCTACAGAATTGTCGTTCTTTGTTCAATACTCGGCCGAAAAAAAGACCTGTTTGCCAATGGTGAGCATCCCTATTTTTGCTACATTGAGCTTCTTGATAGTAGTGGGCAGTGGATTCAAAAGGGCGTAAATATGGTTCCTGTTCTAGCCGACGGCCGCTTCATTATGGTCGTCGAACAAAGGCCGGCCCAAAGTCTTTATCAAAACTATCCCACGATAGCAAAGATCGCAGGAGAAAATATTAACCTCGCCCACTTTGGTTCACATAGTTCCCTGGAATTCGTCGGCGGAGCAGTTAATCCCGACGAAGGACTGAAAGCAGGTTTTCTGCGGGAACTCACCGAGGAAACTGGCATCTCGAATCAATCGGCTATCTATTACAGCCGTCGTCAGCCGATTTACCAAACCGGTGCTGACATTGCCCTTCAACAGTTCCTTGGTGTAGTTTTCCTTTCAGGGCTTTTTTACGAAAAATACGTCCCAACTGACGGTGGCCTCGTGGTTTTCGCTCTCACTAAAGATGAGGTAGAATGCAACATTTTTAGTGGTGTGATCCATTCGGGCCCAGCTGCAATCATGCCGTGGGCTTTTTACAAGGAGGTTGAACAGGCTCGCAATGACGCGGTTTTTGAGGATAAACTCAAAGCGGCTGGATATCTTTGGATTGAAGAAATTCAAATCATCAAACCAGTCAACTAGCAAATCAAAGGCGCTCGAAAATTCGAGCGCCACTTTTTTTATTAAATTTACACAACTTTAACCTCTGGTATAGGAATAATAAATTTTCCTCCGTCTTGGCGCCAATTTTTTAATTCTTGCATCTCCATAACCTCGTCTGCAAGATTCCAGCACAGAATTAAAACATAATCAGGTTTTTCTTCTGATATTTTTTCTGGTGGATACACTAGTAAATGAGTCCCGGGCGTATATAAACCCTGTTTTGCTTTTGCTTTATCGACAATAAAGTTTATGTAATTTGAATTTATTCCAAAATAATTCAATAAAACAGTTCCTTTTGCAGAAGCAGAGTAAGCAACTACTTTTTTGCCCTCGCCTTTAATTTTTACTAATAAATCAAGTAAATCCTTTTTTATTCCCATCACATTCTCATTCATTTTCTGATATGTCTCTAATTTATCAAATCCGCTTTCTATTTCCTTAGTAATAAGGTCTTGAACATTTTGGTGTATTGGGAAAGCTCCGGTATGAGAAGCAAAGAACATTAAAGACCCTCCCTGCATCGGAGTCATTTTTACATCGTAAATTTCCAAATCCGCCCCCTTAAATAACTCTCTTAAAGCCAGTAATGAATAATAAAAAACATGTTCGTGGTAAATAACATCAAATTTATTTTCCACTAAACCCCTAACATAGGGAAACTCAAAAACTGCTGTTCCCTGCGGCTTTAAAAGCTCTTTTACTCCTTTTACAAAGTCCGTAATTCCCTCCACATGAGCTAAAACATTAGCGCCAAAAATTAGGTCTGCTTGGACATTTTGTTCTTCTTTTAGTTTTTTAGCCAAATCATAACTGAAAAATTCATCAATGGTTTTAATGCCTTTTTCATTGGCCACCTTTGCGATATTTTTTGCAGGATCCACGCCCAATACCGATACTCCTAAATCTTTAAAACATTGTAGTTGAGACCCGTCATTGCTGGCAATTTCTAAAATCAAGCTTTCTTTGCCAAGATTTAATTTTTTAGTTAGTTCCGCCGCATTTTCTTTACAATGCTCCAAAAAATGTGTAGAAACAGCTGAAAAATAAACATAATCTACAAAAAGATCTTTTGGCGGTATGGTATCTATAATTTGGACTAAAGAGCATTTCGGGCAAAAGCCAACACTCAAATTATATTTTTTTTCTCCTGAAAACTCTTCTTCTTTTTTTAAAAAAACATTGATTGAGGGCATTTGCCCTAGAGAAAAAAACTCTACTATTTCTGTTTTACAACTTCTACAATTCATACCTATTATTGAAACCGACAAGATTTTATTTGAAAAAATACTTGAAAGTTAATTAATTTAATAATATTTTTATACAGATAGTTTGTTTACCATTTATTGAAGACATCTTGCAAGAGGGCTTTAGACAATGCTACAATTTTACCATGGCTAATCAAAGTAATATAGATATTTTAAAACTTTCCAAAGAAAAAGTCAAAAATCTTGCGGTTTTACTGTTGAAAAAAATTTCAAATCCTGAAAACGGGTTAGGAAAAGATCTTTTCGATGCGATTATTGCCGTTGCTCCCCAGACAACCGTTGAAGCGGTCATCGTGGACAATATTGACCATCCAACAAAAGTGCTGGTTATGCCAAGAAACGACCGTAATTACCCCAAATCCTGCCATTTACCGGGAAGCTTTATCAGATATAGCGAAACTTTTTTACAAAGATTACATCATCTTGTAAGAACAGAACTGAAAACGGGCATCAAAAAATTTAAAGATACTAACATTAAATACAACTGCTTAGAAAAGAAAAATAAAAGGCATATTATCGGATTTTATTTTTTGGTCCAACTTTCCACTCATCCCAAAGTAACGCATAAATGGGTTGATTATATTCCTAAAAATCTTATAAAACAACATCAGGATTTTTTGAAAAATTATTTTGGCTGGAAAAAAGGAACATCACTTTGGAAATAGAATCTTAGGAGTGTTACTTTAGGAGTGTGAGATTGAAGCAAAATCAATTTAGCGGAGTGAATTCAGGCAAGCTTCAAGGATCGAGGAAGAAATACGATGCCTTTGCGCATCGTTTTCGACGAGCAACGAAGAAGCTTGCCTGAATTCGCCCGCCCGTAGGGAAGCTAAAAAATGGCTGATTTCTTCGTTGCTCCTCCTCAACGTGCCTATTGGCACGAGTTTCGTTGTCGCGCCTTGAAATCATCTTATTTTTTAGCTTCTAAACTTGATTATGTTTCAATCCCGCACTCCTAATCCAGTCAAATGTTTCTTTTATTCCGTCTTCAAAAGTTGTCATGGGTTGCCAATTTAAAGTTTTTTTTGCCTTGGTCCAATCAAGATATTGGCGAGGTATCTCGTTATTAGCAATATTCAATATTTTGTAATTAATTTTTACTCCTAGGATTTTTTCAATTTTTTTGACAACATCCGTTACGCTCAAAATATTCTCGCTAGCGAAATTAAACGCTTCCCCGGCAATCTTTTCTTTGTTTTCCATTAATTTAATACAACCATCAGCGATATCTTTTACATAAGTATAGCACCTTACCATTTTACCGTCGCTTCTTATTAAAAGTTCTTTATTTTTTAAAGCCGCGTCTATGGCGCCAGGAACTATTCTGGAGAAGTTAAGGTCGCCGGGTCCAAAAGTATTGCTAAATCTTGTTATGGCTACAGGCATGTTGTAGGTGTGAAAATATGTTTGAGCTATCAGATCAGCTGCTGCTTTAGAAACGTCATAAGGATGATCTCCTTTTAATGGAAAATGCTCTTGATAAGGAAGTTTTTTTGATTTACCATAAGCTTTATCGCTTGAAACGACAACAATGATTTCTAAATTTCCCCGCTCTCTGCAGATTTCTAAAATATTGACCGTACCCATGATATTTGTTTCTATAGCCTTGAAAGGTTTTTTATAGGCCTGGCCAATAAGAGGGTGGGCAGCCAAGTGAAAAACAACTTTTGGATTTTCTTTTTCAAAAATTTTAGAGATACTTTTATCTCTTACGTCTGCTTTGTAAAACTTGGCTTTCGGATGCACATTTTCTTTTTTACCGGAAGACAAATTATCTATCACAACTACATTATGACCTTTTTGTATTAGCCTATTTACAAGATTACTTCCAATAAACCCCGCGCCACCCGTGACTATCACATTTTTAGATTTTAATTTAGACATATTTTGCATCTTTAGTTTTTACTCTACTATATCGCATAATAATATTTCATTTTTCCCAAACTATCCATGGCCTGCTATCCTGCCATAACTTATTAAATTCTTCCATCTCTCTATAGGTATCCATTGCCTTCCAAAATCCTTCGTGCCTATAAATTGACAACTGGTGAATGGCTGCCATTTTTTTCAAACCACTTTGTTCATGTCCATTGTCAAAATATGCTAAAGCTTTTTTATTAAATACCATAAATCCGCCACTTACATAATCATGCATCAATGGCTTTTCATCAAAACTTTCAACTAAGTTATTGCCATCGGTTTTTATAAGTCCATATTTAGAGTATGGATGTACGCCGCTAATTGTGCCTAAAAGCCCCTGCTTTTGATGAAAAGCTACTAATTCTTTAATGTTGATATTGCTTAAGCCATCGCCATAAGTAAGCATAAAATCATTCTCGGTAATATATTTTTGCACCCGTAAAATCCGTTCGCCTGTATTACTTTCCAAACCAGTATCAGCAAAAGTAATTTTAAAATCATCACCAACGCTATTATGGAACATTGTTTCATGGGTAGTAGCATCAAGGGTAAAATCATTCTGGAATTTTTTTTGATTTAGAAAGTAATCCTTTATCATCTCGCCCTTATAACCCAAAGCCAATATAAATTCGTTATAGCCGTAGTGGCTATAAATTTTCATGATGTGCCACAATATCGGTTTGCCACCGATTAACACCATTGCTTTTGGTTTAAACTCAGTTTCTTCTTTTAACCTAGTGCCAATGCCTCCGCAAAGTATTATTGTTTTCACCCCCACACCAAACGAGCCCCCACACCAAAATTTATTAATTAATAATTAGTAAATTTGGTATTTAAGCTAATTTGTATTATTAATTCTTATAACCCCACAACAATAAATTTATGGTGTGGGGGCGAGCTTACGCCTCAAAACAAGACTTTATTCTCTTTTTAAGTTGTGCTAAGGCTTTTGCCCGAAGTTTTAAGTTATGCTCTCTTATTACCGCATCTTGTTTTGAAGCATATGCTTCATAGTATGCTAATCTAAATGGTATCCTCGTCTTTGTTGATGGAACAAGACCCAAATTATGTTTTTTGAATCGTTCTCTCAAATCCTTTGTATATCCAACATACAATTCTTTATCTTTTTTACTTTGTAATATATAAACAAAAAACATAATTTAAAGCTTGTTATGGTGTGGGGGTTCATATTTCCTTTTTTCTATGTCTTTAATTATTTCTGAAAATCGTTCAATAGGGTTATATCTTGTTTCTACGTAGTCGTTATTAAATTTAGTTTTGAATTCTTTTAGATTTTTTGCCCTGGCTATTTTTTTAAGATAATCCTCTAGCTCTTCTATAGTTTCAAACGATTTACTACAGGCACCCAGTCTCTCAAGGTTATCTGATTTTATCGGATAATTTAGCAATTGTAAAGAAATTTTTGAACTCATTGCTGCTTCTACCAATGCAGTAGAATTAAAACTTATAAATATGTCTGCCTTCTTGAATGTCTCCTCAAGCCCTTCTTTAATATTGGTGAACTGAATATCTGATAAATTTTTCCTTAATGATTCCCTATTATCGCCGGGATGTGGACGATAAATAAAATCTATTCCTAATTTGTTGCAAATTTCATTTATTTTTTTAATGGTTTCTATTTTAATATTGAGAAATTTTTTATTATAGATTTCAAAATTCTGGCCCAAATAGCATACCATGTAATGATTATTTTTCCCTGCCCTGTAGTGAGCTGAAGACTCTACTACGGGTTTTTTAATCTCTTCATTCCCTTTAATCATATACGGATAACCCAAAACATAAATATCTTCTGGCTTTCTTTTGTATTGCTGTACGCATAAATTCTTAGAATATTCTCCCCAAGCTAAAACATAGTCAACAACTTTACCGGTTTCTAAGTTAAACAAATCGTATGCTCCGTGTTGAATTTCCAAAGTAGTAATGCCTAATTTTTTACTTACCAATACAATGGCCCTTTCCATCGGAGTAATATCATTCCATAAAACTATATAATCTGGCCTTGAGGCTTTTAATTTACTCTCTATTTCTTTAATCAACCGGTGAAGATATTTTATATCTTTCTCTTTTAAATAAGCTAAAATATACTGGTCTAAATCATCGGTAGCCATATAATCCATAAAGTTTTTGATTGCAAACAATCTGTCCCAATTTCCATGTACAATTAAGGCGACCTGATAATACTTTTTTTCCCCTAAAATAATATTATAATATTTGAACGGACGAAATAGGATTTTTTTTCTCTTTTCTATTTTGTTTTTAAAAAATTTTGAAATAAATTTATCTAAAAAAAATAAAATAAACTTATATTGGTTGTATCTTTGAATTGAACGCTGTAAAGCATCAAGAATTGCTTTTTTTGGAGCTTTGTAGCCTAGCTTTCTAGATGCGCTAAAATAATCTAAAATCAAAAACTGAGAGAGCTCTTTTTCACTCCACGATTCCATTTTTTCAAGCGAAAATTTTTCATAATTATAATTAAATGTAGTCATTATTAAAACTTAATCATAAATAGTATTTCTTTCCGTTCTTTTGGAGAGAGAAAAAAATAAAAACCAACCAGCATAACTATGCCATATACAATGCCCATTTCGCCGATCGTTAAAAAAACATTAACTGGTTGGAAAAATTTTAAAGCTAAAACCGATGCTATGATAGCAAAAAGATAAACCCCAAGATTTTTTTTAATTGCCAAATTAAAAAAGTCTTTAAAGCTAACTTTCATAATCTTTAATATTTGATACAAAGACAAGGGAAAATCAACTAAAATCATCGGGATAGTAGTTCCCAAAACAACTCCTAAAATACCCAACGGCCTAACTAATGCTAAACTTAACCCAATATTTAATAATGCATTCAGGAGATTAATTTTAAAGAATACTTTAACATAACCCTTCGTTGTTGCTAGACTTGCGCCAACGTTTATAATGCTGCCAAACATCCAAAAAGATATTAGAACTTGAGCTGGCAAAATACTCTCAGCAAAACCTACTCCCATCCAGTTATTTATAAAAAGTTTGGCGAAAATAATAGTAATTATGACTCCGGGAACAAAAATCATTGTCATATATTTTGTTCCTCTAAATAACAGTTCTTTTTGTTTGTCCTGCTCATTTTTTCCTTCCAACTCTGCGCCAGCAGGGAGAATAGGTCCGACTATAAAACTATTAATCGCCCTAAATCCATTTTGCAAACCATAACCTACGCCATATAATGTTACTGCTGAAATCGAAGCAAAAGCCCCAATTACAAAACTATCAAAATTAAAAATAAATAAAGACAATAAGCCAGAAAGGAATAAAAAGAAACTAAAACCAAAAATCATTTTGGAAGTTTCTCTATCAAAGTAAGGAAAATGAATAGCTGTCTTTAATGTATAATATCTTACGATAATATAAGATACTAAACAGCGTAATATAATAAAAAAATAAAATAACGCCACAAACCAAACCATTCCCAAATTATGAGTGAAAATGAAATAAGCGGAAATAGCAGTAAGAATAGTAGCAGCTATATTACTTATTGACAGCCAATCAAATCGTTGCAATCCATAGAGAACGCTATCAAAAGTTCTACCAGGCCAAATAAGTAGCGAGGCTCCCGCGGCCACCCAAAACAAATGGCGCATAATTATTACATTAGCAGGCTCTATATGAAATATATGATCAAAATAAAAAGATAAAATTAAAAGAGAAGTGGCCACAAAAAAGCCGACAATGGTATAAAAAAATAAAGAGGCGTTTATGATTTTATTCGCCCCCTTAAGATCATCTTTACCTACAAATTCAGCTATGTATTTTGGAATAGCAGCCCCCACCCCAAAGTCCAGCACTCCAAAATATCCTATAAATGTCGTAACTAACAAATAAGCGCCATAAACCTCTTTACCAACATGGGAAACAATAAAAGGAAACATCATTAATCCCACAACAAAACCAACTCCCTGACTCACAAGGTTATATTTGATATTATTAGTAATAACTCTTTTTCTGGAGTCCATCTCAAAAATAGGTTTTAGGTCAAAATGAGTAATTTTTGCACTACAACGCATTTTCTTCCGACAAGGGATAGCAATCTATCCCACGAAGGAAAAAATGTGTTGTAGTGCAAAAATTACTATTTTGGGCAAAACAGTTACTTTTTCTTTTCTAAAATTCCTATTTTTGAGATGGACTCTGAACATATTTAATTTATTTTAAAGGTTGTGTTTTTTGCAATAATCCACATACTTGAAGAAAGTTGATTGTCGGCAAGAAAGTTTTGGAAAGGAACAGAGGTCGTTTCCCAATTATCTATTAATACCTGTTTTAAAAAAGGATTATTCAAAACACTAAACTCACCGCTCAATATTTTTTTTCTTACAAGCTGTGCGTCCAACCTGCCCGGCGTTAAAGTTTCCAGTACCTCAAAACCACAGCGCGAAAGCAATAAATTTAAAGAGTGCGGGTTAAAATAATTTAAATGTTCATGATCTATGCTATTACACAATTCTTTTAAAACTGTAAAATCAAACCCCTTGCCGTTTGGACAAGTAACTACAAACAGGCCGTTCGGTTTTAAAAATTTCTTGCATTGATTAATAAAATCTTCAGGAGAAAATAAATGTTCAATAACTTCAAAGTTTACGACCACATCAAATTTTTCACTCTCGCCAAATGACACCTTTTCAACGGGCGACTCAATTGTTTCAATATTTTTATCCCTGCATGTTTTTGCTAAATCTGGCGTTGGTTCAATGGCAACTATTCTCTTAAAAATATTTCTTGAGGCAACTTCTTGACAAAAGGTACCATACGCAGCGCCAACATCTAAAATAGAATCCGTGGTTACGTTGTATTTTTTACAAAATTCTAATAATGAATCAACCCTGGGTTTAAACATTTTTTCTCTTCTAGCTTTTTCGGATGCAGGAAAAATGTATTTATCCCAATAAGCATAAACATCAGAATCTTTGTAGCATATTTCCAAAACTTCTAGTGAAGGCCTCGGACTTATGTACAAAGTCTGGCAGTTATTACAACTTACATAGTCCAATCCAAATTTTTTGTAAGTTGGAGTGAATTCATTGTAATTGCATGCAGGACAAGATACATTAACAAACTTATCGCTATGTAACAAAAGCCGTCCAAGGTCTTTTAATATCGCAGTTTTTGCGCCCTCGGTTACATCTTTTGGCCTGATATCTTCTTCTGAAAATTGAATCTCATTTGACATAATAATTAATTTACCACTTTATTAATATAATATTTTTCTTGTTGTTCTTTTAATAAATGCACTTTGCCATAGCTTGAAGCACTGCCCCAAATATTATCCTTCCACCATTCACCGTTTTGTATCCACCAAACTCTCGGATCCCGAAATGTATCAGCAACTCTATCAAATTCTTCTTGTGTCATATCAACATACTTTAACCAAATTTTTATATCTGACGACTTTATATGGTCGTACTTTTTTACCATCTCAATACCCTCTTCTCTTGTCATATGGCCCCTCCTAATATCTTTAGAAGCATGATCAGAGGCGCGGCCATAGCCAAATTTAATATATTTTAAGTAATCGTGCGCGCCATTTTCATAAATATCATCTAAATTAGACATTTTTCGATATGTCCTTTCAAACTCACCGTCAAACTGTTCCCAGCCATATTTTTCAATAATAAGTTTTGTACTTACGTAAGGATCCCAAGGTATAAAATTTCCAAGATATATGCCCCTCACGCCAACATCTTCAAGTTCTTTATCACTGGGATATTTTGCCCACAACACATCTTGCTCTTTAATTCCTAAATTTCCGCCCTGCCGAGCGGGGTTAGAGCCCAGCTTAGCTTGGCCATCAGTCATGTCGTCCCAATCATAACCACGACACGCATGCTCGTCGCGAAACTTGCGGGTCATTTCTACAAAATCGTTCATAGAGTACATCCCCCCCAAGTCAATGTATCCATGCTCACCCCAAATGATCAACGGGATATTCATTTTTACCGCAATTTGCACGGGATAAGTATATATTCCGCAATGATTATGCCAATTCATGTCACCCATCATAAAAAAAGCTTTTTTATTTATCTTTTTTAACATGACTTCGCTTGGCCTAAAGATAATATGATCAGTGTCAAAAACATGGCGCATTTTTTCAAGATTTCTCTCGCCAACATCCATATAATTATTTCCATGATAGGTAACTAGCAAAGGTTTGAGCCCCAGTTCTTCTATTACATAATGAGCTTGATAATAGCTATCTTTTCCTCCTCCCACGGGAATAATACAATCATAATTACCCTTATTTTTATACCGGGAAACAATTTTTTTTAGCATCTCTTTTCTTTCATCCCAATTTATATCCTTTGCTTGACCATAAACTTTGCATCCGCTACAAATATTATTTTCATCAAAAACTAAAGGCACCGCTGATGAAGAAGGGTAAACGCACTTACTGCAATATGTTACTTTTGGCGGCTTATCCATGATTAACTAATTTAATAATAGGTCTAATATCAATACCTGCATTTTTTAACGTTTTTTTGGCTTGAATTATGCTATTTTCAGTAAAATTAAAAATATTACCTGCAGACACCGCGCTTACTCCACCCTCTTTTATGCCATCAATAAAATGCTCAAATATTCCCACTCCACCACAAGCAATGACCGGTATTGACACACTATCAACAATCATTTTAATTAATGTTATATCATAACCCTTGGCAGTCCCGTCTCTATCTATTGAATTTAAAAAAATCTCGCCAGCCCCCCTTTTTTCTACTTCCCTGGCCCAGACTACAGGATGCAAGCCAGTGGATATCTTACCATGCCCCACATACACTTCGTATTCTTTTTTAGAATTAATTTTTACATCAATTCCAACAACTATGCATTGTCTACCAAAAACTTTTGCGGATTCACCGATAAAATCCGTGTTTTCAAATGCTATGGTATTTATTACCACCTTATCAGCTCCTCTTCTCAATCTTTCTTTAATATCTTCAATTGTTTTTATATTGCCTCCAAATGTAAGTGGAATAAAGCAAGTTTTCGAAACCCTTTCAATAATATCATAAATATTACCCATACTTTTTGTTTTTTTATCATCCCGTCGTAAATCATAGTAATCATCATTGCTAATATCAATATAAATTAATTCGTCTGCAGACCAAGAATTAATCCTTTCAACCTGAGCAATCGGATCTCCCAATAATTGATGGTAGGAAAACTTTTCACTTCTTACTAAGTGTCCATTTTTTAAAAACAAGCAAGGGATTAATCTTTTTTTAAGCATGCGAGTTTACGAGCACCCCGCCCTCTAAGCTATTCTTTCCCTTAGAGCACGCCAGGCACTGCCATAATGTTTTAATTTCTTTTCCCTTTGTGTAGCTGAACTCTTTAATAAATATGCTTCATAGTAAACCAACTCTACTTTGCCTTTAGCTTTATGCTGTTGGAATCTCCTTTTCAGATCTTCAGTATATCCTATGTAAAATTCATTATTAATTTTTAAAACATATACATAATACATAGGCATAGGGGGCGGGGTTTTTTCCTCTAAAGAGTCGAAAATTTCCGTAATATTTCTAACCCCTCTGTCTGACTTTTTTCTGGATGAAATTGAACGGCGAAAATATTTTCTTTTTGTATGATCGCTGGAAATGAGGATCCATAATCACACCAACCAACCACAACGCTTTTATCTTTAATATCTACGTAATAACTATGGACAAAATAAAATGTTTGCTCCTTATTGCCTCCGGTTAAAATAGGTGATGAGAGATTACACCTAACTTCATTCCAGCCAACATGGGGAACTAATAACTTTTCACCCTCTAAGCTAAATCTTACGACCTGTGCGTCAATCCACCCCAACCCTTCAAACACTCCTTCCTCATAACTTTTTTTGCATATAAGCTGCATTCCTAAGCAAATCCCTAAAAACGGTTTTTTATTTTCTATCACTTCTTTATTTAAAACTTCTATTAAATCCAACTTTTTTAAATTTTCCATCCCATAACCAAATGCACCGACTCCAGGTAAAATTATTTTATCTGCTTTTTGGATTTTTTGAATATCATTAGTTATTTGGGATTCTATCCCCAAAAAATCTAACGCGTTCTTTACGGAAGTCAAGTTTCCTAAACCATAATCTATAATTGCAATCATCGTATTATTTAAAATTATCTTTAATGTTTGAACACAAATCTATAATTAAAATCCTTTTTCTCTTGTTCTTTTAAAATAACCTGTTTTATTTTTGAATTTATTTTTGTAATTTTAGGGGTTTTTTTTAAAAATTCTGTTATCTCTTTAAAAGAAAAAATACTTTTATTTTTTAAAAGAACTTTTAAAAAATCAACATCTCTTTTTTCATCTATGGTCCACCTCATAGATGAAAGGTCTTCTTCGTTTTCCACGCTGGCTATGCTAAACTTCTGTGCATTTGCATATATATATGGGGTCACATGTTCTCTTTGGCTTGGCTCTTTAGCTTTTTTAAAAGCCTCTTTTAGAACAGACGATTTAAAAACCTCAATAGTCAGACCCTCGGGAAAGGTGTGTTTGATCCTGGTTGAGATATAATCTGCATTGCACTCAAAATATTTATCAATTACAAAATCTATTAAAATTGGGTCGAGTAACGGCCTGTCAGCGCATACTCTTAAAATATTTTTTGAGTTAAATTGTTTTGTGGCAAAATAGAATCTTGAAAGAACGTCATCTTCACTGCCTCTAAAGTACTTTATATCATTTTTCTTGGCAAACTTTTCCAGTATGTCGTTTTTTTTAGTATCAGGAATTGCCAAAATTATATTTTTTATATTTTTTGCCTTTTTTAATCTTTCTATTACATAAAAAAGTAGTGGCTTTCCTGCAATAACTTTCAAAACCTTACCAGGCAATCTTGTTGAATTAATTCTTGCTTGGATGATAGCGTCTACCATGCTGTCCATCCGCCATCAATAATAAAATTTTGACCTGTAACATAACTTGAGGCATCGGAAGAAAGCAGCGCCACAATGCCTTTTAGATCTTCTGGCTCTCCAATTCTACCAAGCATTGTTTTACTTTTTAAGGAATTGTGAAAAAATTTATCTTTTATTACATTTTTTTTAGGAAAAGAGCCCGGTGAAATACTATTGACTCTCATGCCGTATTTAGACCAATAGCTTGCTAAATATTTTGTAAGTTGTATTACCCCCGCCTTGGCCACAGCATAGCTTGCAGGACTTGAAAAATTATTTTGCTCGTATATTCTCCAATCAGGGGAAACTACCCCATACATTGAACCAATGTTTATAATAACCCCCTTGCCTTTGCAAATGCTAAAAAATAACTTGCTGCATAAAAAAACCGGAGAAAGCGTTCCGTCAATCCCATCATCAAAAATTTCTGCGTCTGTTTTGTCTGCGACTTTTTTTGACCACACAACCGCATTATTAATTAAAATATCAACTTTTTTAACTGAACCGAAAAATGTAACAACCGATTTTTTATCTGCAAAATCAATAACAGAAGCAGAAACTTTTCTGTAATTATTTTTTAAATACTGTAATTTCTTCTGTGCTTCTTTATCCTTTAATTCTTCTTTAGTACAAGTTACTATAACTTGTGCCTCAAGTTCCAAAAGTGTCTCCGTCATAGCAAAACCAAGGTGCCCGAGTCCACCGGTCACTATGGCTATTCTATTTTTTAAATTAAATAAGTCTCGTAATTTTTTCATTTCTTTTTCTTTCATCGGCTTTTGCTTTACATCAACTTAACTTTTAAATTCAGGGCAATATTCTGGAGCAAATCCATAATAATGCCTGATTGATAAATGCCTATGGATATTAAATCCGTTTTTATTTATTTTTTTAACATCCTTATATCTGCCAACATAAATACGATCACCATTTGCATCTTGGTCTTTACACCAAATAAAATCTTTTTCCCATAAAATTCCTCTTTTTAATAAATAATAAGTAAAAAAGGTGAACGCAGACAAAACTGCTGAAGGCAAGGATTGCTTATTATTTAAATTTTTTATAATAGTATTCGGGTCTTTGCTCCTAGTTTTATCTTCCACTTTTTTGCTAATCAAGTACCAATTAAAATCCAATGTTTCCTTGTCGGCAAATTTTTCTTTTAGATACCAATCCTGATTATAAAAACAAGGTTCTGACTTTTTTGGGTCTGTGCCAAAAATCTCACGCATTCTATTGATAGTCAATGCTTTTCCGTTTTTATCTTTGCTAATTCCCAAAATTAAAATGTAATCTTTTTTTATTTTTTTTAAAAAACTTTTTTCAAAGGGCACATTTGGAAACCCTTTAGGAATTGCAATTTTTAAGAATTGGCTTATTTTCACCAATTCTTCTGGGCCTATAAAGTTTTTGCCCATTATTTTCTGGGCAGTCT
>MHOR01000027.1:875-6599 GCA_001821915.1 Candidatus Staskawiczbacteria bacterium RIFCSPHIGHO2_02_FULL_34_10 | reverse complement strand
TGTTCTTTCCATTTTTGATAGTTTATGGCTTCTTTTATAGAAGCTAAATGTCCTTTTTTTTGATATTCTTTGATTTTTTTAAATTCTCCCACAAGAAGCTTCCAGCGAATTATGCCAAGACTCTTGTTAAACCAAGACTTTTTTGATGGGGCATTTAATATGATAACCGGATAATCGCCCCGCTCCTTTAAAAAAGTAAGAAATGCTCTCAGTTGATGAAATTCCGAAGCTACTAAAATTACTTTTCCCCAATTTTTTTCCCGTATTATTTTCATCACTTCTCTTGCTTGGCCATACGTGTTCTGAGAATTTTCTTCCAAATATATCCTGTCTTCTGATACACCTTTTCCAACAAGATAATTTTTCATATCTCTTGCATGGATACTTCCAGGATAATTTTCAAGACCACCAGAAACAAGAATAATCGGAGCTAACCCTTTTAAGAAAAGCTCATAAGATTTATCTACCCTTAAATTATTATCCCCTTCTAGGCAAACAATCACATCAGATATTCGGAGTTTTTCATTATTTACGACAAATAGTAATTTTATATTTTCTAAAATAATGGTACTTTTATTCAAGATTTTCCCAATAAATTGCTTCATATTTTAACATATCACTTTTTGCTTTCCGTCCCGCAACAATATTCTTGTGCTTTGGAAGAATGCCGACTGCCGGCCTTAACTCAATAATATCTTCCAAACTAATTATTTCCCCTTTTTTAATATCTCTTTTCACATGCAAAGACCGGCGCTGGACAATAACCGTCTCTTGTTCTTCCCCAACTACTTCTTTTTTAGTGTCGCCCAGAGCCTTTTCTAGCAGTCTTGTTTTTTGTATCAACTGTTTAAACTCCTCCGGTTCCATTGAATGAGGATGGTCCGGCCCATCACCTTGCTTGCTTAGCGTAAGGTGTTTTTCAATAACCTTGCCGCCTAGCGCAACCGAACCCAATACGACAATATCTCCCGGTGAATGGTCCGAATACCCAGTAATGACATTAAAAGCGGTTTGATAGTTTTTCAACACATTGATATTAGCACTTTCAATTTTTGAGGGGTAATTGGTAATGCACTGAAGTAAAACCAATTGGTTATTACCGGTTTTTTCTATGGTGCGAACCGCTTCGTCAACCTCAGCCAAAGTGCTATCGCCGGTAGCCAAAATAACCGGTTTGCCCTTTTTAGCAATATATTCTAATATTTCCAGCCATGCAATATCCCCAGAACCAATCTTAAAAAAATCTACCCCAAGACTATCCAACAAATCAACTGCTTCAAAGTCATAGGGCGCAGAAGAAAATATAATACCAATACTCTTGCAATATTCCATTAATTCTTTATGCCAAGCTCTTGGAAATTCAGCCTCTTTGAAAACCTGGTCGATTGGCTTACCCCAAGTCCCATGCACACCCTTTAATTGCATTTTGGCAAATGATGGACCTGAAACAATTTTTTCAGACAAAAAACTCTGGATTTTTACGCAATCAACACCCGCTTCCTTCGCGGCCAGCGCCAGCTCTTTTGCCTTATTGATATCGTTATCAAAGTTAGCCCCAATATCAGCAATAAAAAATACCGGCTGACCCTCTCCCACTAATCTTGCTCCTATTTTAATTGTTTTTGCAAACATATTATTTTTTATCTTTTTTACTTAAAAAATATTTAGCCCTATTTTGTAAATGTTTATTTTTATCATTCCTGCTGAATTTCTCAAGAGACGCCTTATGTATGAAGTTTACCAATCCCAACGTTAAATAAGTGTCTTCATCTATATTTTCGGCTAAAGAAAATTTTTCAATCAATTTAGAAAAGATGTTTCTTAAACTATTGACCCTTTTAATTCCATCTATTGTCAATTCGCCGAAAACCTCTAACGTAGTTCCAAAGGTTAAATAATTATAAAGTATTCCTATCAAAATTTTCTGCTCGTCATCTGTTAAAATATCTTTTCCCATAGTCCGTTATTGTTTTGAAAAATATTCCCTACAATTCATTTACTAATTTTTTAAAATCTTCCTGTTTAAACCATTGGGTATTATTGTCGCTGGAATAATTAAATCCTTCCACAAAAGTCTTGCCTTCTTTTAAACTTTCTTTTTTCCAAAAAGCAAATTCTGGCTCAATGATAAAATAACTATCAAATTCTAAAGAATGTCGTGCTTCGTCGGCGGTTAGAAGTATTTCATGTAATTTTTCTCCAGGCCTTATACCGGTTATTTTTACTTGGGCTTCTGGAGAAATTACTTTGACTAAATCCATAATTTTCATGCTTGGAATTTTTGGAATAAAAATTTCGCCTCCATACATAGAGGCAATGGAGTTTATAACTAAGGCCACTCCCTGTTCCAAAGTTATCCAAAATCTTGTCATTTTTTCATCAGTAACCGTTAGTGTTCCTGTTTTTTTCTGCTCTAAAAACACAGGCACTACGCTTCCCCTGCTTCCTACCACATTGCCATATCGCACACAACTAAATTTGGTTTTGCGTGAGCCAACATAGGCATTTGCCTGAATAAATAACTTTTCCGCACATAGTTTAGTGGCACCATAAAGATTTACCGGATTTACCGCTTTATCAGTGCTGATTAAAATGGCTTTTTCAACTCCATTGTCAATTGCAACATCAACCACGTTAGCAGTTCCATTAATATTCGTTTTAATTGCTTCCATGGGGTTAAACTCGGCAATTGGGACTTGTTTTAGCGCCGCTGCATGAACCACAATATCCACGCCATTCATTGCGCGAGAAAGACGTTCTTTATCCCGTATATCTCCAATAAAAAACCTCAATCGTTCATCTTTGAATTTTTGCGCCATTTCCCATTGCAAATATTCACTACGGGAAAATATCCTTATGGCTTTAGGATTATGGTTTTTAAGCACTGTTTCAGTGAATTTCTGACCGAACGAACCGGTGCCACCCGTAATTAAAATTGTTTTGTTGTCTAAACTCATATTTTTATATTTAAGGCTTCTTCCTTAAGCAATAAATTTTTACCATTTTTTGATGGTATTTTTAACTTTTTCCTTTATATTTAAATAAACTCTATCTCCTTTCATAACGGCTTCGGGAGAAACTATTTTTAAAATATCTCTTCCCCAAATTCTATACTGTCCGCTTACTTTATATGCTTGTATAATACCGCTTTTGAGCATTCTTTTCATTGTGCTTTCACTGACTTTCAAAAAATCACGGGCTTCTTTCGGGGTATATATTTTTTCCGGTTTAATTTCTTCTGCCATAATCTAATAATAGACCCCTACAAACCGAAAGTCAATAGGGGTCAAATAGGGTCAATAAATACAGAAATTTTTCATTACCTACCATCACTCTTAGCATACCAATCAATAGATAGCTTAATTCCCTCTTTTAAACTATACGCTGGCTTATACCCCAGCATTTTTTTGGCTTTGGAAATATCAGCAACAAACTTTACCACTTCCCCTTGCCGGTTCTTTCCCAGCAAAATCCGGCTTTTGCTTTGCAAGTTTTTTTTAATTAGTTTGGCCACATCAATAAGCTTTGAGCCTTTTCCAAAAGCGATATTAAATGTATTGTTTTTTATCTTATCAAATTTTTCTATACACTTAATAATTCCTTCTACACAATCATCAATATAGGTAAAATCAAGTATTTTATCCTTTCCAAAAATTTCAATATCTTCGTTTTTTTTCATCTTCCTAAGCATCAGCGGAATAAACCTTTGGCTTTGGTCATACATGCCATACACGTTGGAAAATCGGCAGACAATATAATCTACACCGTAGCACTTAGCGTAAGAATAGATTAGGGCTTCGTCTGAAATTTTGCTTGCCGCATAAGGGCTTTCGCACCGCTGGATATCAACATCGGCTTCTTTGGAAATAACTTCTTTTTTGTTTCCATATGCTTCTCTGCTGGAAGAAAAAATAACTCTTTTTGCGTCATTCTTTCTGGCAAACTCTAAAACGTTATACGTGGTAATTATGTTTTCCAATGCCAAATCCGGATTTACCACCAAATCATAAACTCTTGGGTTCGCCGCTAAATGAACAACCATATCAATAGGAGTCGGGATTTTTTCTACGTCTTCTTTTTTTAATAAATCTCCCATGATAGTCAGGCGGTTTAAACTGCTGTTCCATGCGTTACGATTCCTATCAAAACCAATAACATCGTAATTTTTTTCTAAAAGCTTTTCAAAAATACAGGTACCTATCATGCCGCTGGATCCTGTGATTAAAATTTTCTTTACCTTATTGTTCATTTTTAAAAGATTTATTTTTATGGGAATATTTATATGGCGGTGAGCCAAAAATTAATTTTCTTATTTGAAAAATGATAGGCCCTAATTTTTTTCTAAAAGGTATAAATGAATAAAAATAACTAGCGTAGCAAAATAAAATAGCTTTCTTATAATGAGGGTAACTATCCATATACTTTTTCCTTAGTTCCATATTAATCTTTACATTTCTTCTTATTTTATAATTTCTATAATGATACGGGTCGTCATGCTCTTGGTCTAAATACAATACAAAGAATTCTTGGAAATTATAAAATTTACTTACTTTTCCCATTTTTAACCATAAATCCCAATCTTCTATAAAACAGAACCGCTCATCATAACCTCCTACTTTTAAAAAAGTATCTTTTCTGAAAAGCACGGTGGTATGGGCAAATGCGTTATTAATTAAAATTGTTTTTCTGATATATTCATCTTCTTTTGGCAACAAATACCGCACAATTTCTTTATTATTTTTATTTATTTTTATCACACCACCTCCCACTAAGCAATATCCCGGATTTTTTTCTAAAAAATCTACTTGTTTTTCTATTTTTTTATCATCACACCAAACATCATCATCATCTAAACGAGCAATATATTTGCCCCGCGCCACATTAATGCCTTTATTTAAAGAAGCAACTATACCCACATTCATTTCATTGTGTAAAATAGTTATTTTTGGATTATATTTAGCAAGATTACCAACTAATTCGGCCGTAGCGTCGGTCGAGGCATCATTGACGATAATCAATTCCAGGCTTTTATAACTTTGCCTCCAAACACTTTCTATGGCCTTGGCAATATTTTTATCTCTATTATAAGTAGGTAAAATTACTGAAACTAATGGAGTCATATTTAACTGGTTAATTGGACCTGTTGCGTAGTAAGCTTTTACTACAAACTGCATATCTTAACTCAAAATCTTCAATTTTCGTACGAAAGCTTACTACGCAACAGGTCTATTTCATTAATTGCTCGAAAACATCTTCGTATCCTTTTATATTTTTTTCTACTGAAAAATATCTTGCTCTTTTTACGCCCTCCAAAGAAAAATGTTGGCGCGAAGAAGCATCTGACAAAACCCTAATAATTGCTTTTGATAAAGACTGATAATCTCCTACGGGAACTAAAATTCCGCTTTTTCCATTGTCAATAATTTCACTGGGGCCTGACTTACAATCAGTTGAAATAACTGGTGTGCCGCATGCCATGGCCTCAACTAACACATTCCCAAACCCTTCGTGTAAAGAAGAGAGGACAAAAACCGTAGCTCTCTTCATATATTTGAAGGGATTTATTTGGAATCCAAGAAACACAACCTTATCAGAAATTCCAAGTTCTTCGGCAAGTTTTTCTAGTTTTCCCCGGTCTTTTCCTTCGCCTAAAATAGCTAAGCGCGCTGACATAGTTTTAACCACCATGGCAAAAGCACGAAGCAGAGTGGGAAAATCTTTTTG
>MHOR01000027.1:0-859 GCA_001821915.1 Candidatus Staskawiczbacteria bacterium RIFCSPHIGHO2_02_FULL_34_10 | reverse complement strand
GCCGCTAGGACAACTGGAATTTCTGAATTCAAAAACCAAGGATGACCTACTGGTTCTTGTGCCCATTCTTGGATTCTATCAGTCGCCACAGGATAGTATATTACCTTAACTTTTTCAGGAATCTTAACCACCTCTAAAATACTTTCCGCCACTCCCTGTGAGGCGCAAATAACTACATCAGATAAGGGATAAAAAATCCGCATTAAGTGTGGCAGAATAAACACCCCAAAAAACCTGCGATATAAACTTCTGGCGTTACGGACAAGGCCAAAAAAATGATTGTGGTCTGTCAAAATAACTTTTACTTTTACTCCCGAAAGAACTTTTGCCATCATGGCAAGAACATTAATATGAGGAAAAGCAGCAACAAAAATATCCGGACGCTCTTTTCTAAGATATATTATTAATTTAAAAAGCGAGGTTGGAATATATGAGTTGCCCAAATTTACCACGCAAATGTCCTTTGGGATTTCTCGCGTAAAACTTTCTTCTATGTTTAAACCAACAAATGATACTGCGTACTTACTTTGATCAATGTTGTCAGTGATATTTCTTACCCACCGCGCCATCGCGGCATTTCTAAAAATAGTATAAAAATACGCAACTTTAATTTTTCTTGCCCCCTCACCATTGACCTTTTGGCCAACTGGTAGTGGCGGGTTAAATTCCTTTGTCATTGTTAAAAAAATTAGAATTTTTGTAAATCTTATAAAACAAGAGGCATAGCATACAGTATATAAACGCTCCTATGGCAAAAGAATAAAAAACATTAAGATGCCAAATGAATGGAAGGCGCATAACCCAAAACATCACATAGCTAAAAAGTCCGGCAATAACGCTATATTTTAATAATTTTATA
>MHOR01000026.1 GCA_001821915.1 Candidatus Staskawiczbacteria bacterium RIFCSPHIGHO2_02_FULL_34_10 | reverse complement strand
GCTCGTTTTTCTATTTTTTCAAAGATCTTAATTTATATGGTTTATAGTAACAAATTAATGTATTGTTGTCAAATATAATATTGACATATTAATAGTATTTATGTTAAATTAAGTAATTCATCTTGTTGATGGATAAAAGCACATTGTAAATTTCAAAAACACGAAAGGGTGCTATCATGGCCAAGGGAGAGAAAAATAACGACGTTCTCTATCGGGCGGTAAAATTTGAAATCCGACCTACCTTAAACCAAGAAACAATCCTCCAGCGGATCAGTTCTAATCTGCGCTTAATTTGGAATGAAGCGTGGAAAGAGCGTCAGGATCGGTATGAAATTTTTTTCAAGCCGATTTACGAGCGCATTTATAATGCTAAGAAAAAAGCTTTAGAAAAGGGCTTTACTGATCTTTGGGAAAAAGAAGTGGCAAAATTTAGTCAACAGGTATTAGTTAAACGCGGATTCCCGCTTCAGCTTGTCTTGGAGCAGAAATCGCTCTTTGCCGAACTGAAAAAAGCTTTTGAAGAACACGGGATAACATTGTATGACCAGATAAATGCGTTAACCGCCAAGCGCTCGTTGAATACAGAGTTTGGCTTGATCCCCCGCAATTGGCAGGAAGAAACATTAGATGCCTTAGACGGATCATTCAAATCCTTTTTTGCCTTAAGGAAAAGGGGTGACAAAGATGCCAAACCGCCCAGTGAACGCACAAATGAAGACAGTTTTTATAAGATTCCCGGAAGGTCGGGCTTCAAAGTTACCGATGACGGAAAAGTTATTGTCAGCTTTGGCAAGCTTAGCGAAACACTGGTCGGCCGGATTCCAGAGTATCAGCAAGAAAAGCTAAGCCATGCCAAAAATCTCAAGAAGTTTGAGATTGTAAGAGATGAACGGGACATGGCAAAATCCGGCTGTTTCTGGATTTCAATTGCCTATGAAATCCCAAAACCACCGGAATTGCCTTTTAATCCCTCAAAGGCAGTTTTTCTGGCAATTGGGGCGTCATGGATTGGCATTATTTCTCCTAGGGGAGAATTTTGCTGGCGTATGCCTCGACCGGACTTCCATTGGAAGCCGAAAATCAACGCAGTTGACGAAAGGCTCAAAAGAGTATCCAAGGGCTCAATTAAATGGAAACGGCTTATCTTTGCCAGGTCTAAGATGTTTGCCATTATGGCACGCCAACAGAAACAGCATGGTCAATACGAAGTTATTAAAAGACTTCTTGAGCTTGGTGTCTGCTTTGTGGTCACCGATCTCAAAGTGAGAAGTAAGGAAGGATCTTTGGCTGATTCGTCAAAGGCGGAAAGGGGCGGTTCGCCTTTTGGCGCCAACTGGTCGGCTCAGAACACAGGTAATATTGCCAATCTGGTGGCAAAACTTACCGATCATGTGTCGGCTCTTGGTGGTATGGTGATAAAACGTAAGTCGCCGGAATTATTGGTCGAAGAAAAGCGACTACCCCAGGAAAAACGGAAAATTCTTCTTGCGCAAAAACTCAAGGATGAATTTCTTTCTTTGAACTGAAAAAGATAGGGCGTTGGTTGCGCAATAGCAACCAACGCCATTTTTTATACTTAAAAATAAAAACATGAATTCAATTTGGATAAATAATATGTGTGACTATAAAACTACTAAAAATTGCGTTGTTTCAGCTAAAATAATCATTGATTTAAAGACGCAAAGGAGGGATATTTTGTTAAAAAAATACCATATTTCTTACCAAAAAAATAATTTTAGAAATCCCAAAAATATACAATGGATACTGCTCTATGAAGCTAGAACCGCTAAAAGTTTTTGGAAGCATTTTCGTTTGCTTTTGCCTGAATGGTGTTATTTTAAGGGAAGAAAAGCAAAATCAATGGACATTGTAAATAGTATGCTGGATATTGGTTATCATCACATTACAAATATCACAAAAAAAATTCTTAATAATCATGATATTTCTCCTGCACTTGGAATTTTGCACAAGGCCAATAGAACCAACGGAGCGCCTTTGGCCTATGATCTTGTTGAAATATTCCGAGCAGATACTGTTGAAACGGAAGTTTTGAATTTTTTACGTTTAAAAAAGAAACCTATAACTGGTCTCTCTCAAAAACATATCGCTCAATTTATAGGCAGAATTAATAAAAGAGTTGAAAGAAAATATTTTCTGCGTGAATTTAAGCAGTGCCATACCTATAAATACTATATGGAATTGCAGATTTTTAAATTCATAAAAGCAGTAAATCATAAATTAATATTTTCCCCCTTAAAATTGCCATCGCGCCATGAAAAACGTTGCTAAAATATTATATTTGACAACAATACATTAATTTGTTACTATAAACCATATAAATTAAGATCTTTGAAAAAATAGAAAAACGAGCAAAACACCTGCCTTTTTGAGGCATAGACAGATGTTTTTCTCACTGAAAGTTTCCCCAAAATACTTTGAATTACGAAATGCTTTCTTGGGATTTTCTCCAAATGTGGAAACGAAAATTTGATAGAATTCTTTTGCGTAGCTTTGCTACGCAAAAGAATTATTGCGAATTTGTAGTCCATATTTGGAGAAAAGACCTGAAATTTGCTTCTTAATAAGGCATTTCGTAATTCAAAGTAAAATACATGCCTCAACCCTTAGGGCTTTGCATCGGGCAAAGCTTATGCGCTGTAGCCGCGCCGTGTTGGCTTGAGCAACCAACAACGAAGCTTGCCTACAAACAAGGCAAGAAAACCTTCGAACGCTCATTTTGCCTAGCATGCGACCACCCCCAAGGAGTGGAGGGAGGTAGGCTACTTAACCGCAAAAGCAATAAAAGCAATTCTAAAATGCGACCACCCACAAGGAGTGGAGGGAGACTACATAGGCTCTGTGATATTTTTTGCAGAGCTTTTTTCTTTTGGTAAATCTGATACAATCAACGAATAAACCTACTAGATCTACCTTGAATTACGAAATGCCCTTTGGAAAGCAAGTTTCAAGTCTTTTCACCTTCCAAATTTGGAGAAAATCCCTTGAAAGTCCCGATGCCCTTTTGGGCATACGAGGATCCACGAAGAAATCGGGACATTTCGTAATTCAAGGT
Source organism: Candidatus Staskawiczbacteria bacterium RIFCSPHIGHO2_02_FULL_34_10 (assembly GCA_001821915.1). Taxonomy (GTDB): domain Bacteria; phylum Patescibacteriota; class Minisyncoccia; order Minisyncoccales; family Staskawiczbacteraceae; genus VGLO01. The sequence goes on along the minus strand of MHOR01000026.1, from coordinate 4,826 downwards.
AAGGCTATAGAATTTATCTGGTTAAGTATGCTATAATGGTTAAATAATTTAATACTTAAAATAATATGAATAAATCATCTGGGCAAATATCAAGATTTATTTTAGTTTTGGCAGTAGTAGTTTTAATAGTTATAGCAATAATTTACTTTGCGACTAAATTTTCTACAGTAAAAAAAGCGCAGCAGGAAAAATTACAAAATACTACTGGAAATGTTAATGAACCCCCAAAACCAGTATATGACACTCAAATAGGAGATGTGAAGTTTATTTTTGAATCGGCTATTAATTTTGGAAGTGTTTTAAGAAGCAATATGTCTTATCCGCCAGATTTAGTAACTACAGAAAAGTTTATTAAAGTTACAATTGGAGCTCAAAATAAGGGTAAAAGTAATGTTTTGCAAAGTTCGTGGGATATAGGAAATATTATTGATTCAGATGGAAGAAACTTTATTCCAATAATTAATCAGGCGTATTTTTGGTTGCCCAAAATAGATTTATGCGGTTCAATATTAAAACCCGAGTTTGAACCTACACCCTGTGTTAAAATATACGAAGTTTCAAAAGCATCAGACAGTCTTAAAATAGAGGTGAACGCTACCCTTGATCTAAATTCATCAAAAAAACAAAAGTCATTTGTGGATTTATTAGTAACTGAATATTAGACATATTTTTAACGCTAAAATATTTTATTAATTAAGTTATATGGCTAAAATAAAAAAAAATTTTCAAAATTTTTTAAAAAATAAAGAGCCTGATAATAGCGGCAATGATTATAGTGATATCAAAAACCAAGAATCGAAAATACATAAACCGTCGCAAGAAGTCTCTTCAAATGAAAAATCCGCTATTAATGACGAAGTTATAGAAAATTCCTTAGAAAAAAGAGGATTATTATCAAAGGAGGAATTAGATATTCAAAAAAAGATTAGGGAAAAAATTGAAGAGATACATTTGGATAGTGATGCAAAACAACAAGCCGGAAATCAGGCGCAGAGCATAAAGTATTTACAGGAAGAGGGGAAAATAAAAAGCTTGCTGAAAATTGTTAAAGAAAAAGGCGTGGTATACGCAGTTAATGTTGCTAAAAAAATGGATGATCCTTACATATTAGATGAATTACACGATATTTTAGCAAAAGAAGGATACTACAAAAAGTTTATAAAATAGTTATCAGTTAAAAGTTTAAAGTTATAGTTTGGTAGTTATTAGTTAAACTTAAAAACTAAATAACTAAAACAATAAGGCCACTCACAAGCGGCCGGAACTTAAAACTAAAAACTAAGATGCCTTTTATTATTTACGGTTTAATTCTAGTTTTCATTTTACTTCTGATTGGTTTTTTTATTGCTTTATTTTCTGAAAAATCAGAAAAATATTCTGTTTTTGGGGGATTAGAAACAGTATTGTTTTTAGTAATGATGCCCAAAAATGAACGAACTAAAGATGGTACAAACCAGCAAGAAGAAAAAGTTTTAATATCGCAAATGGAGCAAGTTTTGGGGAACTTTTTATATCTTAAAAAACCTGCAATGTTTCAAGAGGCTCCCCACGTGGCTTTAGAAATTGCTTCTCAAACTGGAGGCAGTGATATATCTTTTTATGTGGCAGTTCCCAAGTATTTAGAAACTGTTTTTGAAAAATATGTGCATGGAGTTTATCCTGGAGCAGTAATAGAAAAAGTTCCGCAGGATTATAATGTGTTTGAGCCCAAGGGGCAAACCGCAGGAGCTTACTTAAAATTAAAAGAAAATTTTCTTTTTCCCATAAGCACCTATCAAAAATTAGAAAAAGACCCGCTTTCTTTAGTGACTAATAATTTGAGTAAAATTGGAGTTGACGAGGGAGCGGCAATTCAACTAATTATCAGGCCACTGTCGGCATTAAATTTACGAAAAAAAGGGGACAGGGCATTGCAACAAATAAGGTTAGGAAAACATTTAATGGCAGCGGCAAATGATTCTACAAAATTTTCTTTAGAACCGCCAGAGTCAAAGGTTTTGAAATCTTTGGGAGATGCTTTTAATAGTGGCACTTTACCTGTAGCCGAAAAAGAAGATGCGTCTAAAAAAAGAGAACAAGGTTTTGACCAGGCAGGATATGAAGCGATTCAAAGTAAAATACAAAAACAGCCGTTTGAAACGAATATAAGAGTAGTGGCTTCGGCGCAAACAAAAGAACGGGTAGAAGATATTTTGAATCATTTAATCGGATCTTTTAGCCAGTTTTCTTTATCATCAATAAATAGTTTAGACGCCGTTATAATTCCTCAAAAACAATTGAGAAGATTTATATATGATTTTAGTTTTAGAATTTTTAATGAAGGGCAAAAAAATATTTTAAATACAGAAGAATTAGCAAGTATTTATCACTTTCCAACACATTTTACAGAGACTCCTTATATAAAAGATGTAAAATCTCATTCTGTGCCTCCGCCTTCTGATTTGCCTGAAAAGGGGACTAACTTAATTGGAAAAGTGTTATTTCGCCAAGAAGAGAAAAAAGTATACTTTGCTTCAAAAGAAGACAGGCGCAGACATTTTTATATTGTAGGACAAACTGGTACTGGAAAATCTGGTTTTTTAGAAAACATGATAAATCAAGATATTGCTAATGGTGAAGGGGTGGCAGTTATTGACCCTCATGGAGAATTAATTGAGCATACTTTGGCTTGCCTTCCTAAAAATAGAATTGATGATGTAGTTCTTTTTGAACCATTTGATTTAGATCGTCCAATGGGGCTTAATATGCTTGAATATGACAGTCCCGAGCAAAAAGATTTTGCGGTACAAGAAATGATTTCTATTTTTTACAAACTTTTTCCGCCAGAAATTATTGGACCAATGTTTGAGCACTATATGAGAAATGCAATGTTGGCATTAATGGCAGACAAAGAAAACCCCGGTACTTTAGTTGAAATTCCTAAAATGTTTACTGATCCAGTATTTTTACAAGAAAGATTGGCAAAGGTTACTGATCCAGTTGTAAAACAATTTTGGGTAAGAGAATGGGCGCAGACAACAGGAAACACAAGAAGCGATATGTTAGGCTACGTGGTTTCAAAAGTAGGCAGGTTTATTGAAAACGAAATGATGCGAAATATTATTGGCCAAAGCCATTCGGGTTTTGATTTATCAAAAATAATGGATGACGGAAAAATATTTTTAGCTAATTTATCAAAAGGCCAAACAGGAGAAGTAAATAGTTCTCTTTTAGGACTAATTTTAGTGTCAAAAATACAAATGGCAGCAATGAAAAGGGCTAGACTAAAAGAAGCAGAAAGAAAAGATTTTTATTTATATGTTGATGAATTCCAAAATTTTACCACAGATTCAATTTCAACAATTTTATCTGAAGCCAGAAAATACAAACTAAACTTAATTATAGCTCACCAATATATTCCTCAGTTAACCGAGCAAATTCGTGATTCTGTTTTTGGAAATGTTGGCACTATCGGGTCATTTAGAGTTGGGGCTGAAGATGCAGAATTTTTAGAAAAACAATTTGAGCCCGGATTTTCAAGGTTTGACCTAGTAAATTTAGATAATTTTAATATTATTTTAAAAATGATGTTAAACAACAAAACTTCTACGCCATTTAAAATGGAAACCTATGCTCCAAAAAATGGTAGGCCGGAAATTGTAGAAGCCATCAAAAAAATCTCAAAGTTAAAGTATGGTAAAGCAAAGGCGATAGTTGAACAGGATATTATGAAGAGGTCTTTTGCGCAAAGTCCGCCAATAAGTTAATTAAAGCGAAATGAATATAAAGCCAGCCTGAGGGTTGGCTTTAAGTTTGCAAAAAGGTGCTTATCTGATATTCTTGTAATATGCCCCGTTAGAAGTCTGAATAAATTATAGTAAACTTTAATGAGTCAAGAATGTTAATCGAATATAAATTATAAATAACTTTTGCTTTGACTTCTAACGGGGTATGACAAATAAATTTACCATAAAAAGAATTAACCGCTTTAGCAAAAAAGCGCTAGAAGACTTAAATAATCTTTTATTGCAAATTTCTACAAGTGGTTATCAAATGGATTCTACTCGCCTAAAAAAAGTTATTAAAAACAAGAATACTTATTTAATGGCGCTTTATGAGGGTGAGAAAATAATTGGAACTATAACTTTAGTTAGTGTATTTCAAATAAGAGATCATAAGGGCTATGTAGAAAATTTTGTCATAGACGAAAATTACAGGGGGCGTAAATTAGGCAGAAAAATGATTTCTTATATTACTGAACTTGCAAAAAGAATAAAAATTGAAAAATTAGAATTAAAAAGCGAGTCGCATCGCGTGGTAGCAAATATGCTTTATAAAAAATTAGGATTTAATGTTGTAAGCGCTAATGTTTATGACATGAAGTTATGAATTAAGATTTAAAATATACTTTTATGTGCGGAATTGTAGGTTATATAGGAAAAAATAAAGCCCTGCCTTTTTTAATTGAAGGGTTAAAAAAGCTAGAATACAGAGGTTACGATAGCTCGGGTATTTGTGTAAAAGAAAATAATGATTTTTATTTAGTTAAGAAAAAGGGCAAGATCAGTGAATTAGAAGGCCACTTGGATTTTAAAAATGTTTCTGGCAGTTTGGGAATTGCTCATACTCGTTGGGCTACTCACGGAGAGCCAAGTGAAAAAAATGCTCATCCGCATTTAGATTGCAGGGGTCGCTTTGCCATAGTGCATAACGGGATTATTGAAAATTACAGTTCGCTTAAAAAATTATTGCAAAAAGAGGGGCATAAAATAACTTCAGACACTGACTCAGAAATTATTGCCCATTTAATAGAAAAGTTTTACCCCGTTAGAAACACCGTCCGCGCT
>MHOR01000025.1:9206-11189 GCA_001821915.1 Candidatus Staskawiczbacteria bacterium RIFCSPHIGHO2_02_FULL_34_10 | reverse complement strand
AGGGTTAATTGTTTAAACCTCCGTGTTTTGTTTAATTTTTGCTTCATACTTGTATTTTACTACAAGCGTTGCAATTGATTGTTGAACTCGGTGAAAATAATATTTACAAATTTATTTTTTAGTGTAGTATAAACACTAAGCCCCTATAGCTCAATTGGCAGAGCAGTTGCCTTTTAAGCAATTGGTTCCAGGTTCGAGTCCTGGTGGGGGCACCATATTGTTCTTTTAATTTTTCACACAGAAAGGATTACCATGTTTCTGAACTATCTTGAAGCGGACCCGTCACTCAGATTCCGTGCAGAAATGGCATTTGCCCATTCAGGTTGTACAATAGATAATGTATGGCAAGTCTTTGGATTTCTGCAACCACTGAAGGCAAAAGACTTGCCAACTTATGAGCATTCACTCAGGGTTGATTTGCTGGCGAGTCAGATCGCAAAATTTGTACACTTAGATCCAAAAGCACTTTTGTACGCAGGACTTTTACATGATGTTGGTAAAGCTCAAACAAGACTTGCCACTCTCCAAAAGACGGATGGATGGACAGAGGCCGATACCGAAGAAATTATGAACCACGTCATGGATGGGTATCGTCTTATCCGTGATAAATTTGACTTTAGCACCGAAATTATTCTATGGCATCACCGATTTCAACCACGTGGATATCCTAAGGAAATGTCTACACTATTGCATAAATACTGTGAAGGCACTAAAGTGATGATCCCTTGGTATGGTCGAATGCTCTGCTTGGCAGACACCTTTGATGCTTTCCACCGCGTCAATGATAAACATGGAGACATGCCCATAACTGGTGAATAGATTAAAGAAAAGATGTTTGCCTGTCATAGGAATATGAAGATTCTGGTGGAGGATTTGTACGCCGCAGATATTTTCACCACTTGTATTTTTCATTAAAAAACCTCAAAGCGAAGTTAGCCACTTCGTTTTTTATGCAACCAAAAACTGTCGTATGGACAGTTTTTGGTTTATAACCCCTCTTCCTTAAGCTTTTCTAGAAGTTCTTTCTGTCTTCTTGAAACCTTATGCGGAGTTTTAATAATAAGTTCAACGTACATATTCCCCCTGCCATATCCGCCAAAGTGCGCAATTCCCTTCCCAGAAATTCTTAAAATTTTTCCAGATTCAGTACCCTGCGGAACTTTTAACATTATTTTTTGGCCTTCCAAAGTCGATATTTCAACTTCATCCCCCAAAATTGCTTGAGAGTAAGCAACCCCTTCAGACAAATATAAATCATCTCCTTTTCTAGTAAAAACTGGATGCTTTTTAATAAATACTCTAACATACAAATCCCCCGCTTTCCCTCCCTTTTTACCGGCCTCGCCTTTTCCCGCTAATTCTATGGCCTGATTATTATCTATGCCAGCTGGAATAGATATATCTATAGTTTCTTGCCCCTTTGTTCTGCCCTCTCCCCTGCACACATTACAAGGTTTGTCTGGTTTGGTTCCTTCACCATTACATTCTGGGCAAACCGCAAAAGTGGTATATGAACCCAAAATAGTCCTTTTAACTTGTTGCACTTGGCCTTGACCGCGGCACATTACACACTCATTAATTTTAGTTCCCGGTTCGGCTCCTTTTCCAATACATCTATTACAAATAATTAATTTTGATAAATCAATTTTTCTTAGGGTGGGCTTTAGTGTATCTTCCAGTGTAATTTCTATATCAACTTGTATATTTTTACCTTTCCTTACATCTTTTCTTGAAGTTCTGCGTCCCCCGCCACCAAAACTAAATAAATTTTCAAAAATATCTCCCACATCTTCAAAATCCATATTTTGACTTTGATTTTGCCATGCCCAATTAAAATCTTGCCCTTGTCCACCCGCGCCCATATTTTCAAATCCTTTTCCAAACTGGTCGTATTGCTGGCGTTTTTTTGCATCCGAAAGCACCTGATAAGCTTCATTTATCTCTTTAAATTTTTTTTCATCTCCGCCTTTGTCAGGGTGGTAC
>MHOR01000025.1:5856-9195 GCA_001821915.1 Candidatus Staskawiczbacteria bacterium RIFCSPHIGHO2_02_FULL_34_10 | reverse complement strand
CACCCTTCACAAGGAGAAATTACCATGAGAGTGTTTGGTATTTGCTGCATCTTGTTTTTGATAACAGGGTGTATGGCAGGTCACAACTCGGCGGAGTACGTCGCCGCCTCTGACGGAAGCGTTGCTGGCTTCTGGTTGGGCCTCTGGCACGGGATGATTTCAGGGTTCATCTTTATCATCTCGTTGTTTTCAGACAAAGTGAACTTCTACGAGATTCACAACAACGGATCTTCTTACAACTTCGGCTTCGTGCTGGGAGCAGGAATTTTAATGGGTGGTAGCTGCAAAGCAAGCCGCCGGGGTAGTTAATTTTAGCATAGCCTTGTGGTTGTAACTTTAAAGTTACAACCACAAGGCTTCTTTTTTTTACAAAATTTTCAAAGTCGTATTCTATTTTCTACTTTCTATTTTCAAACGAGAGAAGGAATAATAAATTGTGAGCCGAAGTTTATAATTTATTATTCCAAACGAGTGCTGAAAATATGTTTTGCATATTTTCTAAATTCTCGCCTTATTTCTCCTTAAACTCTCCTTCATCCGCCTTTGGTGGTTTTTCGTCTTCACTTTGCTGATTTATTTCGTTGTCTGGATTTACTGGCGGAGTTTGCGGTCCTTGTCCCTTGTCTCCTGTCGCTTGTCCCTTGTATAATTCTGCACCAATCTTCTGCATCAATTCTGACAACTCTTTTGTTTTGGCTTTTATATCATCAATATTACCTGCCTGTGCAGACAGGTCAGTTTTTAGCACTTCTTTTAAAGCCGCTATTTTAGCTTCAGCGTCCTTTCTCATATCTACATTAACCTTTTCTCCGGCATCATTCAAGGTTTTCTCCGCAGTGTACACCATAGAATCTGCCAAGTTTTTTGTTTCAATAGCTTCTTGCTTTTTCTTGTCTTCGGCGGCGTGTAATTCAGCATCCTTTTTCATTTTTTCAACTTCCTCTTTTGAAAGTCCGCTTGACCCTTCAATTTTAATTGACTGGGTTTTATTGGTTGCCTTATCTTTTGCCGAAACATTTAAAATTCCATTAGCGTCGATATCAAAAGCCACTTCAATTTGCGGAGTGCCGCGCGGAGCCGCTGGAATTCCATCAAGCATAAATCTGCCCAATGTTTTATTATCTTGCGCCATAGGACGTTCTCCCTGTAATACATGAATTTCCACTGATGGCTGACTGTCAGCCGCGGTTGAAAATATTTGTGTTTTTGCCGTTGGCACAGTAGTATTTTTTGAAATTAATACGGTACTTACTCCACCCATCGTTTCAATACCAAGACTCAATGGTGTCACGTCCAAAAGCAACACATCTTTTACATTTCCTTGCATAATCCCCCCTTGCACGGCCGCGCCAATAGCTACCACTTCATCTGGATTTACTTCTTTGTTTGGTTCTTTGCCAAAAAGTTTTTTAACTTCTTCAATAATTTTTGGCATTCTGGTTTGTCCGCCAACAAGCACTACTTCGTTGATTTGATTTGCATCAAGACTTGCTTCTTTTAAAGTTTGTTTTACTAACTCAACAGACTTTTCAACATATTCAGATACCATTTGCTCAAACTGGGAGCGCGATAATTTATATAATAAGTGTTTTGGCCCCGATGCATCAGAAGTTATAAAAGGTAAGTTAATTTCTGTTTCCATTGAGCTAGATAATTCTATTTTAGCTTTTTCAGATGCTTCTTTTATTCGTTGCACCGCTAAATTATCTTTTGACAAATCAATGCCGTTATCTTTTTTAAATTGGCCTACAACCCAATCCATTAATTTCTGGTCAAAGTCATCTCCTCCAAGGTGTGTGTCTCCGCCAGTGGCCTTTACTTCAATTGTATCTGCGCCAACATCTAAAATTGAAATATCAAAAGTTCCTCCGCCAAAGTCATACACAATAATTTTTTCATCCTTTTTTTTATTTAATCCATATGCTAAAGCGGCGGCGGTTGGTTCGTTAATCACGCGCTTTACATCAAAACCGGCAATTTCTCCTGCAATTTTTGTAGCCTTTCTTTGTGAATCGTCAAAATATGCCGGGCAAGTAATAATAGCTTCTGTAATTGATTCACCCAATTTTGCTTCCGCGTCTGCTTTTAACTTTTGCAAAATCATCGCTGAAATTTCAGCGGGGTTAAGCCATTTATCCCCCATTTTTACATCAACTCCCCCGTCGGCTGATTCGCGGATTTGGTAAGGAAGAAGTTTTTTATCCCGTTGCACTTCTTTATCCGAAAATTTCCTGCCAATTAATCGCTTAACAGAAAAAATAGTATTTTCGTGATTGGTAACTGCCTGGCGCTTTGCTAAAACCCCAACTACCCTTTCATTGGCTTTTGAAATTGCAACAATTGAAGGAGTAGTTCTTGCTCCTTCTTTGTTTTCAATAATTTGTGGCTCACCGTTTATCACCACCGCCATAGCGCTGTTTGTTGTACCCAAGTCTATACCTAATATCTTTGACATGAATTTTGAATTTCGAATTTTGAATTTCGAGTAAATTTTGAATTACCGAAACCTTAAATCGAATTTAATTAAGTTATTTTTTACTAATTTTCATCTCGTGTTATTTCCAAAGCTTTAAAAATCACATGAGATTTGTTTTTAATTTTTTTTTATTTATTTTTTTGCTAATTTTTCCCTCTTCTTTTCTTGCTTTTTAATCTTTACTTGTTTTCGTTTTAGTTTTCTTGTTTCTTTGAACTTCAAAAATCTTAACACTATGCCGGCAAATACGCTTGAAAAGAAACTTTCTAAAAACATTTTGGTAAGTATTTATCCATACTACAATTCCTAAAGCTATGAAAATTGTCGTATGTTTAGTTTTATTTAGTTAAAATCCTACTTTACTTTCTTCTTGTGTGTTTTGTGGTCTTTCTGGAAGTTGAGTTTTCATTTCCCCAAACTTTTTTTCATAGTTTTCTATTTGTTGTTTTAAAAGTAGATATATTCTTTTTGCGTGTTTAGGAGTTGCTACAAACTGCCTTCCTTGATTTCCTGATGCTATCATAAAGTGGAAAAATTCTTCATCAAAAAGCATATTTACCATGGTAATTGCATAAGAATTCGGATCTATATTTAATTGTATTTGTTGTTGTTCTTTTTCCATATTTTTGCTATTCGCTTATTTGTACGAATAAGCGAATAGTTATTATTTACTAATTTTAATCCCCCGACCCCAATCAGAATGAAAGTCTACTTTATGATTTTCACTTTTGCCGGCCTTAATACCTTATCATCCATCCTATATCCTTTTTGAACTTCTTCAATCACAATATTAGGCTGCATTTCTTTGTGTTCTACTTCTTCCACAGCTTCCATGATTTCTGGGTCAAACGGTTTATCAATAA
>MHOR01000025.1:5634-5834 GCA_001821915.1 Candidatus Staskawiczbacteria bacterium RIFCSPHIGHO2_02_FULL_34_10 | reverse complement strand
TTTTTGTAAAAAGGTGTCAATTTGTTTTTTTGTCTGTAAAAATCCCACTACCCAATTATGATTTGCCAATTCCTCTGGCATTTGTTTTTCGGCAAGATAAAAACTATCTAATATCGGTAAAATCTTAAAAATAGTATCTTCTTTTGCATATTTTGCCAACATGGCCATTCGTTCCATTTCTTCTTTTTTGTAGTTGATAA
>MHOR01000025.1:0-5586 GCA_001821915.1 Candidatus Staskawiczbacteria bacterium RIFCSPHIGHO2_02_FULL_34_10 | reverse complement strand
TGTCGCAGAAAGTACGCGATAGCGTACTTTCTGCGACAACCTATTTAATTTAAAAATTTTCTAGCCCCTCAATTAATTCATTAATTAAACTTATATTTTTATCGTATGTTGTTCTTGATGGACCAATAATCTTTAAAATTTCGAATACTGAATTTTTATCCTGTATTTTCCTATAACTTAATGTAATTGATATATCAGTTAAAGACTTAATTAATTCTTGCGCTAATTCTAATTCGTTTTCTATTTTTTGTCTTGCTAATTCAATTTCTTTTTCAATAAAATTTGGAAATTCCTCTAAACTACTGCTAAATTTTATTTCTATAAAATACCTGTAGGCTTTTTGGGTTGGTATGCGGCCAGCTGAAGTGTGGGGCTGTATAATGTATCCCTGTTGTGTTAATTTTTGCAATTCATTTCTAATAGTTGCAGGTGAAACACCCAAACTAGACTTTTTATTTAAAAGTTTTGAGCTTATGGGTTCGGCCAAATCAATATATTCTATTATCAGTGAATTTAAAATTTTCTCCTGACGTTCTGTTAAACTCATATTGCTATTTTATAAAATTAGCAATCGGTTGTCAAGAGTGATAGAAACTAAATGCGGCAGAAATGAGACGATCGTCTCATTTCTGCCGCATTTAGAAAATAACATAATATATTAAACTTCTACCTTTACAAGGTTTAACTTTTTTGAGAATATAATCAAACATACCAAGGCTATAAATGCCATAATTGCTCCAAAATAAAATGGAACTTGCGCGCCAAATTTATCCCATAAAATACCTGCTAAAAGACTTGCGGGCAATGTGGTTAAGCCAACGGTCATGCCATAAATTCCAAATGCCCTGCCTCGATGATTTGGTGGCACAATGTCTGCTAAAAATGCGCGAGAAACTCCTTCACTTGTCGCATAATAAACACCATAAAATGCATACAGTAGCCAAATTACCCCAGAATGAGTTGCCGTGGCAAATCCAAAATATACCAAAGAAAATGCTAACCAGCCAATCATAAGTGTTGGTAATCTGCCTATTTTATCTGATAGTGATCCAAATGGAACAGCTGCAATCGCGTATACAAAATTAAATAAGGCGATAACCAAAGGAATTTGCAACAAGGTAAAGCCTACATTTTTTGCCCGTAAAATTAAAAATGCGTCTGAAGAATTTCCTATGGTAAAAATAATAATGATAAAAAGAAAAATATAAAACGATTTGGGTAACTTGCCCTGAGTATAGTCGAAGGGTTTGCCCTTTAATTCTAAAGTTATATCCTTTTTTGTTTCTGATTCTGGCTTGCCCTGAGGGCTTCGGCTAAGATCAGCCGAATGTCCCACGCCGAAGGGTAATTCCTTTAATTTAAAAATTAATAACAGAGTAATAATTAAAGGAACTGCAGAAAAAATTAAAATATTGTGATAAAGATAGGGATTATCTTTAAAAATATAAATCAATACAAAAAGAATTAATGGCCCTACTACGGATCCTAAGGTATCCAGCATACGGGCAATACCAAAACTTCTGCCCCGATTTTCTTTTTTAGATGAGCCTGCAACTAATACATCTTTTGGCGGGTCTTTTATACCCTTTCCAGCCCCATCTAATAATCGTAACGTAACTACTGAACCAAGAGTAGTAAAAAAAACCAATGATATTCTACTTATCATCGATATAAAGTATCCTAAAAATATAATGGGTTTTTGACGACCAAATTTATCAGATAAAATTCCAGAAACAATTTTAAATACATAAGATCCAGCTGATACTAATCCCTCGGTAATTCCCACTACAGCTTTATCAAAACCTAAAATTGACGTTAAGTAGATAGGAAGTATTGGGGCAAACACATCTTGACTTATACCGCCAAAAAAACTTAAAAAACCAATGATAATTACATTTTTACTAGTTTTTGGTTTTTGGTTGTTATTATTTTCCATTTTTTACTTTTGGCTTTAAATCTAAACACACTGAATTTATGCAATATCGTTTGCCAGTATCTGTTGGCCCATCATCAAAAACGTGTCCCAAATGTGAATTACATTTTGCGCAAATAATTTCTGTTCTACCATCATCTTCTTGATTATACGTAACTGATCCTTTAATGGCTTTATCAAAACTTGGCCAACCCGTACCTGAATCAAACTGAGCATCTGAAGTAAATAATTGATTATTGCACACCATGCATACATACATGCCATCAGTATTTTTGTGGACATATTTCCCTGTAAAAGGAACTTCTGTTCCCTTTTGGCGTAAAACTTTATATTGTTCCAGAGTTAACTTATTTTTTAACTCTTCTTCGTTTATCATATATTTTTTAACAAATTAGCAAACTTTTCCTTCACTTTGGCTAGCTTTGGATTAATTACTACTTGGCAGTACATTTGGTTTTTGTTATTCTCATAGTAGTTTTTATGGTAATCTTCTACGGGATAAAAGGTGTCTAAAGCCTTAACTTCAGTTACAACTGACGCCCCTAACTTGCTTGAACTATTTAACTCTTTGATAAACTTTTCTGACGCTTCTTTTTGTTCAAGAGTACTATATAAAATAATTGACCGATACTGCTCGCCTACATCAGAACCTTGTCTATCTTTGGTAGTTGGGTCGTGACTTGCAAAGAAAACCGTTAAAAGATCTTCCAAAGAAACTATATCTGGATCATATTCTATTTTTACGGCTTCAGCGTGTCCGGTATTTCCCTCAGAAACTTGTTGGTAATTAGGGTTTTTTATATTTCCGCCGGCGTATCCAGACTCAACAAAAACAACTCCTTTTAACATTTTAAAAACGGCTTCTGTACACCAAAAACACCCACCGCCAAAAACTATCACTTCCAAATCATTCTTTGTCATGCTTATACCCAAACCAATCACAATGCATGCAGTGCTTTTTATCTTTTTTGGAAATCATTTTTAATCCTAAAATCAAAAACACAATCCCCCAAAAAAGACTCCAAGAAACCATACTAAAAAATCCTAACGCTTTTAATATTAAAACTATGCCAGCAACTAAAAATATAACTCCTAAAAACATATTTTTATAAACTTACTAATTTTTCTTAGAAAAATTAGGGAAGTTGATTAATAATAAATAAAACCTCCGACCACTATGTTAATTCTACCATTTTTGTAAAAAAAAGGGGAAGACCAGTCTGCTTTCCCCCCTTACTAATTACTTTGAATTACGAAATCATGAAAGCATTTTGTAATTCAAAGTAATTATTTTAAAACTTGTTTTGTTTTGGATTAACTCCATTTTCAATTAAAAGCTTTTTGGCTTCTCTAAAATTATTATCTCCTATAAAAGGAGATTTTTTGGTCAAGAATATATACCTGACTAAATAATTTTCTTCTGATTCCCATACTCTTTTTTTATCGTTTCGCTTTATCTCAAAATCCTTAAACGTTTTGAACTCATCTGTTGTTTTGCTTCTATCCACTTTATTTTTATAGATAAATGACCCAAAAAACCATTCAAAAATTTCAATTTTTAAAATAATATTCCAGAATTTGCGCATACAAAACTCCTTGTGAAAAGAACTATTTGCCCCCTCTTTAGTTTATCCTGAGCCACGCCGAAGGGCTTGTTTTTCGGCAATCTCTGTAAGATATAATTTTCTTATCCTGATATTTTTAGGAGTTACTTCTACCAACTCGTCATCTCCAATGTATTCTAAAGCATCTTCCAGCCCCATATTTTTTGGAGTATTAAAATGCTCGTCGCTTCCTTCTCCTTTTGACCTCATATTTGATAATTGCTTTGTTTTACAGACATTAACTCTCATATCTTCTGATCTTGAATTTTGACCTACAACTTGGCCTTCATAAATTTGGACTCCGTGATCCAAAAACAAAACTCCCCTGTCTTGCACATTTATTAAACCATAAAAATTAGTCGTGCCAGACTCATGCGCAATTAAAGAACCCTGATTTCTTTCTTTCCAATTTCCGGGGTCTTCCATATATTGGAAAAAAGAAGTATTAATAATTCCAAGTCCTTTGGTATCGGTTAGAAATTCTGATCTATATCCAAACAATCCCTTGGTTGGAATAATAAACTCCAAAAAAGCAATTCCGTTGTGGCTTCTCATTTCTTTTACTTCGCCTTTTCTTAAGCCCATTTTTTGCATAACAGCTCCTTGATACTGCTCGGGAGCCTCAATAAATATTTTTTCGTATGGGGTTAAAGTTTTTCCATCAATCTTTTTTAAAATAACTTGCGGACGCGAAACTTGAAATTCATATCCTTCGCGTCTTAATCTTTCAATTAAAATTGCCAAATGCAATTCACCTCTTCCCGATACTGTCCATTGTGTTCCAATTTCTTGGACTCGCAAAGCCACGTCAGTTTCTAATTCTTTAAATAATCTTTCTCTTATTTGCCTTGAAGTGCAAAATTGACCTTCTTTTCCTGCAAAAGGAGAGTCATTTACCATAAATGTCATTTTTATGGTTGGTTCTTCAATATTAATTAATGGCAATGCATTTGGATTTTCTGGATCAGCAATAGTTTCACCTATGGTAACATCCGATATTCCGGCAATGGCGGCAATGTCTCCCGCTTTAACTTCTTCTACTTCAACTTTTCCTAATCCAGAAAATGTCATTAGTGAAACTATTCTATATTTTTTCTGTATACCTTGTCGATTAATATGCATAATTTCCTGTCCGGCCTTAATGACACCATTCCAAATTCTTCCTATCGCTAATCTACCCTTAAAGTTATCCGGAGTTATAGATGTAACTAACATCTGCAAGGGTTTTTTAACATCTACAATGGGCGCTGGAATATGCATTGTGATAGCTTCAAAAATTGGTGCAATATCTGTCATTTTTGCTAAATCCGGTTCTAGTCCTGCTTTGCCAGCGCGACCAGATGCATAAATTACTGGAAAATCTAGCGAGTGGTCGCCCACTCCCAATTCCAAAAATAGTTCCAATGTTGCGTCTAACACAAATTGTGGTCTTGCGCCATCTTTATCAATTTTGTTAATCACCACAATAATTTTATGTCCCATTTCAAGGGCTTTCTTTAATACAAATCTAGTTTGAGGCATTGGCCCTTCTTTTGCATCAACTAAAAGTAAACAGCCGTCTGCCATACTTAAGACTCTTTCTACCTCACCGCCAAAATCAGCGTGCCCGGGTGTATCAATAATATTTATTTTTACTTGCCCTGAAGGATTTAAAGGATCACCATACATTACTGAAGCATTTTTTGAGAAAATAGTTATTCCCCTTTCGCGTTCTAATTCATTGCTGTCCATAATCATTTCTTGGCTAGCCACTTCCTTTTTCATCTGGGTTTTTGACTGACGCAAAAGCGCATCCACTAAAGTGGTTTTTCCGTGGTCAACGTGGGCAATAATTGCTATATTCCTAATGTTCATAAGTTTTGGGTGTTTGGTGTTGGATAATATAAGACCGTACCTAATTTCTAACACTCAACACCTAATATCTAAGTGGTAATTCTACACTAAAAACCACTTAATGTCAAATCGCTCCTGACCGAGTTCAACAATCAATTGCAACGCTTGTAGTAAAATACAAGTATGAAGCAAAAATTAAACAAAACACGGAGGTTT
>MHOR01000024.1 GCA_001821915.1 Candidatus Staskawiczbacteria bacterium RIFCSPHIGHO2_02_FULL_34_10 | reverse complement strand
CCCGACCTGCTGAGGGCCGGGAAGCCAATGGGCCCGCAAGACCCGACCGGGCCCGCCGAAAACACCAGACAACCTAGATCCAAGCCAAGTTGTAAAATCGGTATCTGGGTGAGGTTTTCCTTTATCTTTATTATTTTCCGTTTCCACTCTTTGTAATATTAAATACTCGTTTAAAATCTGTAATACTATTTTCCGTTCTTTGAAATTCTTTTCGATATTTTCTTGAGAATTGATAACCGTTTTGCCATCTATGATAAGAGGTTGTCGGATTTCTGGGTCAACTTCTCGGCTTGACTTGTAAAACATGACATATGGCTTGTTGGGTCGCTTGTCGTTTTGTATCTTGTCGGGAAAAGCAGATTTTACCTCGCTTGATAAATAAGTACCGACGAGTTTGCCTTTTTCGTCTTTTTCTTTGTATTGATGTTTCTTATCTAGCCATGGCATCTCTTTTTCGGTTTCTTGTTTGATGCTTACGGAGTTTGCTTGCATCACTTCATCGCCCGGGAAAATCCAAGCAGAATCAAAGCCTTCTTTTTCAACCATTTCAACCATGGCTCTTTTTTGTTCCTTAGTTAAAAAGATTGTCGCACTCTCAACTGCGCCTGCTAATTTCTCAAGGTTATTTTTTTTATAAAAATCCACCACCTTGCTTTTTATCTGCTCAAAATTAAATTCTATGGGTTCTCCTTTTTCGGTTTTAGCTTTAATAATGGGGTTTTCCCCTCTACCGGTTTCTGATACTCCAAAGCCTTCCGGTAATTTACCACTGTCCTCAATTTCTGACTTTAAGGTCTCTATTTCATCAATGAGTTTTCTTTTTTTTTCGGCTTCTGCACCTCCTCTTGCTTCCAATACCCTGCGTTTGGATTCAACCACTGGTGGCCGGTATTCTATGTAAGGTATCAATTGTTCAAGTTGTTTTTTATCTGCTTGGTTTTCTAACTTATTAACATAATAAAAAATCAGTGCTTGCCGAACAGTTTCGTTAATATCACCCCTATAACGCTTTGCAATAAAATCTCTAAATCGTTTAGGTTCTGTGCGATCACCATAAGTAAAAGGCTGAGGCTGATCATCTGCTATTGTCCTGTTTTTCAAAAACTCCTTGGCCGCTCTATGAAACTCTTTATATTTTGCTATAACCTCGCCAATTCCGGGAATTTCCATAAGCACTTCTTCTTTTTCAAATAATGCCGATATGTATGATGATACGGATTTTTCTGGCAGTTCAGAAAGAGCTTTAAAATAGGTAAAACGGCGCATTAAAGGCGGACTTATTACATTTACAGCCTGATATCCTTTGCCAGGAGGATTGGTCAAGGCTACTATTTTTACCTTTTCAGGATCAATATTCACCACGCCATTGCCATATTCCGATAAATCGACTGATCCGCCCCGTTCTAACTGGTCAAATATTTCGTGAAGTATGATTATGTTTCCCGGCTGGGCTGCACCAATTTCATCTAATACAATCACTTTAACTTTTCCTTCTTCAGGCATGAGACCAGACGATATTTTCCCAAGCCAATAAACAAACTCTGGATCCTTTAAATCTTGCCTTTGTAAATTAGGCATGGGTTTTCCCATTAGTTTTGATTCATCGGTTCCATAATTTAAATTGACATAATGTACTTCGTAGCCCAAACGAGAACACATTTCCATTACTGCGGTTGTTTTTCCTATTTCTGTGCCACCTTCTACTAAATAGGGTTGGTTTAAGCTAAAAGCTAGCGCAAAATTTCTCTGTAACTCAACTGATACATCATCGTATATGTAATCTTCATATTTTTCTCTTCTGGGCACCCAATTGCCAGACCCGTCTTTTGCTTTTGGCAACTCGACGCCCGAAAAAAAAACTGTACTTTCAGTTTCCAACACTGGTGTTTCTTTTAAAACTTCTTCTGTTGTTCTTTGTCCTTCATGTAAAACCATATAGTTAATATTGAAAAGCCGGGCCTACTATTGATAATAAGTTAAAGCCCCTTTTTTTTAATGTATTTAAGCTATTTATTTCAACAATACAAATAACGGCCGAATTATCATAATCTGGCAAAAAAATCTGCTGACGCATAACTTGCTTATCAAAAATTTCGACTTGACCGCTTGGGTATTGCACCATAACATCGTAAAAATCTTTATCCATAGTTTCTTTGACAACAAAAAAGACTTTGGGGGATTTAAAAATATCAGATACAGTTTCTACTTTGCAAAAACCATCGTTTTTTAGTTTCTTTTGCATTAACGATAACTCTGCCTCATTTTTTGCGATTGCCAAACCAACTTCTTTTTGGCCCACTACTACTTCTGCGAACCTTGAGACTGATGTATTTTTAACTTTTGTTTTCATAACAGTATAACCAGTAATATTTTATCTTATTATTTTTTTGGCAATAATCGAAATTTCTCTGCTAAAAAACTTTTTCACCTCTTTCCACGTTGCTTTAAAGTAAATTTCTGGTTCGGGATCATCCTCTGCATCTTGAAAATATACAAGGCTTTTTAAAATATGGGTGGGATTTTGCCGCACAGAATATTGTTTGTCGACTTTTAGGATACTTTCTTGCAACGATACTACATTGTTACAAATCCAATACAAGTCAAAAAAATCCCGTTTTTTCCCTCGCTGGGAAATTGCCACAATTTTCATTATTGCAATATCGCCAATAGCCAATAAAGAAACTGTGCCAAACTTACTTATTTTTTCAGCCGGCGTGAAAAAGGGGTAAGCAATAAGACTCATTTTTGTTTTAGAAAATATACCAAATACTGTTCCCTTACTTATATTATTAGTAACCCATTTACCATATTCGTTTAATACTTTTTCAACACCTTTTTCGTCAAAACTTTTATTTTCTGTAAAAAAATCCAAATCGTAAGACTTTCTATGTCCTGATTGTAAGGCCAATGCAGTGCCACCCGCTAAATACCATTTATCGCGTGAAAAAAAATCCATTTGTGAGCATTTTCCCAATGACAAAACAGCGTCCTTGGGTAAAGTATTAAAAAAAAGCGAATCAAAGACTTTTGCTACTTTAACATCAGAGACCATAAAGCTTTTGATTTAGGACTTAATTGAACTCGCGGAAGATTCATCACTTTTTTAACAGTGCGTTTTGGATAGTAATTTAGAACCCAACCCACCTCTCTAGGATCTCCAAATTCCAAAACCCGCTCTATAATATATCTGGCATTTTTTTTTGCATCAATACTTTTAGGATTTACATCCCAAAAAAGCGTCTGTCTAAATTTCATTATTTTTGGTTTCATGATTTCATTATATCAAAATTTATCGTAATCTGCAATCACTTCTCTTATAAGATCTGCTAATTTTTCGGCCATTTCTTTTACTTTCACATTGGCGATGCTATTGGGATAATAGTCTCTAACATGATCAGTTCTATTGCCAATACCCAAACCAATAATTCGGATATTAGTTTCTTTTAATAATTTTGCAATCACCCCACTAAGTTCATATTTTTCTCGCGGATGCATGGGTGATTCTACTGGCTCACCATCAGACATTACAATCAAAAACTTGTAATCTGCCTTTTGGCGCATAAGCCTCTCTGCCGCCTGCTGGACCGCCCAACCATCGTCATTCCACCTAGCTTTGCCAGTATCACTAGTATCATTAACCTCACTTAGCATACCTCCCATATTTTCTCTGATTTGTTTTGACATTGGCTGGCCAAAATTTTGATATTCGTAAATACGGTCATTAAAACCAAGAATTTCTGTGTTAATAGATAAGCGATTAAGCACCTCTGAAATTACAATTTTTGACTTAAAGTCTTCATAGATTTTTTCTCCTTTCATAGACCCAGAAAGATCATTCAATATGCCAATAGCGTAATCTTTTTCTTTTGGTAATTCTTTTTTTTGCCATGCCTTGCTTTCCACAATAGAAATAGATTTAGCTTTTTCTTCTATCCTTTTTTTAAGGTCAATCTTTGGGCCCGTTTTATTCCCACTTTTCCAGCCACCCATTTTTCGGGCAGTAAATATGTCGCGAACCTCATTTTCTAATTTATCAATCAATGGTAAAACCTCTCTTCTCATTTTTTCATACACATTGGCATCTTTTTTAAGTTCTTTTGCAATATGTTTTTTATACTTTTTCAGTTCTTTTGGGTCAACGCTTGGGCTTTCTTTTTTTACCACCTGCTTTTTTCCTACCTGTTCTTGATCTGATTTTTGCTCTTCCTCTCTTTTAACTTTCATTTCTGGAGTTTCCGATAATTTACCCTGCAGCTCTTCATTTAAAGAATCTTCAAATTCTTTTAATCTGGCTTTTGCGCTTTCTTCCATTTCTTCCTGCTGTTCTTTTGAAAGAGAATCCACATACTCTTTTATTTTCTGCTTCAGTTCTTTTGACAAGGAATCTAAATCAACTGGATTAAAAGAATCTTTTTTGGCTTCAGACTCTTTATCTACGCCCTCCTGCTCCTCGGCTTGCTGGCCACCTTCTGCTTTTTCGCTATCCTTAGGTTTTTCTTCTCCTCCTACTTGGGACTGATCCAATACTTTTTTAATGGCTTCCTTTAGCGACTCTTGCTCCTCTTTTGTGAGTTTATCTTTTAAATCTTGTGGTAAATCCTGACCGTCCGGTGATCCCTCTTCCTGGTTTTTTTGCATATCACCAAGTGCCCCCTGCATTTTTTGGTCTCCTATGTCCATGTCAACCAACTTTTTAAATTCCGGCCAAATGTTGTCACGATAAATGCCATATGATTCTTCTGAATGCCGATAAATTGATTTTTCTCCTGTCAATTTATTTTCATCTTTTTCAGATCCGTCAGCCATTGCCTTTGTGGGGAATAACCTCCAAAAATTTTCGTACTGCGGCAGCATTTTTTTAACATATTCCTTTACTTCAATGGACAATCCTTCGCCTATCTCCATTTTTTCACCTTTGTGCCATTGAAACCCCAACTCTAAAATTTTAAATACCGCCTGTATAAAACGTGGCTGTTTGCCAAGTTCTTTTTTTGCTTTTTGTTTTTCTTTTGATTCAAAATCAAGATTCTGTTCGTACATTAAATCCAATTGTCCACCAAATCTTGGGTAATATTCAGCACCAGCAGTGTTGACTCTAATATCTTCAGGAGCATTCAGACCAAGTCCATATCCAAGTTCTTTCCAATCTTTCATATTAATGAACTCTGTCTTCGTAAGCCTTTTATGAAATCCTTCATGACAAATGACACCTCGCAAATAATTTTCATGTTCTTCTTGGCTGAGTGGGCGCTGGCCCATTTTTTGCCGTTTTTCATTAAATTTTTCCAGGAGAATGTCGCTTGGATCAATACGAATAATATTATTTTTAAAATCCCAATGCCAACCAGCACCCGGTTTATTGAGTTCCACGGGGATATGAAAATCATTGCCGATAAAATGCGCCAAAGACAAGAGTATTTTTAGCATGTTGTCAATTTCTTCTTGTTGTTCCTCAGAAAAATCAGAAAAACTTTCTACTGGATTTTTTGACTCCAAAACTTTGTATTTTTGTTCAGGAGTAGATAGTAATTCTTTTTTTGGTACTTCTTCTCCTTGAAATTTATGTCTTTCCATAATCTATAAGGCTCTAGACTAGATATCCAACCTAGCCACGATATTTTTT
>MHOR01000023.1:7868-30072 GCA_001821915.1 Candidatus Staskawiczbacteria bacterium RIFCSPHIGHO2_02_FULL_34_10 | reverse complement strand
GTGGTAGTGTTTTTTATCAAACTATATATGGTAAGAAGATTGGAAATACCTGGTTTTTTTGTGATGTTATACGTCACGTCTTTGCCAGAGTCAGTTTGGGCCGACATAACTTTTTTCTCAATATCTTTTGGTTCGTCAAATAAAAATATGCAGCTTTTAGGATCGTCGGACTTTGACATTTTCTTTTTTGGATCGGTCAAACTCATTATTTTAGAGCCTTCCTTTAATATGAGTGACGAAGGTTCTTTAAAAGTTTGCCCAAATTTTTGATTAAATTTTTTCGCAAGCGATCTGGTTAGTTCAATGTGTTGCTCTTGATCGCGGCCGACAGGAACGGATTCGCCTTTATAAAGCAAAATATCGGCTGACATTAAAACAGGATAATCAAATAGGCCAGCGTTTATGTTTTCTTTAAATTTGGCAGACTTGTCTTTGTACTGCGTCATTCGTTGCAGTTCTCCAATAGGGCAAATAGTATTTAAAAGCCAACAAAGCTCTGCGTGCTCTTTTATTTGAGATTGCACAAAAATAATTGAGGTATCAGGATTTAAACCAGTAGCAATATACGCAATAACCGTATCTTTAATTGAATTCTGTATTTTTTTTGGATCGTAGGGAATAGTCAACGCATGCAAATCAGCAATAAAGAAAACACATTCATTTTTTTCTTGAAGCTCTATCCATTGTTTAATGGCTCCTAAATAATTTCCAATATGAATTTGGCTTGTTGGCTGAATGCCAGATACGATACGCATAACTTTAATTTCGAATTTCGAAACTCGAATTTTGAATAAATTTCGAATGACTTAATTTTGAAACACGTTTTAAAAATTAAAAATTCTGATTTTATTCGAAATTCAAAATTCAGAATTCAAAATTTCATTTTTACACTTCAATTACCACTGGTAAAATCATGGGCCTTCGTTCGGTTTTTGCAAAGAGAAAATCGCCGACTTTATTTCTTATCTCATCTTTTACATAAACCCAATTTACGGCTCCTCCTTGCCCAGCTGTTTTATTTACAATTTCAATTACTTTTTTTCTGGTTTGGCTGAGCAAATCTTTTGATTCCCTTAAGTACACAAAACCACGAGATATTATATCTGGAGAGCCTTTTACTTTTCCTGTTTGTCTATCAATTACAGCAACAATTACAAACATTCCATCTTCAGCTAAAATTTGGCGGTCTCTTAAAACTATTTCTCCTACATCTCCCACTCCAAGTCCGTCAACAAAAACATAATTTGAAGGAACTTTTTCTTTTAGAATTTCCGCTTTTAGTCCTGCGTTTATAGGTAGATTAGTAAATTTTATCACAGATCCATTATCAGGCACAAATACTTTATCTTTTTTAAATCCCATTCCATAAGCTATTCTTGCGCATTCTTTTAGCATAAAGTGATTTCCATAAACGGGAATGAAGTAATCTGGTTTTACCTCATTAAGCATTTGTTTAATACCATCTATATTAGTGTGTCCTGAAGCGTGTACATTCATAATGTCATTATGATATACATTGTCAGAAAGGCGATAAATATTGTCTTTTACCCTTTGTACGGTTCTTTCGTTTCCTGGAATAACTGAAGAAGAAAATATAATAGTGTCTTCTTTTTTTATTTTAATATATTTGTGATTTCCTGCAATAATTCTTGGCAAGGCCGCCATTTCTTCTCCTTGAGCTCCTGTACAAATAATTACTACTTTATTATCCGGATAATCTTGTGCTTTATCTACCGGAATAATAACTCCTTTTGGCACTTTTATATAGCCTAGTTTTGTGGCAAGTTCAATATTTAACTTCATAGAAAATCCGTCTAGGGCAACTTTTTTTCCTGTATGAGTGGCAAATTCTAATATTTGTTTAATTCTTTCTATTTGGCTAGAAAATGTGGCAATAATAGTTCTGCCCGGAGCTTGTCCAATTAGTTTATTTATATTGCCTAACATTTCTTGTTCAGTTACGGGGGTTTTGATATTTATTGCCCCTAAGGCTTCCAACATTAAAATAGTAGGCCTTTTTAGGTTAGCTAAGTGATGATAGTGTATAACATCTCTACCAATGGGGTCTTTTTCTATAGTCCAGTCTCCAGGGTGCACTATAGTTGCAACTGGAGTCTCTAAAACAACTCCTACAGCGTCCATAATAGCGTGATCAATTTGAAAAAATGATAATTTAAAATTTCCTAGGTTAATTTTTTCGTCTAAGGATTTTATATAAGTTGTTTTTAATTTTTTCGAGCTATTTTTATCAAAGTCTTCCATCCGGTGTTTTATCATTTCTAAGGTTAATGGTCTGCCAATACTTTGGGGATAATTTAATTTTTTTAGTAAAATTGGGGCAGCTCCAATATGGTCTAAATGGCCATGTGAAAAAATTACCGCCTTAATATTCTTTTCTTTGCCTTTTAAATATTCTACATTTGGAATTACATAATCAATTCCGGGCATATCTTCTTCGGGGAATTGTAGACCCATATCTAAAATGACAATATCTTGGCCATATTCAAAAATCGTCATGTTTCTGCCGACTTCTTCCATTCCTCCAAGAGGAATTATTTTTAGATTGTTTTCCGTTTTACCCTGGGTTCCAGCAGGCTTTGCCTGAGGACTTCGACTGAGCTCAGCCGAGTGTCCGGAGTCGAAGGGTCTTGTCCTGAGTTTGTCGAAGGATTTTCTTGTTTGTTGTCTAAACATAAGTATCTAATTTTCAATTTGAAATTTACAATTTGAAATTATTTAATTTTAATATTATTTGAGAACTATATTTTGTGCGGATAGAGAGAGTCGAACTCTCATGGAGTTTCCTCCGCTGGCACCTGAAGCCAGTGCGTCTGCCAATTCCGCCACATCCGCATTCTTAACTAGCTTTAAGAAAGTCTAAATCTTTTGGAACCTCTTTTAACGGTTCTTCAAAACGAAGATCAGGAATATTTTTATAGTGTTCGTTTTTTACCCAGCTTGCCCCGTTTTCAGTGGCTAAGTAGTAGTAACAGGCGCCTTGAAATTTTTCAAATAAAGAGTAATCACTTTTACAATCAGAATCAATCCAGTTTGCCATTTTCAAATCTTCTATGCTTGAAGGGTTAATGGTGATATGCCCATAATCAGATGGAATTACCACAACATCTCCTTTTTTTGCTTTTACTACGTAGATATCTTCAATCTCATCATCTATTTTTTTCTTTTGCATTAAGTATATAGCTTGGCCTTCTAATACAGTGTACACTTCCTGGTATTTCCCAATATGGTAGTGACCCTTAGTTTTTACAAATTCGTTTCCTAACATATTGGCAGGAATTACGGTTATGTCATATCGTATGCCATTTTTTTTTTCTATTCCCCGGTACATGAAATATAACTCAAAATTTTCAGCTGATGCGAACCATTCTTGGTCATAGCACACTTTTTTCATGTCATCTAAATATCGTATATCGGGAGTTAAGTTTTTTAAATTAATATCCATTTATAATTCCTACGAATTACGAATTTAATCGAATTACCAATACGGCGTCTATTATTGTTATTCGTAATTCGGCATGATTCGTAATTCGTAGGATTATTTCCATACCCTTTTAGTATTAATAAACCAATTCGTAATATTCACAAATCTTTTTGCGGGGTCAACAATCTTTTGAGTATCTATTCCTTGAATTTGTTGCGTGACCCAGTAAATATAATCGGGGTTGTACAAAAATAGGACAGGGGCATCATTATTTATAGTATCCTGTAATTTTTCAAGTTTTTGCGCTTTAATAGATTCGTCTAATGTTTCTCGGGCTTCTTTTAATAACTGATCTACATTTTTATTTTCGTAGAATGAGAGATTTAATCCGGGATCTAACTTTTGTGATGAATGCCAAAATGGATATAAATCTGGAATCACCCCCAACGCTTCTCCATAAAGTAAAGCATCGTAACTTCTATTTTTAATAATTGGCTTTAAATCTGTAAGTGAAACGGCATTTATTTCAACGCTTATGCCAACTGTTTGCCAGTAATCTTTAAGCAAATTTGCTACTCTTACTAATTGTGGTTGGTTTATGGTTACTAATGTGAATTTTAACAGTTGCGCGTTTTGAGCAGGGCCTAAGCAAAGTTTATTTAATTGTGCTCTAGTTGAGCTTCCAACTTCACCAGTTGGAGCAAGGTTTGGCAAGTATTTTTTTTGAAACTCTGTTACTGCATTTTCAGTTCCCTTTTTGTAAGTTCCATTAGTTTCATTTAAAAGTAAATTTTTAAAATTATCGTCTAATCTGGCAAGACAAGATTGAAGCTGTATAACTTCTGAATTTTTGGATCCAACTTTCAAATAACTTGTAAATTGGAAAGCAGGTTTTTTTGTAACGGCTTTTTCTCTTTGACCTTGACCACCTGCGATGAGCGGAGCCGAACCGTTATCTTTAAAACCTGATTTATCTAGTAAAGTTTTTGCTTTATCGGTGTCAAAGCTATAATTGATAGATGGTTCTTGATAGTTATAAAAATTTGGTAAAATAGGCGAATTAACAGATGAAATATTATTCTTTGTTTCGGCGCTTATTTTTCCTATAAGTTCATTTTTATTTACTGAATAAAGCAATGCCTTTCTTATATTTTCATCTGAAAATATAGATGACTTTTGATTATTTAAAAATACAGCAAAATACCTTGGCAAGGAAAAAGAATATACATAAAATTTATCATTTTTTGACCAGCCCTGCTTTATTTCTTTTTCAGCAACTTCATTATTTTCTATTGATGTTAATGTAAATCCTTTTATTTCTCTTGAATTTACCGCTTTAATTAAGTCTTCTTTATTTTCAAAAAACTGAAAAGATATATTTGCAATAAATGATGGGTGATTGTAATACTTTCTATTTGATTTTAGATTTAGAGTTTTTATAAACCCGGTATTTAACTGATTAATATCAATAAATTCAAATGGGCCAGAGCCAATAGGCTGAAGATTATATAGCGAAAGAGCAAAATTTTCTGGTGAAATATTTTCCCAAATGTGTTTTGGCAATATTTTGAGAGTACAATTTTCAAGAAAAGAATTATAAGGGCTTTTTAAATGAAACTTAAAAGATTTATCTGAGACTTTTTCTATACTTATATCAACCCAATTAGCCCTTAGCGGACTTTTATAATCTGAATTTTGTATTGTTTTTATTGTAAATATTACGTCGTCAGCAGTAAGTGGTTTTGAATCGTGCCATAAAATATTATCTTTTAATATAAATTCATATGTTTTACCATTATCAAAAATATTATAACTTTCTATTAAGTCGTTTACTATTTTACCATTGTTGTCATAAGTCATTAAACCAGAAAACACTAAATCAATTAAAGTTCTGTCAACGTCGTTCGTTTCGCCGTATATTGGATTAATAAATCTTGGTTGACCTAGGACGCCTTCTATATATTTGCCTCCCAAAGATGGAACTACTTTTGTATTATTAATATAAAAACTATTTAAAAGAAATATTAAAGACGAAACACTTAGTATTAAAAATACTGATAGTGCTATCTTTTCTTTATTCTTGAGTACTTTAAAAATTTGTTTCCACTGGGAAAAACTAGGAAATTTCATTACTTTATTTTTAAATTAAAAGACCTAAAATACTCAAAATTATAAATAGTCCAGCTATGCCTATTGTAGCATAGTGTAATTTTTTTTGTATTCCTCGTCTTGCAGAATAAAATTCTCCACCCCCTCCCCCAAAAGCGGAACCCAAGGCGGTTCCTCGTTGCTGGATTGCAATAAGCACAATTAAAATCACCGAAACAGCAATTTGTCCAAAAAATAATATTTGATTCATACTAATTTAGTCTCTATTAAATACTATTAATGATATTACATTCAGCCCCCAAATAATAAGTGTTGTGTATAAAAGAGGATATAAAAAAGGAACACTTAATTCTTTAAATACAACGTCCACAATCCATATTAATCCCGCATTTATGGCAAAGCTGAAAAGTCCGAGAGTAATAATTCTTAAAGGTAAGGTAATTACGTTTAATATTGGTTTTACGAAAAAATTAAGCAAACCTAGTATAATCGAAAAAAGCAAAAAGAGTTGCCATTGAGTTGTTAAATCAATTCCAAAAAAGTTTGAATCAGAAAGTATCACAACCCTAATCCCCGGCACAAACATATTTGCCAGCCAGAGTCCTAGTCCAGCTGCTACAATTTGAAAAAGAAGCTTTTTCACCCCGTTTAGAAGTCTGGGCAAAAATATTTTACAAATAAAATATTTTTGCTTACTCGTGTTAATTAATTACCTCTGAGATTTTTACCCATTGAACCCCGTTAGAGGTTCGTTTTATTTAAGTTTCTCCCGAAACTCCATGACCTCTAACGGAGTGAAGTTTTTATATTTTTACCAAACTTCTAACGGGGTTCATTGATAAGTCCACTATATCAGATTTCCAGAAAAAGAAAAGTCCCTCACTGAAATGTGGGACTTTGTTGTATAATAGCTAGCTATTCTACAACTTGTTTTTTGCGAGGGATTCTTCCGTCCATGTGGGCGGATAGTAATCCATAACGATTTCGGATCCATCTGAGTAGGTGAGGACTCCGATGGCCCCACCTAGGCCAGATTGTCCCCAAACTTTGATCAGTTTCTTGCCGGTCATAACTTTCCAACAATGGCGGATGTAAGTGAGCATTTTTTCCTCCAAGTTTTCGGACATCAGGGTAAAACAATTTCACCCTATATTTTAATTATACACCCATTATGTATTCTTGTCAAGTATTTTATGGTAAAAAATGGAAAAAAAGTGCTATTTTTACGACTATTTTGAGCAATTCATGGAAATACAAAAATACCTAAAATTGACTGTTTTTTTTGATTAATTTAGTAACGCCTTTTTACGAAGCTTTTTGCGGTAGGCGATGTCGCTTCGCTCCTTCAAAATCCTCGGTTTTGAATAATTTCCTACACAGGAGGATACCTAATCCTCCCGACCCCTCCTATGTATTTAGTCCCATAGTTTTCTTACTACGAAGAAATCTATGATACGAAATGGCAAATCTATGGGCCTCGTCGTCTAAGTATTTAATAAGATTATATACTTCTTGTGGCAGGTTTTTTAGTGGAATGATCTTTGGTTTACTTTCCCGCTCAAATTTTTTCGTAAAATTTGAGCGGGGCTCGTCCGCCTTTTTAGGCGAGGCGGCAGTAAATAATTCCTGTCTGCCTTTTGCAATTGATATGATTTTGATGTTCTTAATTTTCCTTGTGTTTTTAACGATCGTTAAATTTGCGAGGAATTCTTTTTTTGCTTTTATGGCAATATTAAGTTGCGCGATTCCGCCGTCAATCAACATAATTTCTGGATAAGTCCATTCTGAATGTGCCAGTCGCCTCATTAACACCTCTTTTAACATTGCAATATCATTTGGCTCATTTTTCATTTTTATCTTAAACTTTTTGTACTGGCTTTTGTCTGGTTTTCCGTCTATAAAAACCGCCATTGATCCAGTAGCGTATTTGCCTTGTATATTTGAAATGTCATAACATTCAATTTTTGAAATGGGTTTTTTTACACTCAAAATTTCTCGTAAAATTTTCTCTGTTTTCAGCCATTTCCCGTCTAATATGCTTGTCCCTTGTCTCTTGTCCCTTGTCTCTTGTCTTCTATCTCTTGTCTCTAATAAATGCACATGCGCCATTACCTGTTCTAAAGAATGCATTTTATCCCGAATCTTTAAGGCTTCCTCATATTTATTAATTTTAGAAAGTTGTTGCATTTCATATTTTAATTTATTTAAAACAATTTTTCTTTTGCCATGCAATATTAATACTAATTTTTTAATATTATTTTTATACTCTTTAATATTAGGATTTGGCCCCGGGCAAAGCTCTAAATGGCACCAAGTACAATCAGTTATAGGATGTTTAATAGATGTGTAGTATGGAAAAATCCGTCGTAAATATTTTAACGTTTTTTTCAAAGCATTTCCCTCTACAAAAGGACCAATATAAGTGATTTTAGATTTATGATTTATGATTTTAGATTTACCTATTTGGTGAGTTATAAAAATATATGGAATTTTACTTCGGTTTTGCGCTATTGCAACATAAAAATAATTTTTATCGTCACGCCAAACTACATTAAACCTTGGCTGATGTTTTTTAATTAAATTAGCTTCTAAAATTAAAGCTTCAATTTCTGAATCAGTATTTATAAAACCTATTTTATTAATTTTCTTTATAAATAAATTATCCTTATATGAAGGTTGCTGAAAATGGTTTTTGACTCTGTCTTTTATATGTATTGCTTTACCAATATACATAGGTGTTGGGTGTTTGATATTAGGTGTTGGTTTATTTTCATAAAACAAATAAACCCCTGCTGTTTTGGGAAGCTTATCAATTTGAGATTTTGGTATTACTTTGAATTTGTTCATTATGTATGTAAATTAAACCTAAAATCGTATTTTATCAATGGGCCTTAAAAAATTATTATATTATGGTATGATTAAATAGTGAGTACATTTAAAACCTTTTTTGGAGAGACCATAATGAATATTGTGTTTCCCATGCAAATTGAAGGAGAATTAAGGGAAATTATCTTTGAGTTAATTCAATTACTATCTAATCCCGAGTTTAAAAAATGTTCAATTGAAATAAATGATAAAGGGATTTTTATCATAAAAGATAATAATAAAATAGCTTGTTTTGAAAGATTGGAAAATGGTTTCAAAAAATTATATTAAAAATTGTAATTTTTAGCAATGGCTCTGCCGCAACGCAGGGCTTTTTATTTTATTTATTCCTTACTTCTATTATACATAAAGCTACATACATTATCATTTACTTATCCTCTTTTTTGAATTATAATGACCTACTATTTTACGAAAATGAAAAACGATTATATTAAAATCAGAGGGGCGAGAGTGCATAACCTCAAGAACATAGATTTAGATATTCCCAAAAATAGGCTGGTGGTGATTACCGGCTTATCGGGTTCTGGAAAATCATCTTTGGCCTTTGATACCTTGTATGCTGAAGGCCAAAGAAGGTACGTGGAGTCTTTATCCGCTTATGCCAGGCAATTTTTAGGCGTTATGGATAAGCCTGATGTAGATAAAATAGAGGGAATAAGCCCAGCTATTTCAATTGACCAAAGAAAATCAGTGCACAATCCAAGGTCTACAGTTGGAACAATCACAGAAATTTATGATTATCTGCGTCTTTTATTTGCAAGAATCGGAAAACCTCATTGTCCAAATTGTAAAAAATTAATTTCAAGGCAAACGATAGACCAAATTGTTGAACAAGTAATGAAAATAAAGTCTAATTCGGAAATTATGGTAATGGGGTCGGTTATCAGGAGCAAAAAAGGGGAGCATCGGGCTATTTTAGAGGAGATTCAAAGAAATGGATTTGTAAGAGTAAGAATTAATGGAGATATTTTTCCCATAGAAGAAGCGATACAAAACCAACTAGATAAAAATAAAAAACATACTATTGAAGCGGTTGTTGATAGGCTAATTCTAGAAAAAGAATTAGACAGGTCGCGTTTGGTTGATTCTTTGGAAACCGGACTGAAATTAGGAAAAGGAATAGTAATTATATCAACGAGCGACAAGAAACAAGTAGCAAGAAAAAAAAATAATAATGATTTAATTTTTTCCGAGCATTTTGCCTGTGAAGATTGTGGAATATCTTTACCAGAATTAGAACCGCGTACATTTTCTTTTAATAATCCTTATGGAGCTTGTGTTGAATGTACTGGACTTGGAGAAAAACTGGAAATTGATCCGCAACTTGTAATTCCAAATAAAAATTTAACAATTTCTGAGGGTGCAATTTGGCCATGGAGTAGGGCTAGCCACAAAGTAGGCAGGCAGGGATACTATTATTGGAAACTTTCAGAATTAGCAAAAAAATATAAATTTTCCCTAGATGAATCTGTAAAAAATTTATCGCCTAAAATTATTGACATAATTTTAAATGGAGACCTGCTCACATTGGCTACGCCCGCCAGCATCGACAAGCGAAGCTCTGCGGGCTGGCCAAATGAATTGCAGGCGGGTGGAAAGTTTGAAGGAGTGATTCCTAGCCTTGAAAGAAGATATCACGAAACAGATTCTGAGTGGACAAGAGCAGAAATTGAGCAGTATATGGTTATTAAAAAATGTGAAAAATGTTTAGGTAAAAGGTTAAAGCCAGAGGTTTTAGCAGTGACTGTCTTTGATAAATCGATTGATCAGATTGTACAGATGCCCATTGGAAAAGTAAAAGTTTTTTTTGAAAATCTTTTACCAAGTTTGAATGTGGGCGAATCAAAAATAAGCCAGCCAATTTTAAAAGAAATTGTTGAAAGAAGCCAATTTTTAGTTGATGTGGGATTGGATTACTTAACATTAGATAGGAAAGCAGGGACATTGGCTGGCGGAGAAGAACAACGAATAAGATTAGCAACGCAAATAGGTTCTAAGCTATCGGGAGTTTTGTATATTTTAGATGAGCCTTCTATTGGTTTGCATACGCGGGACCAGCATAGATTAATTGAAACTCTATTAAGATTAAGGGATTTGGGAAATACAGTAATTGTAGTTGAGCATGATCCACAAACTATGATGGCATCAGATTGGATAATTGATATTGGGCCCGGAGCCGGTAAGCATGGGGGTAAGGTTATTTTTACAGGAACTCCAAAACAAATTTTAAAATCAGATACTCTCACAGGAAAATATTTATCTGGTAGAAAAAAAGTGAATGATGAAGAAATAAGAAACAAGAGACAAGCGACAAAAAAATCACAAAATTATTTAACTGTTATAGGGGCCAGAGAGCATAATCTAAAAAATATTGATATAAATTTTCCTTTGGGTCAATTTATTTGTGTAACGGGTGTTTCGGGCAGTGGAAAATCATCGCTAGTAAATGATATTTTAGCTAAATCTCTACTAAAAAAATTTTACCGAGCAAAAGATGAACCGGGAATTTTCAAAGAAATTTTAGGAACTGAAAATATAAATAAAATTGTTTTGGTTGACCAGTCTCCAATTGGCAGGACGCCAAGATCAAATGCCGCTACTTATACAGGAGCATTTTCTCATGTGCGAGATGTTTTTACACAAACTAAAGAGGCAAGAATTAGGGGATATTCTGCTGGTAGGTTCAGTTTTAATGTAAAAGGCGGAAGATGCGAAGCATGTGAAGGTCAAGGTGTAAAAAAAGTTGAAATGTATTTTTTGCCAGATATTTATATTGAATGCGAAGAGTGCAAAGGTAAGCGATACAGCAAAGAAGTTTTAGAAATTTTATATAAAGACAAAAATATTGCGGATGTTTTAAAAATGACTATTGAAGAAGCTGGTGAGTTTTTCAAAAATATTCCTGCTGTTTTTGATAAAATGAAAACCCTAAAAGAAGTTGGACTTTCTTATATTGAATTAGGCCAATCAGCAACCTCTTTATCTGGTGGAGAAGCCCAAAGAATAAAATTAGCAACTGAACTTTCAAGGAAGGGAACCGGAAACACTTTATATATTTTAGATGAACCGACCACAGGATTGCATTTTGAAGATATAAAAAAATTAGTTTCGGTACTGCGAAATTTAGTTGATAAAGGAAATACAGTTTTGACCATCGAACACAATATAGATTTTATTAGTTGCGTTGACTATATTATTGATTTAGGACCAGAAGGCGGAGAGAAGGGTGGAAATATTATAGCTCAAGGAACTCCAGCAGAGATTGCTAAAAATAAAAAGAGCTATACCGGAAAATATCTTAAAAGTTTATAAGATTTTACTTTACTGTATAAAATTGTTATATTAAAAATAGCCCTTTGAAATTTTAACTTTCAGAAAGGAATTAACAATGGTCACAGAAAGAAGAGAAGAAATCCCTTTGCCCAAACTTTTTGAAGCAATTCTCCCGTATCAGGCAAGCGTCTATGTTACCGTGTTAAATATTATACAGTGTATTGCTTTTGGGTTTTTAGTTATCGAAGTAAAAGATATCGTAAATAAGAATGAATTTGGTCTTATATCTATTTTACGCGGAGTAAATACTTTTGTTATTATTTTATTTGTTTGGTATAGGTACGTTGCAGAATTCCAGTACCTCTGGCCGATGTCTTTTATGGATACCATCATTCCTTTTTTGATAGGTGTAGTTGAGTGCATGATTATTTTTTCAGTTAATCCCAATTCAGTATCTATGAAATACTTTGTAGGGTACATAATGTTTCTTCAATTTATTGCAATTTGGGCATATTATTACGCTTCTAAAAAGAGGGGTCGAGAGTTTACAAAAAGATTGTACGAAGCTTTTTATAGACACCCTCAATTTGCTTTCCATTTGGTTAATTTCCTGAAGAAGTATGACAGAAACCATGCAAGAAACATGAGTATCGCGCTTGTGTTTTCTTCCATATTCTTTATCATTGCTTTTTTCTGGCCCAATGCAATATGGGAGACCATTTTTTCCTGTACTTGCATTGTTACATTACTCAACAGAGCTTTTCGGCATAGTTTTGACGCGTATGTGAAAAAAGACAGCCACCTCGGCCCTTACTTCTCGTGAAAGGAGAACCACCATGATGACCCAGGAAAAGAAAGACGATTTGTTTATGTTAGCTTTGGCAATCTTTACTGTTTTGGCAGCAGCAGGAATGGCACTTTATTCCATTTTGGAAAAACAATATGGGATTGCAGTTATTCCCTTGACTGTAATTTTTCTTTTTGTTATGACTCCTGTGGTTTTCGCATACCATGATTCATTAGAAAAGGAAGCTAAAAAACGGCAGGAAGAAGAAAGCGAAAGGAATAGGTCTTTATAGGTTTACTTATAAGGAGAGATAAATTCTCTCCTGTTTTTTTACAAAAATATTGTATGAGCTTTTTTGTTTATAAGATTTTACTTTATAGATTACATCTGTTATAAGTAAGTTAGATCATTCAAAACTTTTCTCACCACTTCACAATGGGCTAAAAGCCCAAGGAGACGCGTCAATGACAAAAATTACCGAAATTCGCATCAAGCTTATGGAAGATAGTTCCGAACGTTTAAAAGCTTTTTGTTCAATTACCTTTGAAGGTAATTTTGTAGTGCATGATCTTAAAGTTATTGAAAGTAATAACGGCATCATTATTTCTATGCCTAGCCGTAAAGTAATGGATAAATGTCCAAAGTGCTATTCTCGGAATCATTTACTTGCGCGATTTTGTAATCAATGCGGTGAAAAACTCAAAGAAAATCGAGCCATATGCGATACTAATGGACGTCCCATAATATTCTCTGATCTCGCTCATCCCATAACTTCTCATTGTCGTAGAACAATTGAATATTATGTCTTGAAGGCTTACTACAAAGAAATAGAAGACTCTAAGCAGCCAGATTATATTTCCCATTATGATGATTATCGCAAGGATAGGGTGCTTACAAAAGCACAGTAAATAATAAATTCTAAATTTAGTCCCTGTGTAATCGTATGCAGGGACTTTCATTTGTAAATAATAAAAAAAAGCGGGAGTGGTGCAAAGAGCCTTTTATCCCTAAGGATGTTTGGTGTGGCTCTGCACTCGTCCCGCTGCAAAAGGGGTTAGATGAGGATCACCCCCAATCTTTGGTTGGTTTTCATCTAATTTGCCTCCTTTCTTTTGGTTTTCGAGATTCCAAAAACCATCTTCCATAATTTTAATACGTTTTTAAAAATATGCAAGTATTTGATGCAAAAATTCATATAGGCTTGACATTACCAAGAAAATTCCTTAGATTAGAGTAGTTAAACTAAATTCGAATTTTGAATTTCGAATTTTGAATAAAATTAGAAATTAGAATTTTTAAACACGTTTCGAAATCAGTCTCCGTCCTTTCGGACTACGGGAGTCCCTGCTGGTCCAGAAATCATTCAAAATTTATTCGAAATTCGAGTTTCGAAATTAAAAATTATGACAATTAAGCCACTAGCAGATCACATTTTAATAGAGCCAATTAAAGAAGAAGAGAAAACAAAGTCTGGTATTTTTTTGCCTGATACCGCCCAAAAAGAAAAACCCGAACAAGGTATAATTATTGCTATTGGACAAGGTAGAAAAACCGATGACGGGAAAATAGTTCCTGTTTCAGTAAAACCGGGAGATAAAGTTTTGTTTACAAAATATGGACCAAACGAAATAAAGGTTGATGGCAAAGAATATTTAATTGCAAAAGAAGACGATATATTAGCAGTTATTGAATAAAAATTAACTAAAAGCTAAAAGCGAAAAGTGTAAAATTACAGTTCAAAATTAAAAATATTTTAAGTTTTAAGTTGTAGTTTTAAATTTTTAGCTTTTCATTTTTCGCTTAATACAAAATTATGGCTAAAAGAATTATATTTAAAGAAGATGCTCGGAAAGCGCTAAAAAGCGGATTGGATAAAGTTGCCAACGCCGTAAAAGTAACCATGGGACCAAAAGGCCGCAATGTGGTTTTGGGGTCTAGTTATGGAAGTCCGACCATTACCAATGATGGAGTTTCTATTGCTAAAGAAATTGAATTAGAAGATGCTATAGAAAATATTGGGGCTGAAATTATCAAAGAGGTGGCTTCAAAAACAAATGATGTTGCGGGAGATGGTACAACTAGCGCAGTATTGCTTACCCAAGCAATAGCTACCGAAGGATTAAAGAATGTTGCCGCTGGGGCAAATCCTTTGGCATTAAGAAAGGGAATTATAAAAGGAAAAGACACTATTATTTTGGCATTAAAAGAAATGTCTAAAATTATTTCAAGCCACGAAGAAATTTCACAGGTTGCCACTATTTCTGCTCAAGACAAAGAAATGGGAGACTTAATTGCAGAAGTCATGGGAGAAGTTGGTCGCGATGGAGTTATTACCGTTGAAGAATCAAAAACCTTTGGGCTTTCAAAAGAAATTGTAAAAGGACTACAATTTGACCGGGGATATATTTCTCCATACATGGTTTCAAATCAAGAAAAAATGGAAGCAATATTAGAAGACCCCTATATTTTAATTACCGATAAAAAAATTAGCGCATTGGCCGAAATTTTGCCAATACTGGAAAAAATAATTAAGTCCGGCAAAAAAGAATTGGTTATTTTAGCCGATGATGTTGAAGGAGATGCCTTAACTACCTTAATTGTAAATAGATTACGAGGTATTTTTACGGCTTTAGCGATAAAGTCACCTGGTTTTGGGGATAGAAAAAAAGAGATGTTAGAAGATATTGCTTGTGTTACAGGGGGTAAAGTTATTTCTGAAGAAATTGGAATGAAATTAGAAAATGTTGAATTACAGGATTTGGGACGCGCTAGAAAAATTATATCTAGCAAAGAAAATACTACTATTGTTGAGGGCAAGGGGCAAAAAGAAGAAATTGAAAAAAGAATTAATCAAATTAGGGCAGGAATTAAAGAGTCAACTTCAGACTTTGATAAAGAAAAATTGCAGGAAAGATTGGCAAAATTAGCCGGTGGAGTTGGAGTATTAAAGGTGGGGGCCGCAACAGAAGTTGAACAAAAGGCGCGCCAGCATAAATTAGAAGATGCTTTGCACGCAACGCGGGCAGCTGTTGAAGAAGGAATAGTTCCTGGAGGGGGAGTTGCTTTATTAAGGGCTTTAAATTCTTTAGAAAGTATAAAGTTAGAAGGAGACGAACAAACCGGAATTAATATTTTAAAACGCGCCTTGGAAGAACCAATACGACAGATTTCACAGAATGCAGGAATTGATGGAGCCGTGGTGGCGCAAAAAGTTCGTGAAAGAAGCGGTGAATTTGGATTTAATGCTCAAACTATGGTTTATGAAGATTTGATAAAAGCTGGAGTAGTTGACCCAACCAAAGTGATAAGGACTGCATTGGAAAACGCGGTTTCAGCCGCATCTATGTTGTTAACTACAGAAGTGGTAGTTTCAGAATTGCCAAAAAAAGATGATGCACACCCTGGAATGGGTAATATGCCGCCGATGGGAATGGGCACAGATTACTAAGAATTATTAGATATTAAGTGTTAAACACAAAAAATCTTGCTTCAAGCAAGATTTTTTGCTAGTATCTAGTTAGCTCTTTTTAAGGAGAACCTGACATGTTTCCATTAGTAGTCAAAGCTAATATGAATGGGAAAAAAAGTTGTTTTGAAATTCAACAGCAAATAAAAAGATTTCTCGATGGTTTTTGCGGCACTCCACGATTCTTAGAAGAAATATCGGTTTCGCTATTTACTGGAAAAATTGAAATTAAGTTTCAATACTACATGGATTCTGAAGTTCCAGAAATAAAAAAAAGACTAGCTTTGTGTGATGGCATAAACCAAGAAACCCTTAAAATTATTGAAACAAAACAAGTGGTTCATTAATTTTACTATGTATAAGTCCGATTGTACATCGGACTTTTTTGTTGACTTATTGTTTTAGCTGTGATAGTGTTTTAGTGGTGTTTAGTTCATTGTCATTTTTGAAGGGAGAATCACAGATGCTAAAAGTTCTGATTACTGGAAAATTAAATTTGAATAAAGTCAAAAACTTTTTAGACAGAAGATTTGAGTCGGTCTTAAGGGAATTGCCTGGGTTTTTCCCGGAATTAAAAACAGCTTTGGATAAAAAGTTTCTAAAAATTGAAATAGATCCCAAGGTGAAATGTTCAAATAAAACAGTCGTTATTTCTGAAACTAATTCTTTTCAAGATGTTTCAGAAATTCTTAAAAGATCTGTTAATTTTTACGATGAAGTTTCTTTAAAAACTGAAGAAATTGGACAAGCAGAACAAAAAGTATCTAATCAAAAGTCAGAGTTTGAGCTTTCAATAGGAGATGATTTTCTTTCTAAATCATTAGCCGAACTTCAATTATCCGTTCGTGTAACAAATTGTTTGGGAGGCGAGGGAATCGACAAGGTTGGTGATTTAATCAAAAAAAGCGCCGAGGATCTTTTGGAAATCTGTAACTTTGGTCCATTGTGTCTTGAAGAAGTAAGAACGAAATTATTAAGTTTCAGCCTTAAACTAAAAGACGATTAATATCGTCATGCAAATATTCCAAGCCTTCGGCAAACGTCGCGGGCTCTTTTCTTGTATTAAATCCGATTTTTAGTTATAGTTAAGTTGAATTTACTATTTATTCTAGATTCTATTTTCTAGTTTCTAGATTCTAAAAAGATGGATTGCCCTAATGGCCATAAAAATTTAGAAAAAGTGTTATTTCACCATGTTGAGGTTGATTATTGCCCCGAGTGTTTGGGTGTTTGGTTTGATAAGGATGAGTTAAAATACGCAAAAGATGATAAGGATAACCAATTAAACTGGCTGGACTTTGATATTTGGCGGGATAAAAGCAAATTTAAGTTAAGTAGAATTGATAAACGTTGCCCAGCTTGCAGAATTCCTTTTTTTGAAATATATTATGATGATTCAAGTGTAAAAATAGATTTTTGTAAACACTGTCAGGGAATTTGGCTAGACCGGGGAGAATTTAAGCAAATTATGGTGTATTTAAAAAGGAAAGCAGATTATGAAATTTTACATAAATACATAAAAAATCTTTCATTAGAATTATGGGAAGTTTTTGCAGGTCCCGAAAAATTCAGGGAAGAGTTGCAAGATTTTATGATGCTTTTAAAGTTATTTAACTATAAGTTTATTATTCAGCATCCTGTAGTAAATAGTTTAATGGAAGAATTACCAAAATAGTAAACGAAATTTCTAATTTCGAATTTCGATTAAATTTCGAATGAATTAATTTTGAAACACGTTTTAAAAATTCAAAATTATAATTTTATTCAAAATTCTAAATTCAAAATTCAGAATTCAAACAAATGGCAATATTATCTATTATTCTAGTAGTTATAGTTGTAGCAATATTATGGGTTATTATGGCCTACAATGGCTTGGTAACCCTAAAAAATAGGGCAAAAGAAGCGTGGGCCGACATTGATGTACAACTAAAAAGAAGGTATGACTTAATCCCTAATTTAGTGGAAACAGTAAAAGGGTATGCAACCCATGAAAAAGAATTATTTGAAAATGTGACAAAAGCCAGGGCAAATGCAATGAATACTCAAGGAATACAAGCAAAAGGAGAAGCAGAAAATATGTTGTCATCCACTTTGAAAAGCTTATTTGCTGTGTCAGAAAATTATCCAGATCTAAAAGCTTCAACAAATTTTTTGGCTTTACAAAATGAATTAACCGATACCGAAGACAAAATTCAGGCTGCAAGAAGGTTTTATAATACTAACGTACGCGACTTGAATATCAAGATCGAAAGTTTCCCAGCAAATTTAATTGCAGGAAGTTTTGGATTTAAGCAGATGGAATTATTTCAAACGGCAAATGAAGCAGAGCGCCAGCCCGTCGCGGTGAAATTCTAATTTCGAAACGTGTTTTAAAGAATTCAAAATTCTTATTTTATTCGAAATTCAAAATTAAGAATTCGAAATTCATCATGCCTTCTATCTATAAAAACGCAGACTCAAATACTCAAAAAACTTGGTTTTTAATAACCGGGTTTTTGGTTTTTGTTATTGCGGTTGGGTGGCTTTTTAGTAATATATTACAAAGCAATGCAATTTTATATTTTGCAGTATTTTTAAGTATTGCAATGAGTGTTGGCAGTTATTGGTTTTCAGATAAGTTAGTGTTGTCTATGGCGCGGGCCACACTAATAGAAAAGAAAGATAATCCGGAATTATATCGAGTAGTTGAAAATTTATGTATTACTGCGGGTCTTCCAATTCCTAAAATTTATATTATTGAAGAACAGCAACTTAATGCTTTTGCGACAGGTCGTGATAAAAATCACGCTGTTGTTTGTGTAACACAAGGTCTTTTACAAAGATTAAATAAAACAGAATTAGAGGGAGTTTTGGCCCACGAATTAAGCCACATTGGAAATAAAGATATGCTTTTGAGCACCGTGGTGGTTGTATTAGCAGGAGTTGTTTCTCTTCTTGCAAACTTCTTTTTAAGAATTAGTTTTTTTGGCGGTCGGGGACGCGATTCAGATAATAATAGGGCAGGGGCATTATTAATAATTTTGGGTATTGTGGCCGCCATTTTAGCCCCCATTGCCGCCACATTAATTAAGTTGGCAATTTCAAGGAAGCGAGAATTTTTAGCTGATGCCGATGGAGCATTGTTAACTCGCTATCCTGAAGGATTGGTAAGCGCTTTACAAAAAATTTCAGCGGATGTTATTCCTATGCGCTCTGCAAACACAGCAACAGCTCATCTTTATATAGATTCTCCTTTTAATGAAAAACAAAACCAAAATTGGTTTATAAATTTATTTTCTACGCATCCTCCGATTGAAGAACGGATAAAAGCATTAAAAGATATGCAAATATAATTTTAACTACTACCCTTGTGAACGCTATCGCTTACACAAGAGTATAGCTTTTAGAAAATTATTTTATGAAAATTGTAAAAGATAACATTGCACTTTCGGAATTACAAGAAATGGCATTAAAAATGCACGGCGAATTTGTAAAAGCTGTGGTTGATGTAGAAAAAGAAATTATGGCGGTGGAAGCAGAATTTCATGCCGATTTAATGGAGGCGCTCATTCAAACCGAACACTGTGAGCCCAAAAATGTTTGGGGAATAAACATTTTCCCAGATAGAGTAGGGGATGATTTTATAATGTTTGATTCAATGATTAATTTAAAACCGGGGTTGGGAAACAGAACTAGGGGAATTACTGATGCAAAAGTACGGGAAAAAATAATTATTTTAATTAATAAGTTTGTCGTAAAATGAATATTATTCACAAAAATGCTGCCAATGGAAGGTGGTTTGATTTTTCCATTTTTGAGCAAATGGCAAATATTGGCGCCGAAGTCGGTAGAACTATTGCTTGGCGTCAAAAAGATAAAAAAGCAAGTGAGCTAGCTTTTGATCGAACTCTAGAGTTGCTAGATTTAACTATTAAAGATATTAAAAATAAAAAGCATTTAAAAGAGTTGTGTCGTTTGCGGGAGGTGTTGGTTGATTATTTTTGTTTTGATAATATGTATGGTTCAAGCGATCAGCATTGGAATGATTATTTTTATAGTTTTAACTATGCGGCGTCCATTGCAAAAGGATTTTAAACAATGACAATACTACAAACCATTATTTTAGGAGTTGTAGAAGGGATAACCGAATTTTTACCTATTTCATCAACTGGGCACTTAATTTTAACCAGTAAGTTATTGGGAATTGCGGATACTAATTTTACTAAAAGTTTTGAGATAGCTATTCAGTTTGGAGCCATCTTGGCAGTAGTTGTGCTCTACTGGAAAAAGATATTTTCCAGTGGAGAGTTATGGAAAAAAGTTTTTACTGCTTTTTTGCCAACAGCCATTATAGGTTTTTTGCTTTATAAAATATTAAAAAATTATTTGTTATCAAACGTAATAATTGTGGTATGGGCTTTATTTTTAGGCGGAGTAGCCTTAATTTTATTTGAAATTTGGTATAAAAAGAGTCTATACTACAAAACTGACGGCCGTCAGTTTTGTAGTATAAAGGAAATAGATTACAAAAAATCTTTTTGGATAGGCGTTTGGCAGTCTTTAGCAATTATTCCCGGATTATCGCGATCGGGGGCTACCATTGTAGGGGGAATGTTAATGGGTATTAATAGGGAAGCCATAGTTGAATTTTCTTTTTTATTGGCTATTCCTATTATGGCAGTTGCTACGGGATACGACTTACTAAAAAACGCGGGTAGGTTTTCTTTTGACCAATTTTATTTTTTGGCTTTAGGTTTTGTGGTTTCTTTTATTGTTGCAATCCTAAGCATAACATGGCTTTTACGTTTTATTAAAAACCATACCTTTATTTTGTTTGGAGTGTACCGAATTATTGTAGCATTAGCATTTTGGATTTTGGTGATAAAATAACGGGCACATGGAGAGTTCGCATAGTGGCCATTGAAATGGAGTGCTTGTCCCGATAAATTTAATGTGTTAAATTTATGCGAGGATCCTCGATAATTTTATTTAGAGCGGAGAGATACCGAAGTGGTTTAACGGAGCAGATTGGAAATCTGCGACTCGAAAGAGTCTCGTGGGTTCGAATCCCACTCTCTCCGCTTTGAATAAAATATCGGGAGAAAGCTGTGCCTTGAAAGAGGCTCGTGGATCCCGCATAAAAATTCTCTATAATTTTTATGCGAGATCATCGTATAAATTTACCAAAGTAAATTTATCGGGATTCGAGTCCCACCCTCTCCATCATAACAATAAAATCCGGCAATGCCGGATTTTATTGTTTCTTGACATCGTTTCCTAAATTAGTTAAGATACTAATATATTAAGCATTTTAAGTAAAAGTTGACCAAAGCACTCAATGTGTTGAGTGCTTGGTGCCAATTTTTCAAATTATTATGTCAAAAAGAAAAAAAATTATTGAGGAAGTCATAAATAATTTTCAAGTTATGAAAAATAAGATGCATACAAAGACTATGGTATCGGGTAGTCATGCTATAACTAATTCACAATGGTGTGTTTTAGATATTATTGATAGAAATGATAATATAAGTATCAAAGAGGTATCCTCGATTTTAAGTATTTCGCCAAGCGCAACCACTCAATTGGTAAATTTATTGGAAGTAAATAATTATGTAGTGCGTTACGTGGATCCTAGCGATAGAAGAGAATTAAACCTTACTCTTTCGAAAAAAGGTAAAAAACATATTGTTTCTATCAGGAAAAAACATGTGGCAATAGTAGAAGAGTTATTTTACGCATTAAATGAAAAAGAACTTAAAGAATACCTAAAGTTGCAAACTAAAATAATTTCTGGTTTAAGACCTACTGCGTAAAGATTTGCAGTAAAAATATCAATATTACATTAGAAAAGTCTTTACACAGTAGGTCTTTAATAAAAAATAATATGGTCCCGTTAGAAGTGTGAATAGTGTTCGAAAAAATTCTGTGGGCTAAAAGTTTTATAAATATATAATTAACATGAGCAAGCGAAAATTAATTTTAAATAAAATTAATTTTCGCAGAGACTTCTAATAAGGTGAAAGTAGCGCAAATAAATAAATTTGGCAATTTTGATGTGATTGAAATTGTTGATATCAAAAAACCCAAGCCCACAAAAGGTCAAATTTTGGTTAAAGTTTTTGCTTCCTCAATAAATCCATTTGATATAAAAATAAGGGAGGGTATAATTCCTAATATGAAGTTTCCTTTTACGCTTGGTTCTGATGTGGCGGGCGTTGTAACTGAAATTGGAGAAGAGGTTTTGGGTTTTGATGTGGGAAAC
>MHOR01000023.1:599-7834 GCA_001821915.1 Candidatus Staskawiczbacteria bacterium RIFCSPHIGHO2_02_FULL_34_10 | reverse complement strand
TTTTGATGTGGGAAACAAAGTATATGGTCAGGGAATTGTTTTAGCTGGAGCTTCTGGAGCTTTTGCTGAATTTGTTGTAGCATCAGCCGACAATATAGCAAGAATGCCAAAAAATCTTGATTTTAAACAAGGCGCCGCAATGGTTTTGGTAGGCGTGAGCGCAGCGCAAGCTATTATAGAACATTTTAATTTGCAACCTTACCAAAAAATTCTTATTCACGGCGGTTCGGGCGGCATTGGCACTATTGCAATTCAACTTGCAAAGTATATAGGTGCCCATGTTGCTACTACAACAACTGGAGACGGAATTAATTATGTAAAAAAATTGGGAGCCGATGAAGTTATTGATTATAAGAATCAGAATTTTGAAGAAATACTATTAAATTACGACGCAGTTTTTGATACAGTTGGAGGAGAGTTTTATAAAAAATCTTTTAAGGTTTTAAAGCAGGGGGGTATAATTGTTTCTATGGTTGAGAAAGATAATGAAAATTTTAGAGAAAAATACAGTGTCACAACGATTAATCAAATGACAAAAGTTAATAAAGAGAATCTTGAAAAGTTAACTAAATTTATTGAAGAAAATAATATTATGCCTTGCATTGATAAAATATATTCTTTTGATAAGATAAAGGAGGCATTCGATAATAAAGAAAAAGAAAATGTTATCGGTAAAATAGTAATTGAAATTATTAATAATTAATTCTCTCAAATTTTTTTGTTAAAAAAAAATTTGGTGGACAAAAATATGGAAGAAACAAAAAAGACAATAGATTTATCAGATAGGTTTTTTAAGTTAATAGGGGTATTTTTAGCAATCATCACCATTT
Organism: Candidatus Staskawiczbacteria bacterium RIFCSPHIGHO2_02_FULL_34_10; assembly: GCA_001821915.1. Taxonomy (GTDB): domain Bacteria; phylum Patescibacteriota; class Minisyncoccia; order Minisyncoccales; family Staskawiczbacteraceae; genus VGLO01. The sequence continues at coordinate 7,004 of MHOR01000023.1, read as the reverse complement.
TTATAATCAGTCAATTGGTTTATCAGTTTAAAGCGTTGCCTCAAAATTATCCTCAGCAAATAAGCGTCACTGGTGAGGGCAAGGCATATTCAAAGCCTGATATAGCAATGATAAATTTAGGAATGCATTCAGAGGCTTTAAAAAGCCAAGATGCGGTTGATAAAAATAATACCATAATGAATAATGTGATAAATTCAGTAAAAGATTTGGGAATTGAAGAAAAGGACATAAAAACAACTTCATATAATTTATCTCCCCTTTATATCTACACTGAAAAAGGCAGAACTTTTAAAGGATATTCTCTGGATCAGCAATTACAGGTTAAAATAAGGAATTTTGAAAAAGTTTCAGATGTATTGGATAAAGCATCTTCTTTAGGCGCAAACACAATTGGAGATTTACAGTTTACTGTTGATAATCCTGAAACCGCAAAGTCTGAAGCAAGGGCAAAAGCAATTGAAAATGCAAAGGAAAAAGCAGTTTCTATTTTTACTCAATCAGGTTTACAGATGGGAAACCTTATTAATGTGTACGAAGGCGGATTTGGCGGTTGCGGATTAGGTTGTGCTCAGCCAACGTATGGATTAGGAGGAGCTATGGATAAAATTGCAAGCGTTGCTCCAGAAATTCAACCAGGCCAAACAGAAATTAGCACAACAGTTACATTAACTTATTGGGTTAAGTAATTTAAGATTTTAGATTTCAGATTTAAGATTTCGTTCGGTAAATCATATATCATAAATCATAAATTAATTAATGGATTGCATATTTTGTAAAATAGTAAAAGGAGAAATTGATTCAGCTAAGGTGCTTGAAAATGATAAAGTGCTTGCCTTTTTAGATGTAAACCCGGTAGCTAAGGGCCATTGTTTGGTGATTCCAAAAATGCATTTTGAAAATATTTTTGATATTACTGACGAAATATTAGGGGAAGTGATTTTTTTAGCAAAATACATTTCTGAGAATTTAAAAAACTCTTTTGAGACTGAAGGAATTAATCTGGTACAATCCAGTGGATCCAAAGCCGGTCAAGCAATTTTCCATTTTCATTTGCATATTATTCCAAGATACCAAGGTGATTTATTAGGTCATCCCTTTGATAATGCAGAAAAAGGTAAGACAACTTTGGAGGAGCTTAAAAAAATTGCCGACAAAATTCACCCATAAGGAGATTGATTTTTGACAAATTAGTGGTAATATGAACAGCGATATAAGAAATCTCTGTTTTTTTAATTATTTTTAAAATTTGATCATTAAAAATTGATTAAAAATTTGAAATTTAAAATTAAAAATTAGAGTTATGGATTCACAAATAGAAGAGATTAAAAGTAAATTGAATGTCCTAGATGTTGTGGGAAGCTATATGAAGCTTACTAAAACGGGCATTAATTATAGGGGTGTTTGCCCTTTTCATAAAGAGAAATCCCCTTCTTTTTTTGTAAATCCTGGTCGTCAAATTTGGCATTGTTTTGGTTGCGGAGCCGGGTCCAGTATTTTTGACTTTGTAATGAAAATTGAGGGAGTTGAATTTGGAGATGCCTTAAGAATTTTAGCAAATAAAGCAGGTATTGAATTAAAAAGAGAAAATGTTCAGTCGCGTACTCAAAGGCAAAGACTGTATGAAATTTGTGAGTTAGCCTGCATGTTTTTTGAAAAGCAGTTAGAGTCAAGTGTTGCCGGAAAAGAGGCAGAAGAATATTTATTAAAAAGGGGAATCACTCGCGATAGTATCAAAAAATGGAGATTGGGTTATTCGCCTGATACGTGGAATGGATTATCAGATTTTTTAATAAGTAAAAATTATAATAGGGAAGAAATTGTAAAAGCGGGTTTGGCAATTGAAAAGCCTGCCCGCAATGCTTCGTATAGCGATGCAGGCGGGGATGGTAAGTCAGACTCATATGATAGATTTCGTGGTAGAATTATTTTTCCGGTATTTGATTTAAATTCACAGGTTGTAGGATTTGGCGGGAGAGTTTTTAAACAAGCAAATGAAAAAGACCTGCCCGTATCGGCTACGACGAAGGCGTTGCAGGCGGGAACCGCAAAATATATTAATACTCCGCAAACCTTACTGTACGATAAAAGTGGTGTTCTTTATGGATTAAATAACGCTAAATTAGCTGTAAGAAAACAAAATCAATGTGTTGTAACAGAAGGATATACAGACGTTATAATGTGCCACCAAGCAGGTTTTGAAAATACAGTAGCCGCTTCCGGCACAGCTTTAACATCACAGCATCTTATTATTTTAAAAAGATATTCTGAAAATTTAGTTTTAGCATTTGATATGGATATGGCTGGAGATTCAGCCACAAAAAGAGGAATTAATTTAGCCCAAGAACAAGGTTTTAACATTAAAGTTATAGAGAGTTATGGTCAAGATGTAAAAGAGGCCGGCTCTGCCGGATCTTCCGTCTTAAAGGATGGCAAAAAGTCAGACCCGGCAGATATTGTTTTAAAAGATGCAAAGCTGTGGGAAGAAAGTGTAAGTAAGGCAAGGAGCATTATGGATTATTACTTTGACTCTGCTTTTTTAAATTTTGATAAAAATATTCCAGAAGGAAAAAAGGAAATTGGAAACATTATTTTACCATCAATTAAACGATTACCAAATAAAATAGAACAATCATATTGGATACAAAAATTATCAGGGGATTTAATGATAAAAGAAGAGGCCATTATTAGCGAATTAGCTAAAATAAAAGTTGATTTTCATTCTAAGGAACAACCCGCAGTTGATTTTAAAAAAAATGTTGTTCAAGATCCGATTAGCAGAAAAAGACTTCTTGAAGAAAAAGTTATTTCTCTTATTTTAAAAAATCCTGACTATATAAAATTAATAGAGGAATCACAATATTCGCTTTTTTCCGAAAAAATAAGAAACTTTTTAGAAGAAATTAAAAAAGTTGTATTAAATCAAAAACCGGTTCAAGAAGGCGAATTGGAAAAGGATTTTAAAATAATTTTTGACCAAAAAATATTAAATGCCGAATTAAAAAACTTTTTGGCAGCTCTTACTTTAAGAGCAGAAATTGATTATCAAGAAGATGGACAAGAAGAAATTTTACTTTGCCTTTTATACTTAAAAAATATAGAATTAAAGCACAAGCTAGATAGTATTTCAGAAGATATTAAAAAAGCCGAAGGAGAGAGAGATCACCAAAAAGTTAATAATTTAATTGGAGAATTTAATACATTAACAAAAGAATTGTAAGGCGATGAATTTATATAATGAATAATGTAATTTATGTTTTTATTGATGCCTCTAATCTTTGGCAGGCACAAAAAGCTAAGGGTAAGTTTTTAGACTATGAAAAAACGACTAAACACATAAAACAAAGATTTAGTGGGACAAAAGTAAAAGTTTTCTACTACACCGCCTATCCAGCAGAGGGGACAAGAAGTTATAGTTTAGATAGCAAGCATAAATTTTTTACATTTTTGAAAAAAGGTTTAGGGTTTAATGTGGTAAAAAAAGAGCTAAAAAGAATTACTGTGGTTAATGAAAGCGGAGAGGCGATTGAGGAAAAAGGGAATATGGATGTTGAGATAACTATTGACGCACTTCACTATTTAGACCAATATCACACGGCAATATTTTTAACGGGCGACTCGGATTTTTTAGCATTAGTTGTTTATCTAAAAAATCATAAAAAGAAGGTATATATTTTTTCTTCAAGACATAATATATCCCAAGAATTAAGAACTGGTGCCGATGGCTATACCGATATTTTAAATATTAATGACATTTGGGGTAGGGATTTAAAACACAAAGCGGAATTACAAAAAGAGGAGGTGTAAAAAAACAACCCTCCTTGCGGAGGGTTGCCCTTGGATGTGATACCCCTTCAGTTATATGATAAACTGAAAGACACTTTTATTATAGTCTAACCCAATTTGCATGTCAATAGTTTATTTATAAATTAAAATTATAGAAGAAAAACTTTTAAATAACGAGTTAATGAAAGATAAATTAAAAATTGTAATAGAAAATCCGAAAAGAACATATAAATCTTTTGAAATAGAAAATGACCCAATTTGGAAAGGGTATCCTCTTACTGGCGTTATATATCCCTTTAATTATGGATACATTGAGGGTTATAAAAGTGAAGACAATCAAGATTTGGATGTATTTTTAGGGTCGGGAGACCTAAACGGCTACATAAAAGTTTGGCGGTGTGATGTGCCGATAGAAACAAAATGTGTAGTTGATGTTTCTCAAGACGAGTGGGACGAGATAGTTAAAACTTTTAGCCCTATAATAAAAGAAAAGGTCTTATTTAATAATGATAGTGATTTGGAAAGTTTTTTACTAAAATATAAAAGTGAAAAATAAAATGAAAAAAACAAAAAAGAAAAAAGTATTTAAAAAACCATTGAAAAAAAAGTCAGTAAAGAAAGTAAAAAAACACAAAAAAGCGCAAAAAAAGCGCAAGAAGTTTAAGGCACCAAAAAAAACCCTTCGGCGAGCTCGGGGCAGGGTAAAAATCACACAAGAACAAATAGATACTATTTTAAAAAAAGGAGAAGAAAGGGGTTTTATTACTAATCCGGAAATATTGCAATTAATTCCAAATGTAGAAAATAATATTGATGAGTTAGAAAGAATTTATGACATATTAAAAGAAAGGGGAGTTTTGATAAAAGAAGTCAGGGAATTTTTAGAAATAAAATCTGGTAAAAAAGAAAAAAAAGCTAAAAAATTACTATTAGGCAAAATCGATCCAATACAGATGTATTTAAAAGAGATTGGTAGGGCAAGTTTTTTATCTGCTAAAGAAGAAAAAGAACTTGCTAAAAGAATTGAACATGGAGAAGAAGACGCAAAAAATAAATTAGCTTTAGCAAATTTAAGATTAGTGGTTTCTATTGCTAAAAAGTATATTGGGCGCTCGCCTAATCTAACATTATTGGATTTAATTCAAGAAGGAAATTTAGGTCTTTTTAAGGCTGTTAAAAAGTTTGATTGGAGAAAGGGCTATAAATTTTCTACCTATGCAACTTGGTGGATTCGTCAGTCAATAACAAGAGCATTGGCAGACCAAGCAAGAACCATTAGAATTCCTGTACATATGATTGAAACTATTTCAAAATACACTAAAGTGAGAAGAAGTCTTTTGCAAGAGCTTGGCAGAGAGCCTCTCGCTGAAGAAATTGCCGCAGAAATGGGGCTAGATGTTGATAAAGTTCATCATATTAGAAAGATTGCCCAAAAAGCAGTTTCACTAGAAACCCCAATTGGCGAAGATAAAGATAAACAAGATAGCGTACTGGCAGAATTTATAAAAGATGATAAAACTATATCTCCAAATACTGAAGCAGCTAGAAAACTTTTAAAAGAAAGGTTAAAAGAAATTTCTAGTGATTTAACAAAAAGAGAGTTAAAAATTCTTGGCATGAGGTTTGGATTGGAAGATGGAGTAATGCACACTCTTGAAGAAACAGGTGAAGAGTTTGGTGTTACCCGTGAAAGAATTCGTCAAATTCAGGCAAAGGCTTTGGAAAAATTAAGAAGACACGTAGATTTAAAAAAGGTAGAAGATTACTACTAAATGTAATTATATTAAAAAATCCCCTATTCGGGGATTTTTTAATTCCGAAGACTGAGCTGAATTATTAAAAGTAAGTTCAAAAAAAGCACTAAGGCAAAAAGGTAAAATAAGAGGTACTAACCAAATATACAGCGCAGATTTTTTAATAAATACTATTGATAAAGTTAGAACTGGGAACTATTCTTTCACTTCTATTACAAGGAGCGAAGGACTGAGAGATAAAGTGATAGATCTATTGGAGAAGGAAGGTTTTAAATTAGTATCAATAAAAGAGAAAGAAATAGATTTGGATATACCAATTAAACGGGGAGAAAGGGGAAAGGAGTTTATTAGCGTTGGAGCGGATGAAGAAGTTATAAAAGTTAATGACGAAATTGAAAAAAATGGTTGGCGAGTAGGTCAGAGAGTGAAAGTTATAAATGAAAATGGAATAGCATATTTTAAAAAACAACTAAAAGAAGCAAAAAACATTGTTATAGTTGGTTTTACTAAAAATGAAATGTTACAAGATGAAATTGTACTACAATTAGATGGAGGGAAGGTTGTTACAAAAACTTTATACACTTTTCCTCAGTTTTTTGGTTTAAAAGTTCCAGATGAGCAAAAGGTTACAGAAGAGGAGGTTTTGGGTTTGTATCCAGAAGAAGATGAGAAAAATAAATAGAATAAAAGGTTTAGTTTATAAACGCTAAAAAGCGTTTTTTTGTTTTAGGTATATTTATATTTTTAAGTTAATAGCTTATAATGTCTTTGTATTGAATAATTTAGAAAATTTAGTAGTATATAGTTATATTCCCCGGTAGCTCAGCGGTAGAGCGATTCCCTGTGAAAGCACTTTAAACTGTCATAT
>MHOR01000023.1:0-476 GCA_001821915.1 Candidatus Staskawiczbacteria bacterium RIFCSPHIGHO2_02_FULL_34_10 | reverse complement strand
TAGATCCAAAAACTAAAGAATTTGGAATTGGTGATAAAGGATATACTCGTTCTTGGGAAAAAGTAAAAACAGAACTCGATAAATGTGTTCTAGTTTGCGCGAATTGCCATCGCGAACTTGAAGCCGGTATTACGCAGCTTCCTTGGGAAACCAAGGATGAAAAACGAGGTGAAATCGGGGAAGCCCTTAAAAGTAATTAAGGGTAATCCCGAGCCAAGCCCCAACATTTGGGGAAGGTGTAGAGACTATCCTTTTTAGGAGTAGCCCATAATTATTTATGGTCGAAGCGCCTCGCACCCTAGTCTTAAAATAAGATGGGTGATGATATAGTCCACACCCGTGGTAACATGGGATAAAAGTGTAAGGAATGGGTCGTAGGTTCGAATCCTACCCGGGGAGCCAAGAAACTAGATACGAACTCGTTTTTTGAAGACGAGAGGGTTCGCTCGCCCAGCCCCGCCATTGGCGGGGCTGGG
>MHOR01000022.1 GCA_001821915.1 Candidatus Staskawiczbacteria bacterium RIFCSPHIGHO2_02_FULL_34_10 | reverse complement strand
TAGTTTGATAAAAAACACTACCACTCAAGAAATTGAAAAGCAATTTAAGAAAAAATCTTACGCAGAATTTAAAAAGTCATTAGCACAAACACTCATAGATTATTTGGAACCTTTTCGCAGAAAACAAAAAGAATTTATGGCACGAGATGTATACATCCAAGAAATTCTAAAAAATGGCCAACATAGAGCCACAACTATCGCCCAAGAAACTATGAGGGAGGTAAAAGAAAAAATGGGACTAATTTAGTGAGAAAATAGAAAGTAGTAAATAGAAAATAGAATAAAAAACAGCCCGTGGGCTGTTTTTTTTATTACTCGTACATTTTTTCCTTGATTTCCTTAAGCTGATCAATAACTAAAGAATCGGTGATTAAAGTAAATCTAGGAAAAGTCACACCATCTTTAGTAACATTGCCCATCCACATTTCAAGAGGTCTTAGATCAAAAAGTTTACCTGCTTTATAAACTGATTCTTCATAGAGGGGCCTATAAACTACCATATTTGCATCCTCAGATCGGCAATCGTCTTCAGTATGGCAGCCGACACCCAACACTTCATAAGCATAATTATTTATTGGTCCATTCAAATCATGCTTATAGTGATAGTAAAACCCATTTATGGGGACTTGAGTTGGAATTTTCATGATTTTTACTCCTTTTTGTTAATGGGCTAAATTTAATATAAAATATTAAAAGAACAATTAATTTTAAAATACTCGCAATTTATCAATTTCTAATGCTTCTTTTTCCGATAAAATTTTGCTCTTTTTTAAAGCGTTATTATGAATTTCTAAAACTTTTTTCTGTCCTTTATCTTGTTCATCTCCAATAGTTTTTTCCTGTATAAGCATATCTAATTTTTCCATTATTTTATCTTGTCCATCTAAAATATCATTTTTAAAAACAGTAAGGTCATCTTTTTTAGCGAAACTTTTACCATCTTCTTTTGTAAGAAAAACTTCGCTTAGATTTTTAATATCCTCCTTTGTGGCAAAAACTTCACTTAGATTTTTAATATCCTCCTTTGTGGCAAAAACTTCACTTAGATTTTTAATATCCTCCTTTGTGACAAAAACTTCACTTAATTTTTTTATATCTTTATCATTAATCATAAATTTTTAAACTTATTTTTTACTTTTATCAGTTAGTTTACTTTTCTGTAAAAATTTTAAAATTGGCGCACCGCATCCGTCACACAATTCATAATGATCGTACCCTATACGAATGTCTATAGATTTATGATGTTTAATCTCTTTTCTACAAATATCACATTTATTAATCTGCATATCTTCATTATATGGTTTATAAAAGCGCTGCCAATTCTTTTTCTTTTGCCATTTTTTAATATTACTCTATTATAAAAACGTGTCAATTTAAAATAAAATCGCTTAACTCTTTTTTCTTTTGCTCCAGTAACATTTTGGTGTCTGCTTCAATGGTTAGCCTTAGCAATGGCTCGGTGTTTGAGGGACGCACATTAAACCACCAATCTTTGTACTCCACCGTTATACCATCTAAAAAGTCTTGCTTGCCATCAGTATATTTTTCTTTTACCTTTTCTAAAACTTCTTCTTTGTTTTCAATTTCAAAATTTAATTCGGCAGACTTAAAGTAGCAAGATAGTTCTTCTACTATTTCCGAAACTTTTCTTGTATCCTCTGACAAAAACTGCAATAACGTTAAAAAAGCTAACATTCCTGAATCCATATAAAAGTAATCCCTGAAACAATAGTGACCAGACAGCTCCCCACCCATCACTCCGTTATTTTTTACCAATCCATCTCTCACATTCACAAAGCCTACTTGGGTGCGAATCGGCACCCCACCCCATTTTTTTACAAATTCAGGGACAGCTTTTGAACAAATAGCATTATAAGCAATCCCGGCGCCTGAATTCTTACTCAAAAAATATTTTGCTAAAAATAAAAGTGTTATGTCCGCTGAAACCAGCTGCCCTTTTTCATCAACTAAAAATACCCTATCTGCATCACCATCAAATATAAAACCAAAATCAGCCTTTTGTTTTTTTATTTCTTTTGTAATTTGGTCAACTGAACCTGGGAGCAATGGATTAGGGCTATGGTTTGGAAAATTCCCGTCTGGATTGAAATTCAAATCAATAATTTCAAGCGGCACCTTTTCTTTAATAGCTGATATCACTTTTCCGATGACTCCATTTGAAGCATCCACCACTACCCTAAGTGGTTTAATGGTACTCATGGAAAGAGAAAAAATATAATCTATATATTCTTTTAAAATATCTTTTTGATAAACTAAACCTCTTGCCCCTTCTTTAAAATCGCCTTTTTTAATGACTGAAAACAGGTCTTTGCCCCTTACCATTTCAATCTGATCTCCATCTTTTTTAACCATCTTAAAACCGTTGTATTCTTTTGGATTGTGGCTTGCTGTTATCATAATTCCTGAATCAAAATCATAATGAGCCACTGCAAAATAAAGGCACTCTGTTGGCACTAAGCCAATATCATATACATTTGCGCCCTGTGAAATAATACCCCCCACAAGGATGTCAAATAATATCGGTGAAGACAGACGGGCATCATAGCCAACAACCACCTTTCTCGCCCTGAGGGAAGCCGAAGAGTTGGCTCCTGTATATTTAACAAATCCCTTGCCTATTTGGTAGACAGTTTGCTCGTTTAGTTCGCCAGGATATATTCCTCGTATATCGTACGATTTAAAAATAGATTGATTAATTTCCATGTTATAAACCTATCTTTTTTATAATTCTTTCTGCTACAACTTGAAATTTTGGCTGCAAATATTTAAAAATTCGGCGGCTTGTACGCTTGTGCAAACCTTCTTATTTTTTAATACTTCCATCTCAAAATTTCTGTGTTTCGCCACGAAAGATTAAAAACGACAGGTTTTTTTAAATTATCCCATTAAAACCTTGATTTTTCAATAACTATTTGATATAGTACCTTTAATAAGGCGATACCAATGACATTTCGTATTAGTATTATTAGTATGAATTAGTATGTTATTAGCATCGCATTTTACATGAAAATGTACGAACTAACTTATATTATTTCCTCTACAATTGACTCTAAAGAATCAGACGACATCGTAAAAGAGCTTGAATCTTTTATTAAATCAAAAGAAGGGGTTGTTTTAAAATCAGAAAAAACAATTGCAAAACCTTTGGCTTATCCTATTAAAAAACAAAGTTCTGGTTATTTTGTATTTTTAACTTTGCAGATACTGGAAAATAAAGTAAAGGAAGTAAAAGAAAAACTTCAAAAAAATAGTAAAATTTTAAGGCACTTTTTAATAGTTAAAAAACCTATAAAAATATTAAAAGAAAGAAGGACAAGAAAGCCCTTGTTTATTAAAAGTAAAATTGAGGAATCCCCTTTTACTATCAGTGGTGAATCTAAAAATAAAGAGGAGGATGTAAAAATAGAAGATATTGATAAAAAGTTAGACGAGATATTGAGTGAATAAAACGAATTTCCACGAGTTTATGGACGAATCAACACGAATCACGAATTTGTATTCGTGTCTTCGTGAAAATTCGTTAAGTATTCGTGATTATTCGTAATTTACAAAGTAAATTAATATGAATTTAAATAAAGCATTTGTATTAGGAAATGTAACCCGCGACCCAGAAGTTCGGGCTTTGCCATCGGGTCAGCAAGTTACCTCTTTTGGAATTGCAACCAATAGATTTTATACTGATAGCTCTGGTCAAAAAAAACAAGATGTTGAATTTCATAATGTTGTAGCATTTGGAAAGTTAGCTGATATTAGCTCGCGATACTTAACAAAAGGATCACTAGTATTAATTGAAGGAAGGATAAAAACAAGAAACTGGCAAAATTCCGCTGGAATAAAACAATACAGAACAGAAATAATTGCTGATTCCTTACAATTAGGCCCAAGAGGAACAGGTGGCGCAGGAGAAGGAACACAAGGAGGATATTCAAAGCAATTTTCAGATCAAAATGCAAACACGCCCAAGCCCTTCGACTCCGCTCAGGGCAGGTCTGAAGACATACCAATTATAGAGGAAAACTACACCCCACCAGCAACATTTGCTAATAATGATACTCCATCAATGCCACAGGGAAATTCTGATGAAATCGATGTGAAGGACATCCCGTTTTAAGCGAACCACAGCGAAGACTTACCCCGCCCTCTATGCAGTAACAATAGTCAGAATAAATTATAAAATTACAAAAATAATATTAATGCATTTTGCTCTATAAGATTAGCTTAGAGGGCGGGGTGCTCATTTCATTCACATGTTTTGTTACTTTTGCCAAAAAAATATAAACGACGTAGATTATAAAAACACAGAATTACTGTTGCGTTTTGTGTCTAGTTTTTACAAAATAAAACCCCGTAAAAAAACCGGGCTATGCACCCATCATCAAAGAAAAATCGCTACTGCAATTAAACGCGCAAGGCAAATAGGAATGATGCCGTATATGCCTAACTAAGAATCTAGAATTTAGAAAATAGAATCTAGAATAAAAAAAATAGCCCGACCAAAAGTCTGGCTTTGTTGCTACATTTTCTACTACTAAGTTACGTTGCAAAAATGATCATCAGTCTCATCAGTATAGCCTCTACTATAGACTATCCTGTTTCTAAAACAAATAGGACACGCGCTTCTTTCATAAGGAACTTTCAGAATAGCTGCAAGAATAATTAAGTAAATTCTGCCAATAAATTCCAACGCCAACAATAAATGCCGTACCATTTTTGACTCCTTTGTTAAAGACCAGAAAGCCCAGACCACTAAAACAATTTTATATTATCAAATATCCAAAAATTTACAACTAGAAAATTATCATATCATACTATACCACATAAAACGCTATAGCTTTTTCTGTTGCATAGTTATAAAAACTTTCATAATCATAACATATCAAATATCATAATATATTAAAGCGCGCTCTGACCTTTATATCGTTATGGATTTTTTCCGCAATGATAATGTTAACAAAAGAAGTAATATCAAAAAACTCGCATAAAAATTGGATTTCCCTTTCACATGGATATGGACAGATAAAAAGGCTTTTTTGGAATTGATAAAATTTTAGTTCTTTTAATTTTTCCCGCAATGCATCTCTTGCATTTTTTCTGTGGTCAGGAATATCAAAGGCAACCATACGCCATTTTTTATCCCAAACAGATTGTTTTTTAATTTCCAAATTTTCAATATTAATTTCTTCTATTACCTTTTTACCGCCAACAGTGGCTTTTACTACAAAATTTCCATCTTCTTTTTCTTGTATGATAATAAGCCTCTTTTCCCTTAACCTCATCAGTGACCTGGCAATTTTTCTTTCAGTTGCTTTCTTCTCTCCATATTTTTTATTTTTCATAATCGCTCTTGCAATATTGGTTAAAAAATATGGAGAAGTAGAGGCAACCACAATCATGCCGGTCAAAGCGACGGTTAAAAGAATTTCTTTGGTGATTTCACCGTATCTGCTTTTCATGGTAATTATTAGTTATAGTTATAAGTTATTAGTTACTACCTTACTCTTTAATATATTATACCACTATACCACTAAACAAGCGGTAGCGGTTTTGGTGGTATAGTAAGAAGTGAAGAAATAATGTGGGGAAGAAGTATGTGTTACTTAGACAGACATCACGCCTTCCAACAAAAAACAGCCCCGCGGGGCTGTTTTTTGTTGGAACAAGATTTGTTCCAGTATTTAACTTTTATGAATCTTTCGAAGGCCTCCTACCTTTTATCTTTATGCTTGATTGAGGCTCATCTTTATCTGGGGGTGGAGGTAGCGTAGGTGGCATCTCAGTAACAATAATACCACGCTCTCGTAAATCCTTATCTACTCTGAAAAGCAAACTTACCATTTTACCAAAACTAGGATCATCACTTCCCCAATCTTGCGATAGACTCCTTAGTCGGTCATAGTTTTCCTTGTCTTCTGTCAAAAGCCTTTCTACTATTTCCTCTGCTTGGGGTTCTTGACCTTCTTCTAAAAAAGTTTTGATATCTACAAGATCACGCTCTAAACGATCTCCCAGCTCTTCGAATGTTTCTCGCATAAAACCACCCCTTTTTCATGAATAAGCTAATTTAAAGTTGGTATGCTCCACAAAAAAAGGCAATTAATTTTTATTCTATATTTCTATTTTCTATTTTCTAGATTCTGCACCATGCTTACTGGACGGTGGTTGCTGCAACTTTTATTTTCTCTATTGCTTCGGGATGTTCTTTTAAATATGCTTTTGCGGCTTCTGTGCCAACTGCCATTTTTTCGCCATCAATTGAAAATGTGTTTCCTGTTTGCTTTATCATTCCATTAGCTAATCCAGCCCTCAAAGCATCTCCCGACTTTGAAATACCCTCGTTATAATAAATATCAAACTCAGCAATACGAAATGGAGCTGCCACTTTATTTTTTACAACTTTAGCTTTTACTCTATTGCCAATAATTTCATCTCCTGATTTTATTTGCGCGGTTCTGGCTAAGTTCACCCTCACAGAAGCATAAAATTTTAAAGCTAATCCGCCGGGCGTAGTTTCTGGATTTCCAAAAACCATACCAATTTTCATTCTGGTTTGATTTATAAATATCACCATCGTATTTGATTTTGCTGCGATGCTAGATAACTTTCTACAGGCTTGCGACATCATGCGCGCCTGAAGTCCCATATGTTGGTCTCCAATTTCTCCTTCAATTTCACGTTGAGGAGTTAAGGCCGCCACAGAATCAACCACAATTACATCAACATTTTCGCTCTTTACCAATGTTTCTACAATCTGTAAACCTTGCTCACCAGAAGACGGCTGTGAAATTAATAAGTCATTGGTATTTACACCAAGCCTTTTTGCATAGTCAGGGTCCATTGCATGTTCAGCATCAATGTAAGCGCATACCCCCCCCTTTTTTTGCGCCTCAGCTACAATATGCAAACATAGTGTGGTTTTTCCGGAAGACTCCGCTCCATAAATCTCAATAATACGCCCTCGTGGCATTCCGCCAACTCCAAGCGCTTGATCCATCGCTATAGAGCCCGTAGGAATGACATCCACATTAACCTTATTAGTTTCTGAAAGCTTCATAATGGAACCCTCACCAAAACGCTCTTTAATTTCGTTAATAGCAGAAGTGAGCGCTTTTTCCTGCTTGGTTTCTTCAACTTTTTTATCAGGTTTTTCTTTTTTTTCTTTAGCCATGAACTTAATTTGAAATTTACAATTTGAAATTTGAAATCAATTTTAAATTGCTAAATTTGAAATTTTTAAAACTTATTATTTGAATCTTATTTTTCTTCTTCCATAAAAGATTCTGAAATTTCAATATCCCTTACTCTTAAAGTAGCAATTGAGTTAGCGCGCAGTCTTTTTAAAACCTGCTCTAGCCACTTTTCTATGTTAGGATAAGATGTTTTTGAACCCATATATCTTTAATAAAGTTTTCTGCCATATTTTTAAAATTAAATTATTTCGACTTGATTTCAAATTTCAAATTCGCACTACACTTTTTCCCATTGCTCGCCTTCCTTGGGTGCTTCCTCTGATTCATCTAACCCGCCGCTTGGAGGTAAGCCAGCTAACTCTGCCTTCGCCTGATCTCCATAGACTTCCCGTGGCTTGGCGCCATCAGCAGGTCCCACAATTCCCTTATTCTCCAACATATCAATTAAACGCGCAGCTCGCGAGTATCCAATGCGAAGTCGGCGCTGTAAAAACGAAGCAGATGCTTTTTGCGTTTCTAACACTATTCTTTTTACATCTTCAAATAATGGGTCATCATCCCCAAAAAATGTTTCCCCTCCCTTTTCATCTGATTGTTGAGCTTCAAGAGTATCTTTTAAACTTTGAAATAATAATGCTTGGGGCTCCTCAATAGATTTTGCCTGATCGGCTGACCAATCAGTTACTTTCTTAACTTCTTTTTCTGAAATATACGGTCCTTGAATCCTCGTAATCTTAGAGCTCTTAGATGACAAAAAAAGCATATCTCCTGCCCCCAATAACTTTTCAGCTCCCGAGGTGTCTATGACCGTCCTTGAATCAATTTGGCTTGCCACCTGAAAACTAATCCTTGAGCTAATGTTGGCCTTAATTAATCCAGTAATAACTTCAACTGATGGCCTCTGGGTTGCCAATACCAAGTGAATTCCTGTGGCTCGCGCCATTTGAGCGAGTCTTACAATGCCGGCTTCTAATTCTTTGCCTTTAGCGGCCATTAAGTCTGCTAGTTCATCAACAATTAATACAATGTAAGGCAATTGCGAACCAGCCGTAACAACAGATTTATTAACATTATAACTTTTAATATTTCTGGAATGCACTTCGGAAAATACTTCAAACCTTCGCTCCATTTCACGGGCCAACCATTGCAAAGCATTAATAGTTTTTGGCGCATCGTAAATAACCGGGCACAGTAAATGCGGAATATCGTTGTAGTTTTGGAATTCCACGCGTTTTGGATCAACCATAATGATTCGTAAAGTTTCCGGTGTGCTTTTATACAGTAAACTTAAGATAAGGGAATTTAAAAATATGGTTTTTCCAGTACCGGTAGCTCCTGCCACCAACATATGGGGCATTTCAGCTAAATCGGTATAGACTGGGTTTCCCCCAACATCTTTCCCTAGGGCAATAAGCAAATTAGTAGGATCGTTTTGGTATTTGCTATCAATAATTAAATTTCGCAATACTACCGTGGCTCGCACTTTATTTGGAACTTCAATGCCAACTAAAGACTTACCCGGAATAGGAGCCTCAATTCTAATAGGGTGAGCCGCCAGAGCCAATGCCAAATTATTTGATAAGGTAGTAATTTTAGAAAGCTTTACACCTTCGGCGGGTTTAAAAGCATACTGGGTTACGGCAGGACCTACATTAACTTCCGCCATTTCAACGGGTATACCAAAGTTTTCTAACGTTTTTTTAATAATTAAAGAATTTTCTTTAATATTTCCCGATGTTGGCACCGTCTCATTTTTATTTAATAAATCAATGGGCGGTAAAAAATATTTACCTTTATTAACCGCTGACAACACTGCCACAGCGGGAGTTTTTTCTTTTAAATCCTCTATTTTTTTAAATAGGGACAACTTAGGAGTGAGTGGTTTGCCATTAGGTTTTTCTCCTTCTACTCCACTTATTTTAAAGTTAGGCGCATCCGTGCTTTTTGGAACTACAACGGGCTTTTTTTCTTCCTTTTCTTTTGGATGATCCTGCCAAATAAATTGCAAGAATATAAATAATCCAATAAGAATTATTGCTGAAAATATAATATTTGATACTAAAAGTCCAAATAAGTTTACCAAGAGTTTAGCCAACCAACCAATTAAACCTATTTGTATTTTATTTAACCCTTGATTAGCAGATATTCCTGAAACGCCCGCAGCGGTAATCACAATAGCTAAAATAATTGCTAAAAACTTTACTTTTTTATATGATTTTAAAAATATAAAACCGGCTGTAAATAAAGATAAAATAATAGTGACAATAGTAATTTTAGAGTCTCCTAATAAGAGCTTTAAAATCATCACGCCCCACTTCCCAGCAACTCCAGCTTTGTCTAAAAAAGCAAGAGTTGTAATAATTGCAACTAAAAACATTAAAATGGCTTTAATCCATTTTTTGGTAACGGAGTGCAGAAGCGAAGGTTTTTTTTTGTTTTGTTTATCCTTATTATTTTTTTGAATTTTGTCCTTTTTCATTTGGTAACACTTTTTAAAACAAATAAAAACCAAATGAACCCCTCACCAATTTTGCCGATGCGCATGGAACAAAAGTATGTATTTTATTTGAAAAATTAAACCTTTGCGATGCTGTGGGCGAATAGCCCCAGTTTTTCATTTTTGCAAAAATGAAAAACTGTGCATCGCCATATTATTTTTTGCAAAATTGGTGTGCGGGTTATTCGATATTTTACTAATTGTATCATTAATTTTTAGATTTATGCAAATTTTACACAACAAAAAAAGCCCGAATGTTTCCTTACATCACGAAAGGCGTCAGTTGCATATTTCACGAAGTGAAATCAGTAAAGCGGTAATGCAACTGGCGTTACCTGCTAAAGCGACGTACCCGCTTGTCAAAGTAACTCTCGGAGGCGAATAAGCATGGTTTATACAAAAAACGATACTCATGAGTAT
>MHOR01000021.1 GCA_001821915.1 Candidatus Staskawiczbacteria bacterium RIFCSPHIGHO2_02_FULL_34_10 | reverse complement strand
CCAAAAGCCCAAAATGGAGAGACTACAAGAGGGAGTTAAAACGGAAAACAGGCATTAGCAAAGAAAAAGATTTTGTTGAGCTTTGCAGATTATACGCACTTTTACATGATATAGGACATTTTCCATTAAGCCATCTTTTTGAGTATGCAATGGAGAGTTTTACAGGAAGTAAAGTAGCTTATCTTAGAACCATTGAAGAATGGACAGGATTAAAAGGTTTTAAGAAACTGCACGAAGCGTTCGGAGCAGTAATTGCAAAAAAAGTTATTAAGGACGTGAAAACAACTGATATTATAAGTCCTTCACTACCACGACTTCTAGAAGAAAAAACTTTTTTGCCTAGCCATCCACTTTCTTTGGTAAAGTCTATCATTGATTCAGAAGTCGATGCTGATCGCATTGATTTTGTGCAAAGAGATGGACTTTTGGCAGGCGGGGAGTATGGACATTACGATATCAGAAGATTATGTGACTCAGTATTTATTGAACAAGATGAAAACGGCTGACTTATTGCATATTCTGAAAAAGCTCTGACTTCAATGGAGGCCTTGTTGCTTGATAGGTATCGAACCTATACTTGGATACATTTTCATCACCAAGTTATTTGCACAAAGATGCTTGTAAGGTTTTTAATTGAAAAAGCATTAACGTTAAAAATTATAACCAAAGAGCAATTTAGTATTGAAAATGTGCAAAAATTTGCACTAAGAGATGATATTTGGATGTGGAATATACTAAGAGGCATAGAATCTAGTGACCAATACATACAGATGGTCCAAGAAGCTGTTTTCTATCGTAAAAAGAAAAATATATTGAGTCTTTGGAAAACAAGACCCACTTATCATGCACTACAAGAAAAGGTGGCAGAAAAAGCACGTCGCGATAACCCTTTGGGCTTTGATAAAACAATTACTTATGAACAATATCTTAGTAGTATTGGCAATATGGATACGCCGGTATTAATATTTGATATTCACTTCACTCCAGTCGAGAAGAATGCAGTTTATCTTTACTCTGAATCAAAAAAAGAGCTTGCTGGTAAAAATCTTTCTGAAGTTTCAAAGCTTATTTCTGGGCTTGAAATAATTTGGAAAGACGAACCACAATACTTTGTTTTGTTAATAGGAAATAATATCAGACAGAAGTCGGAAAAAATGAAAGAAAAATGGATTAATAAAACAGCTTATTTTTTGCTTAATGTAATTTGAGTTTAATATAACTTTGTAGTAGTATAAAGATAACCTATAAACCTCTTTGAAAGGAGAACGCTACATGGAACTGATTTATTACCTTGATCATGATGAACGGTACAAGCATCTTCCGCCAAGAGTCAGATTGCAGTATCCTGATGAGATTAGGACAGGTCTTCCTCATAGGCCTGTTATTAAAAGGGTGAAAAACTATAAAGATCTGACGCGCGAAGATCAACTTAGGTACGGCGTAGATCTTATTGATCTTGCCGCAAAAGATATCCCTTTTCGAGAAGGAATGAATAAGGGACAATAGTTCTTTAAAATAGCAAAAACATTGAGTCTCAATCACAAGGTTGGGACTTTTTTATTTGTTTTTTTGAATTAAATTAAGTATAATTAGAACATCCTAATTATAATAAGTAATAATAAAAGATGATGCAAAAAAGAAGGAAGAATCTTTATGATGCTAAGTCGGATGTACCTTTTAACTTAAGCAGGTCAAAAATTGACTTTTTTTTGGAATGTCCTAAATGTTTTTATTTAGACAGGAGATTAGGAATAGCAAGGCCCGGAATGCCTGGATGGTCTTTAAATAGCGCGGTTGATGCGCTCTTTAAAAATGAATTTGACGGATTTAGAGATCAGCGCAAGCCCCACACCTTGATGACATTATATAATATTGATGCTATACCATTTTGGCATCCAAACTTGCATATTTGGAGAGATGATGTTAATCAGAAAATTGGAGCCTCTGTTTTAAATAAAGTCACTAATTTAAATATTTGCGGAATTATTGATGATATATGGCAAAATACAAAAACAGAGGAACTTCATATCGTTGACTATAAATCCACTAGCACTAATGGTGAAGTATCGCTTGATGGCGAGTATAAAGATGGATATAAAAGGCAAATGGATATTTATCAGTGGATTTTTAGGCAACTGGGGTTTAATGTTTCAAAAACTGGATATTTTGTGTACGCAAATGGAATTAAAGACCACGGTAAAATATTTAGTAATAAGTTGGAATTTAAAACAACAATAATTCCTTACATTGCCGATGATTCTTGGGTTCAAAAAACTATTTTAGATATTAAAAAATGCTTAGATTCAGATGAGCCGCCAAATTCGGGAAAAAAATGCGAACACTGTTCTTATAGAAAACTCATAAATGATGAAGTATTAAAAACCCAAACTAATTTACTTTGAATTACGAAATACCATGAAAGTATTTCGTAATTCAAAGTAGTTTAATTTAAAAAACAATATGACAAGCAAATTAAAAATTTGGATAATAGTTATTTTTATTATTTTAGCAATTGGGGCGGGAGTTTATTTTTTGATAAAGCAAAATAACCAGCCTGGCAGACTAGATGACTTTGCTAAATGCATTAAAGATAAAGGAGCAAAATTTTATGGGGCTTTTTGGTGCTCTCACTGCCAAAACCAAAAATCATTATTTGGAAAATCTGAAAAGTATTTGCCATATATTGAATGCTCAACACCCGATAGCAGGGGACAGCTTGAGGTTTGCAAACAAGCAAATATTCAAGGATATCCTACTTGGGAATTCCCTGATGGTTCAAGGCAAGAAGGAGAGATATCTTTAAAAGAGTTATCAGATAAACTAGGGTGTCCATTACAATAGATGTTAGGTGCTAGATACTAGACGTCGAAAAACGACGGCTTAACACCTAAAATCCAACATTAAACACCAACGATGACAATAATATCTTTTATTAATTCGGCGCTTTCTTTATTAGTTGTTTTATCTAACATACTATTAATTTTTGTGGTTGTTTGCTTTATATTTTTTCGTAAAAAATTAAATTCTATATTTGATTTTATTGGAAAAAATGGATTGCTTTTTGCTTTTATCGTTTCTTTAGTGGCAACTTTAGGCAGTTTATTTTACTCTGAAATTGCAGGATATGAACCATGCAAACTCTGTTGGCTTCAACGCATATTCATGTATCCGCAAACCATATTACTTGGCATTGCGCTTTGGCGAAAAGATCGTAATATAGGACTATATGGTTTAGTACTATCAATTATTGGTGGTCTTATTGCGGGTTACCACTATGTTATGCAATTAGGCCTTGTCCCATCATTACCATGTTCGGCTGTCGGATATTCTGTCTCTTGTACCCAAAGATTTGTTTTGCAATTTGGTTATATAACCATGCCGATGATGGCTTTTACCGCTTTTACATTAATAATTGTTTCTTTGTTTTTTTACAATTTGCATAATAAAAATATTTAAAAAGCCAAATTTTTATTTTTAAAAATTTGGCAAACAAAATTATGGGAGATATTTTAGACGTATCGGGCAATAAAATGGCAACAATTGGAGAAGATAATAAGGTTCGCGATCTGCAAAATGTTATTATCGGGTCTGTTTTAAATAATGGGGAGGTTTTTGACATTAAGGGTCAAAAATTAGGGCATGTTGACGGCAGGGGATACGTTTATGAAGCCGGGAATCATATTGGAACAGTTAATAGTGATGGCAGAGTGTATGACTATGAAAACCATTGGGTTGGGAAAATATCCGGAGGGCATATAGAATCTGGCGGAGCCGCTTTGCTTTTATTAGTTAGATAATTATGAAAAAAATATTTTTACGGGTAAAGCCATTTCAAGAAACCCTTAGCGGTTATTGCGGTCCGGCTTCACTTTTAATTTTACTTTCTTATTATGGGGTTAATAAAACAGAAAGGGAGCTTGGCAGACTGTGTAAAACTAATAAAAATTTAGGTACAACTGCTAAGGGTATTAAAGAAGCCGCTGAAAAATTAGGATTTAAAGTAAAAATAAAAATAAATAGCAATTTTAAAGATATAGAAAGATGGTTGAAACGGGGAGTGCCGGTAATTGTTGATTGGTTTACTCGTGGTCGCTCTGATTACAATGATTCAGAAATTACTGATGGACACTATTCAGTTCTGGTTGGGCTAGATAGTAAATTTATTTATCTTCAAGATCCAGAAATAGGCAGAATCCGCAAAATAAAAAAGGAAGATTTTATGGTAGTTTGGTTTGACTTTAAGGGTAAGCATATAAAACCAAATGAATTGGTAATAAGGCAAATTATAGCAATTTATAAATGAAAATCCACGGACTTGTACCAGTGGATTTTTATTTATAGGTTATGGGTTAAAATTTATTCAAAAAAGAAGTAGATTCAAGCCGTCTAATGGAAGATAGCTTTTAGCGGTAAATACGTAAATTAACTTGAATTACATAATAATTCAAAGTAATAATTTTATGAAAAGTAAAAACTTTGGTATATACGTGTTTTTGCTTTCTGCAAAAGATTGATGTAAAATGGATAAAGACACACCTATGTCACACGATATTTTATGCTAGACGCAACAATAATAAAACAAAATAAAAAAGTTGATGATGCCGTATCTCGGGAGTTGTATTATGGTAGGCCGGGATTTAAATTATACAATGCAAATTGTTTGGATATTTTGGCACAACTCCCCGAAAATTCTATTGATATGATCTTTGCCGATCCCCCTTACTTTCTATCAAATGGTGGCTTTACTGTTCACGCTGGACGACAAGTGAGCGTGAATAAAGGAGCATGGGACAAAAGTAACGGATTAAATTATGAAATTATCATTTGATACACAACTTGCGGATAATTACACAAGCCAATCGCAGAAGGTTCGTGTTTTAAGTGAGGCATGGGTTGATAGTGCAATTTTTTGTCCGAACTGCGGACACTTGAATAAAGTATCCGAACAATCAACCAGTCGCAGATTTCTATTGCTCAAATTGCAAAGAAGATTACGAATTAAAAAGTAAGCAGGATAGCGTTGGCGTAAAAATCGTGGACGGTGCATATCACACAATGATTGAACGATTGCAAAGTAGCAATAACCCAAATTTCTTCTTGCTGAATTATGACTTGGAAAGTTTTAAAGTCCTGAATTTTCTTGTCATTCCGAAACATTTTTTCGTTCCAGAAATAATTGAAAAACGAAAACCGCTCTCGCCGACCGCTCGCCGTGCTGGTTGGGTTGGTTGCAACATATTACTCAATCACATCCCACAAACAGGAAAGATATTTTTTGTTCGAGATGGACAGATTGAAGCAAAGGAAAAAGTTTTGTCGGATTGGAAGAAAACACTTTTCTTGCGTGATGAAAAAGAAATCAGTGCAAAAGGTTGGTTATTGGACACGATGCTATGCGTTGAAAAAATAGGTCGCAAAGAATTTTCACTTGACGACATGTATGCGTTTGAAAATGAATTGAGCAAAAAACACCCCGATAACCGCCACATCAAAGATAAAATTCGGCAGCAACTCCAAGTATTGCGAGACAAGGACTATCTCGAATTTACCAGCCGAGGAAATTATCGGCTCAAATAATTATGGAAATACAACTTTCGCCATTTTTTGCAAAACTCGTTCTGCGGTTGAATCCTTTCAGCCGTCTTTTGGTTGTCTGCCGAGGATATAGTGATGATTACGAAAATTTGACCGAGCTTGTTTGGAAAGACGACAAGTATCTACAATTTTATGACAAAGAAACTTATCCCGAATTTCAACTATGGCTACACTAACCAAAACATTTTTTGAAAGTCATTGTTGGGCAAAGCTAAAAACCATTGTTTTTTGTGCAGTGCGGTGGAACGGCACAAATTCCGAGGGGCAACTTTGCTAAAAGTAGCGAGCTTAGATTTTGCCGAGGATGATGAATTGATAAAAGAAATCAAAGCTGATTATGACTTCATTCGCAATAAACTTATCGCAGAGGGTTTTAGTGCCTTGACTGGCACGGACGGAAAATGGATACAGGCCAGAACAAAAGGGGCGGGACACGGATCAACAAGTCGCGCTTTTTACGCGAGAACAAGTTTAGTAAAAAGAATTTTTGAAATTGCATCATAGAATAAAAATTAATTTAGAAATAAATATGACAGAAAATAGTTTTGATACTGAAAATTATAAAATCACCCAAAATACTTGGGGAGAAATCGGAAAAATAAAGGGTCCCAAAAACTTTTTTTGGTTTATTGGTTCTTTTATTGATTCTCCAAGTCTAACGAAAAGGGATGACTTTGAGGTAAAGTATTGGGAGTTTAAAAAAGAGAAGAGTATAAGCATAAGCCGAAATTTCAAGTTTTATGCACGGAGTATAATTTTATTATTGAAGGAAAAATCATGGGTAAAGTTGGTGATAAAAAAGGAATTGTACTTGAAAGGGGGGATTATATTGTTATTCGACCAGGGGAAATAGTAAATTTACAACAAGTAATAATTGTGGGGTAAAGGGGGTAAAGGGGTCAAGGGGGTAAAGGGGTCA
>MHOR01000020.1:6578-9493 GCA_001821915.1 Candidatus Staskawiczbacteria bacterium RIFCSPHIGHO2_02_FULL_34_10 | reverse complement strand
CCGTTAGAAACACCGTCCGCGCTGGCGCGCCCGAAGGGTCTTTTGGGTCTGGACGCGAAAATTTCACGCAGAATGGAAATTTCCGTCCTCGGGCTGTTTCTAACGGGGTTTACCAGGACGATTTGGAAAAAGCAGTTAGAAAAACCCTCACATTAATTGAAGGCGCGTACGCTTTGGCGATTTTAGATAAAAGCAGTGAAAATATTATTATTGTCCGCAAAAGTTCGCCTTTAGTTTTAGGTATCGGCAAAAAAGAAATTTTTATAGCATCAGATGTATCTGCAGTTTTAAGTAAAACAAAAAAAGTTATTTATTTAGACGATAATGAAATTGCAGTTTTAACTAAGGGTGGGTATGTTATTAAAAACTTAAACGGTAAATTAATTGATAAAAAAGTACATAAAATAAAGTGGACAATATTAGAAATTGAAAAAGGGGGATTTCGGCATTTTATGTTAAAAGAAATTTTTGAACAGCCCGATGCGATAGAAAATACACTGAGGGGCAGAATTTTAAAAAATAAAGTAAAACTTAATATAAATTTAGATTTAAAAAAAATAAACAGGATTATAATAACTGCCTGTGGAACAAGCTGGTGCTCTGCTTTAATAGGTAAGCACTTAATAGAAAAATTTACTAAAGTTTCTGTTGAGGTTGATTATGCGTCTGAATTTAGGTATCGCGACCCTATTGTGCGACAAGATGATTTAGTTATTGTAATTTCGCAATCAGGAGAAACGGCAGATACTCTGGCGGCGCTAAAAGAGGCAAAGAAAAAAGGAGCCAAAACTTTAGGAATAGTTAACGCTGTTGGGTCTACTATTTCAAGGGAAGTGGATACAGGCATTTATTTGCATGCAGGTCCAGAAATAGGAGTTGCAACTACAAAAGCTTTTTCTTGTCAGATTATAGCGCTAATACTTTTTAGTTTATATTTTGCGCAAGTGAGGGGTCAAAGTTTTGATAAAAATATTTTAAAAGAAATAAAGGTGATTCCAAAACTTATAAAAGAATTTTTAAAACAATCAAAAAATATAAGACTAATAGCTAAAAAATATAAAAATTACAAAAACTTTTTATATCTTGGAAGAAATTTAAATTTTCCAGTTGCTTTGGAAGGGGCTTTAAAGTTAAAAGAAATTTCCTATATTCACGCTGAAGGTTATCCGGCAGCCGAAATGAAACATGGCCCAATAGCATTAGTTGATGAAAATATGCCCGTGGTTTTTATTTGTCCGCAGGACGAAACTTATCAAAAGATTTTAAGTAATATGGAGGAGATAAAAGCTCGTAAGGGAAATATAATTGCAATAATAAATAAAAGTGATGATAAAGTATTAAAACTGGCAAAGTATATAATTAAAGTTCCAAAAACCATAGATATTTTGTCTCCATTGCTAAATGTTTTGCCACTGCAATTACTGGCATACCATATTGCTGACTTAAAAGGTTTAAATGTTGATAAGCCGAGGAATTTGGCAAAATCAGTTACTGTTGAATGATAGGACTTATTGGTGTGACAGTTTTATAACTAAAAAACGCGCTAGTAGCGCGTTTTTTAGTTATAAATTATTCTGATGCGCGTTTTACATATTCTCCCAATTCGGTATTTACTTCTATAACATCTCCTTCTTCTATGAAGAGAGGAACTTGAATTGCAACTCCAGATTCTAATATAGCTTCTTTTGTTCCTCCCTGCGCCCTGTCCCCTTTAATTCCCGGTGGAGATTCTTTAACTTTTAATTGCACCTTAATTGGGGCTACAACATTAATAATCTTTTCATCAAAAATAATGCCTTGAACCAATGAATTTGGCTTGAAGAATTTTGCTTGTTTGCCTAATTGGTTTTCTGTAAAAGAAAATCTTTTTGAAGGGTCTTTTTCTTCGCAAAAAAAGTATTGAGCCGTATTTGCCCCGCCCCTGGCAGGGGTAGAATATAAAAACTTAATATCTTTTTTAATTAATTCAGCCTCGTTAAATACATCGCCTTGTTGGAAGTTTTTTTCTTGAAACCTTCCGTCAATTAAGTTTTTTATTTTTGTCTGAATAACTGGGCGCCTCTGGGCCATTTTTACAAGCAAAGCTTCCACCACTTCCCATGGTTGATTTTCATAAATAAATTGCGTACCTTTTTTTAAGTCGGTATGAGTCAACATATATGTTAGAAAATAGAAGTTAGAAAATAGAAAATAGAATTTTGTCGTTCGTATTCTACTTTCTACTTTCTATTTTCTAGATTCTTATTCGATAGTTTTCCATTCAATTTCTGACTCTTTATCAGCAAATAATAACCATTCCCCATGTTTTGAGATTACGTACCATTTCCTTTTTGTTTCACTCCACACCATAGGGTCCTCTTTATAAAACGGTTTTTTAACTATTTCTTTTGGTTTTAATCTATCTAATTCTAACCATTTTTTAAATACAGTTTCAATAGTGTAGTCCAACTTTCTTGAATTTGCCCAAGTGGCAACCTTATTAATAGCTTCTTTAGATTTATCAATAGAACCGGCTAATTCCAAAAGTTGTTTTGCTGGCTTGGTAAACCTCGAATATATTATTTTCCTTTTTTTAGCATTTTCTTTTAATTCTTGCAAGGATAAACCTTTGGATTCAAAAAAATGAGTAACAATTTGGCGTATAGCAGTTTCTTCTTGCAACTGTTCAAAAACCTTTATTTTACCTTGTCCTGAGCCATGTCGAAGGGCCGACTTTATATATTCTTCAATCTTTTTTGCATTTTTTTCACCAACGCCAATTTCTTTTACTCCTTTTAATCCATGTTCTTTATAAATTTCTCCAATATCTTTTTGCAAGAATTCTAAAATTTTTACTGATTTTTTATACGCATTAATGCGAAATGCCGAATCTCCCTTTATTTCCAAGAGTTTTGCCATTTCATTGAATATGTTTG
>MHOR01000020.1:0-6568 GCA_001821915.1 Candidatus Staskawiczbacteria bacterium RIFCSPHIGHO2_02_FULL_34_10 | reverse complement strand
GGAAGCACATTCCATCGTGCTTTCCCTTGCAACTGCCGTCGCAGTTGCCTTCGGTGGTGAACTTCAGAATAGTGACCTTCGCCACCCTTTCGTCGATCCGCTCGGTGGAGCTTTCGATCTCCTTTCGCACATGCTCCTTTCCGTTGCAGCCGGTGGATTGGATTCTACCCTCAAGCTTTCTTTGGTTATACGTGTGGAACAGATCGAGGGCCATGATTTCCTCCTTTCAAATAGGATAGGCTCTCTTTGTTAATTGTATCACAACCAAAGACTTATGTCAATAGTGAAATAGAAGGGGTTTTTTGGTACTATACCTTAATGCAAAAAAGACATAGAATTTTTATAGCTATTAATTTACCTCACGAGGTTAAGAAGTTTTTATCTGGTTTTCAGAAAAAGTTTAATGGGATTCCTGCAAAGTGGACCCCTAAAGATAATTTACATATTACATTATTATTTTTAGGAGACTTAACTGATGAAGAATTGGGCCAAGCTTGTGTTGAAATAAAAGAGGTAGTAAAAAACCATACATCTTTTAATATTGAATTGAATAAAATTATGTATGGTCCGGATAATAAAATACCCTTCGATACGACTCAGGGCAAGCCTCCGCGCATGATTTGGGCAAGCGGAGAAAAAAATAAAGAAGTTTCACAATTAAAAAATAATTTAGAAGATGCTTTATTGGAAAAAATTAATTTTAAGCCAGATAATAAATTATTTAGTCCGCATGTTATTTTGGCAAGAATAAGTACTTTTTTGTGGAGGCAAATTGAGCCGGAAGAAAGGCCAGAAGTTTCTGAAAATATTAATATATCTTTTACTGTTGAAACTATTGAAGTAATGGAAAGCGTATTAAAACGCGGGAAGCCAGAATACTTAATTATTGAATCATATAACTTAAAATAATGAAAATACATTTTATAGGAATTGGAGGAATTGGAATGTCGTCTTTAGCGCAGTATTATTTGCAAAAAGGACACAAAATTAGTGGTTCTGATTTAGCTCCTTCAAAAATTACTGACTTGTTAGCCAAAAAAGGAATTACAATTTTGGTAGGCAACAAAGCAGAACATATTAAGCAAGGATTTGATATGGTAGTTTATAGCCCTGCCGTAAAGTCTAGTAACCCAGAATATCAGCAAGCAAGAATATTGGGTATTGTATTAAAGTCTTACCCAGAGGCCTTAGGCGAACTTACAGAGCAATATACAACGATTGCGGTGTCTGGAAGCCATGGAAAAAGCACAACAACTGCAATGATTGCTTTAGCATTAATCAAGGCCGGAATTGATCCTACGGTAATTGTGGGCACAAAATTAAAAGAGTTTGGTAATTCAAATTTTCGTTTTGGAAAATCAAAATATTTAGTCATTGAAGCTTGCGAATATGATGGTTCATTTTTAAATTATAATTCGCATATCATGGTTATTACTAACATTGATAAAGAGCATTTGGATTATTTTAAAACATTTGGCAATGTTGTCAGAGAATTCAAGAAATTTATTTTAAAGTTGCCAAATGGCGGTTTTTTAGTGGCTAATAAAGATGATAAAAATTTATTCAAAATATCAAAAGGAAATTTTACTACAAAATATTATTCCTTAAAAGATAAAGAATCAGGGAAGTTAAAAAAGATTTTACAAATTCCGGGACAACACAATATTTTAAATGCCTTAGCAGTTCTGCAAGTTACAAGAGTATTAGGAATTGAAGATAGTACTACGTTTAAATCGCTTTCTAAGTATAAAGGCAGTTGGCGCCGTTTTGAAATTTTTAATAAAAAGCTAAAAACTATAAGCTACACGCTAATTAGTGATTACGGGCATCACCCAACAGAAATTTTAGCAACATTAAAAGCTGTAAAAGAAAAATATCCAAAGCAAAAAATATGGTGTATTTTTCAGCCACATCAATACCAAAGGACATTTTATTTATTTAAAGATTTCATTAAAGTTTTTAGAGATGTAAATATAAATAGAATTATCATTACGGATATTTATGATGTTGCGGGACGCGAAGATAAAAAAATCAGCGATAGTATAAGTTCTGAAAATTTAGTGAAAAAAATACATAAAAATAATGTAATGTATATGCCGGTTGATGATGCAGAAAAATTTGTAAAAGAAAATATTAAAAGTGGGGAAGTATTAGTAATAATGGGCGCGGGAGATATTTATGAATTAGTGGATAAGTTTTAATAGACCTACTGTGTAAAGGTTTTCGCAACGAAATGAAGAAATATTGGATTGGAAGTTTTCAAAAATGAGAAGGTTTATACAACGTATAAGTCGCCGAGTTTTTGGGAATTTCCAGCCAAAATTTCAAATTGCAGTAGAAAAATCTTTACGCAGTAGGTCTAATAAAAAAGGCAAGTCTTATTACTAAAACTTGCCATGAGATTTGCCTATTATCTATGAGTCGTATTGGATTCTTTTACCCGAGCCCTTTGTCGTTTTTCTTACTTGGATAAGAGTGTGAGGTATTTTTGCGTGGTCCTTCTTAAACGCGCATTGTGAACAAAAAAATATTCCCTTTGCTCTATCTACTTTTCTTTCGCATCCACCCAAACAACCTCTTAATATTTTAGTAGTTTGTTTATCTTCCATGTTAGAATCCCTTCAAAGTCAAAGAACAAAAATATGACTTAAAGTATAAACCATCTTCACTTTTATTTCAATATCCTTAATATTAATCCTTAATATTAATTTGAAATTGAATTGGAAGATTGTTATAATTAAACAATATAAAAAACACTATGATAAAAGTTGACCAAGAAAAAATTAATGAAATTTTAAACAGGGGGGTAGAAGAAATTTTTGAGAAAGAAAATTTGCTTAAAAAGTTACAATCTGGAAAACAGCTAAGGATTAAGCATGGAATTGACCCCACTGGGCCCAAAATACACATTGGCAGAGCTATGCAATTTTGGAAACTAAAAGAATTTCAGGATTTGGGCCATAAAATTGTTTTAATTATTGGCGACTTTACCGCACAGATTGGGGATGCTTCTGATAAAGATGCAATGAGAAAAGTTTTAACCGAAAAGGAAATTAAAGAAAATATGAAAGATTACGTAAAGCAGATTGGCAAAATTTTAGATTTAAAAAAAGTTGAGTTACACTATAATAGCGAGTGGCATAAGAAAATGAAGTCCGCTGAATTATTGCGTTTGGCAATGATTTTTACTGCTCAGCAGACAATCCAAAGAAGAAATTTTAAAGAGAGGTGGGAATCTGGAAAACCAATAGGACTTCATGAGCTTTCGTATCCATTGCTTCAAGGGTATGATTCGGTTGCAGTTAAAGCTGATGTTGAAACAGGTGGTACAGACCAGCTTTTTAATTTGCAGTCAGGCAGAGAAATTCAAAAGCATTTTGGACAAAAACCGCAGGATATCATAACTTTGAAAATGCTCAACGGATTAGATGGCAGAAAAATGTCTACCAGTTGGGGCAATATGATTACTATTTTAGATGAACCTCACAATATGTATGGAAAAATAATGTCTATGAGTGATAATTTAATAAGTGAATATTTTGAACTTTGTACAAAGCTCAATAATAAGGAAATAGCAGAAATAAAAAAAATGCCAAATCCGCGCGATCAAAAAGCAGTCTTAGCAAAAGAAATTGTTAAAATGTATTATTCAGAAAAAGTGGCTATTGAAGCGGCGGAAAATTTTGACAAAATTTTCCGCCAGCACGAATTGCCATCAAAAATTGAAATTTTTGAAACTGATAAAAAAATATATCCGGTCTTAGATTTACTTTTTGATTCAAAATTAGCAGAGTCAAAAAATGAAGCAAAAAGGTTGGTTGAGGGTGGAGGTGTTCAAATTGATAAAGAAAAAATTGAGGACTGGAAAAAAGGAGTTGAATTAAAAGATGGAATGGTTATGCAGGTGGGTAAAAGAAGGTTTATTAAAATAAAAATAAAATAATTATTTTATAATAATCTAAAAATTATGCAAAGATTTTTAATTTCAGAAACCGCAAAACATGTGGGTGAAAAAGTAAAAGTAGCGGGGTGGGTGAGTGCGCGCAGAGTTCACGGAAAAATAATTTTTATTGACCTTCGCGACCGAAGTGGTTTTTTGCAGTGTGTATTTGTTCCTAGCAATAAAGTGGCATATGACGCATCGCAAGAGGTAAGAACAGAATGGGTGGTTGAGTTGGTAGGGCAAATTGTAAAAAGGCCTGAAAATATGGTCAATAATAAGATTGAAACTGGAAAAGTTGAAATGTCGGTGGAAGAGTTACACATACTATCAAAGGCAGAAACATTGCCCTTTGCGGTTGATACTGATGGTATGGAAATCAATGAAGAAATAAGAATGAAATATAGGTATTTAGACTTAAGAAGAGACAGATTAAGGAATAATCTTATTGTGCGACATAAGGTGGTAAAATTTATTAGGGATTTTTTAAGTGCCGAAGATTTCATTGAAATTGAAACACCTATGCTTACAAAATCAACACCTGAAGGATCAAGAGATTTTGTAGTTCCTTCAAGGCTTCAGCCGGGAAAATTTTATGCGTTGCCGCAAAGTCCGCAACAATATAAACAGCTTTTAATGATAGCAGGCCTAGAAAAGTATTTTCAATTAGCAAAATGTTTAAGAGACGAAGATTTAAGAGGAGATAGGCAAGCCGAACACACTCAAATTGACATAGAAATGAGTTTTATTGAAATGGAAGACTTTATAGAATTATATGAAAGATTGTTAATTTCATTAGTGCAAACATTGTTTCCAGAAAAAAAAATACAGCAGATTCCTTTTCCTCGCCTTAATTATAAAGAGGCAATGGAAAAATATGGCAATGATAAACCAGATTTAAGAAAAGACCTGTCTATGCAGGCAGGTAAAAAAGATCCAAATATTTTAGCTTTTTGCTGGGTTGTTGACTTTCCTTTTTTTGAAAAAGATGATGATGGAAAATGGACATTCACCCATAATCCATTTTCTGCACCAAAGCCAGAATTTATGCAAGATTTAATGGATAAAAAAAATATTAGTAATATTTTAACAAGTCAATATGATATTATTTTAAATGGGTGGGAGATAGGTGGAGGTTCTATTAGAAATAATACACCAGAATCTATTGAAAAAGTTTTTGAGATAATGGGATATGAAAAAGAAGAAATAAAAGAAAAATTCGGGCATATGATGGAAGCGTATAGTTTTGGCGCGCCACCACATGGCGGGATTGGATCTGGCATTGACCGCATTGTTGCGCTTTTATTAAATGAACCAAATATAAGAGAGGTTATCGCTTTTCCTAAAACAGGGGATGGAAGAGACTTAATGATGCAAGCTCCAAGTGAAATTTATCCAAAGCAATTAAAGGAATTGCATATTAAAATTGATGACAAAAAAGAAAAAGTAGTTGTCAAAAAACCAAAAAAGAAAATAAAAAAAAATAATACTTATGGAAAAAAGTAAGACAGTAAAACTCTTTTTGTTATTTTTTATTTTTGTTTTATTATTTTTAGTTGGTTTTTTTGGCATTAAAATTTCTTCTGGCGATCAAATAAGTTTTAACGGTAGTTATGCTGGAGCAAGTCTTTATGATAGCGCTAAAGAGGATTATAAGGTAGATACAAGGCAACAGGGCATTAATGGTAAAACTATTAAAAGTAAAGAAGTTGCTAAAGAGAATGAATTTAATATAGAGGCAGAGTCAATAATTTCAGTAAGAATAAATCCAGAGTTAATTGCTAATATTAAATTTAGTAAAAACGAAGAAGAAAAATTACCGGTAGCTAGTTTAACAAAATTAATGACAGCTTTGGTGGTTTTAGAAAATTACGACTTAAATAAAAAAATAACAGTTAGTAAATTAGCTATGGCGCAAGAAGGGGAACAGGGAAATTTAAAATTAGGAGAAGCGCTATCAGTTAAAAATCTTCTTTATATAACATTAATTGAATCAAGTAATCGCGCTGCATACGCTATATCAGAAGACATTGGTGAGGATAAGTTTATTTTGCTAATGAATAATTATTCTGAAAAATTAGGTCTTAAAAATACTCATTTTCAGGACTCTTCTGGCCTTAACTCAAAATCGTATTCAACGGCTATGGATTTAGCTAAGTTGTCTGCGTATTTATTTGAAAACTATCCATTATTTAGAGAAATTATAAGTCTTAAAGAATTTGATCTTTATTTAGATAATGGGCAGCTTCATCGCAAGCTTATAAGTACAAATAAATTTTTAGGTGAAGTTAATGGTATTATTGGAGGTAAAACCGGTTGGACTAGTGAAGCTAAAGGATGCTTTATGGTAGTAGAAAAAAATAATGGAAGTAGCGATTATACAATTCATATAATTTTGGGAGCGGAAGATCGTTTTTTAGAAATGCAAAAATTAATAAATTGGGTAAATTCTCACTAATTTTAGTAATTATAAATGACGGACTTAACTTTTAGTGTAATTAAAGTTTTAGGGGTTTCAGCTGTAGCATGCGTTATTGCTGTTTTGTGGTCACCCCTTTTAATAAATTTTTTATATAAACACAAGCTCTGGAAAAAGACAGCAGGTAAAAAAGCAATCAGTGGAGAGGA
>MHOR01000019.1:16790-19778 GCA_001821915.1 Candidatus Staskawiczbacteria bacterium RIFCSPHIGHO2_02_FULL_34_10 | reverse complement strand
ATGTTTCTATCTCGCCAGATTTTACCCCAAAACGCCTATCAAAAATGTCTTTAGTTTTTAAAGAAAGACCTTTGGTAAGTTTTTTGTAAAGTTGGCTGTTTGCAAGAGTTTTCTCTTTAGTAGAAACTCCCGACTTAGAATAGTTAGTTTTTTCCATATCTAAATTGATTACCTTGAATTATGAAATGACTTATGAAAACGCGCGTTTCAGGTCTTTTCTCCAAGAAAGCATTTCGTAATTCAAGGTAATTATAATACAATAATTAAGATTAACATATTTTTAAATCCGTGTCAAGCCCCCCCATATTTTTATCTCTTTTTACGTTTAGTAGCTCTTTTGTCGTCCCATTTTTTCCAAGTAACCAATAGAGGTCCTGCAATAAAAATAGAAGAGTATGCCCCAGAAAAAATACCAATTATTATTGCAAGTGAAAAATATTTAAGTGTTTGACCGCCAAAAAAGAACAAAGACACCATCACAAGTAATACAGTTATCACAGTACTAATAGACCTTCCAATTGTTTGATTTAAGCTATTATCAACAGTATCGCTAAATGAACCTGTTCCCTTAGTTAAAATGTTTTCCCTAATTCTATCAAAAATAACAATTGTATCGTGAACAGAAAAACCAAGTATTGTTAAAAGAGCTGCTATAATTGGAATTGTAACTTCTATATTATAAAATTTGCCAAGCAAAGAAAAAACTCCCAAAGGTATTAAAATATCATGAAAAAGGGCAATTAAAGACGTGACACTATATTTCCATGAAGTAACTGGTCTTGAAACTTTACGAAAGGCAAAAGCAATATATATAGTAATTGCTAGTAACGCCAATATAATTGCAATAATGGTCTTATTTTTTAACTCTTGACCAACTGATGGTCCAATAAATTGAAAACTCTTTTCTTGGACTGTTGACAACTTATTAATTTCAGAAAGAATATTTTGATGAGTTTCTTCTTCAACTCCTTTAAACTTTAAAACTGTTCCACCAAAACCAATTGGCTGAATAACAATCTCCCCTAAATTAAATTGAGTTAGAGATTTTGAAATTTCATCATTAGACGGCCTTTGCTTTGTAAATTCAATCTCCATATTGCTTCCACCAGAAAATTCAATTCCAAAGTGCAACCCAAATATAATTAAAGAAGCAACTGCCCCAATAATTAAGATTCCAGAGAAGATATAATATATTGTTGAATATTTAGTAAATTTAAACATATTTAAATTTCCCCTTACGAATTACTAATTTGAAACGAATTACGAATAACGAGCTAGTGTACGTTCACATTTATAATTTGAAAAAATTCGTAATTCGCTAACATTCGTAATTCGTAAGGATTTATAATAACCATTTAGCCTTCTCCAATCTTTTCCCCACAAAAACCATAAGTAAAATTCTTGTGATAAAAATCGCAGAAAACAAACTAACTAAAATACCTAGTGATAACGTTAAGGCAAATCCTTTAATAAAAGATGTTGTAAATATAAATAAAATGGCGCAAACAATCAAAGAGTTAAAATTACTGTCACGGATTGAAGGCCACGCCCGTAAAAATCCCTCCTTAATTGCCACAGATAAACTTTTACCTTTCTTTATTTCTTCTTTCATCCTGGCAAAAATTAAAATATTGGCATCAACCGCCATTCCTATAGATAAAATAAATCCGCCAATTCCAGCCAATGTTAGCGTTACAGGAATTAACTTAAATATAGAAAGTGTTATTGCAACATAAATTACTAAAGCTATTGAAGCTAAAAATCCGGGCAACCTGTAAAATATAATCATAAATAAAACAACTGCTAAAAGTCCATAAACTCCCGCCCATAAAGATTTTTTTAATGATACTGCGCCTAAAGTCGGCCCCACAGTTTCTTGCGAAATAGGATTTCCAATTTTTACAGGTAAAGCCCCCGAATTCAATCTTCTTGTGATATCATTGGCAGTTTGAACTGACATATTTCCCGTAATTATGGCTTTCCCACCTGTAATTTTATCTTGTACGATTGGAGCGTATAAATCATTATTATCAATTTTTCCGTCACCACTTGTATCGATGATAGAAGCGCCATCTAATAAAATAGCGATCGGTTTTTTAATATTTCTTGAAGTAATTTCTTCAAATAATTTTGCCCCTTCACCATTAAAAGAAAGCTCAATTTGAGGCTTATAAGTAGTCTGATCAAAATTAACTGTTGCTTTTGATAAATATTTTCCAGTTAATTCGGTTGGTTTAATATAAGGATTTTGAAAAGCTAATTCCCAATCTTTAATTTTTTGTATGTCTTGGCCTTTTTCTTGAGCTGTTTGCACCTCTTTTATCTTGTCTAAAATCGGCTTGGTTTCTATTTCTGGCCTTTCTTCATTAAATTCTAAATAAGGTGTTTGCCCAATCATACGTATTGCTTCCCCTACATCTTTTACACCCGGTAATTCAACAACTAATCTGTCTTGACCTTGTATTTGAACTACTGGCTCTGAAACCCCAAATAAGTTTACTCTTCTTTCAATAACATCTCGCAATCCTTGCATTGCCAAAGATCTATCAGTCACATTATTTAAATCAGCTTGATAAATTAAATTAACTCCCCCTTGTAAATCAAGTCCCAATACATAAGGTTTTTGCCAAAAATGAGGTAATTTCCAGGAAATTTTAGAATTTAAAAAATCTACCCCTTTATCAAAATAATTTGGGTAAACAAAGTTCCCAGCTAAAACAGCTAACACCAAAACTCCAATAAAAATTAAATATTTCTGTTGCATAATGTATGTAAATATCCTAATACGTTTTACCAAAAAACGCAAGATTATTAATATTGCGTTTTTTGGTTTAAATTTTTTCTAATATTTTAAGTTCTAATTTGTCGGTTTTGGTATCATATAGCGCAAAACATGGCTTATATCTTTGACCTGCTAATTCTCCTGGATTTACTAATCTGCAAACTTGACCTGAGCCTGTCGAAGGGTTCCCCACCTTCTCTTCCCAT
>MHOR01000019.1:11792-16780 GCA_001821915.1 Candidatus Staskawiczbacteria bacterium RIFCSPHIGHO2_02_FULL_34_10 | reverse complement strand
TATGGCCATAAAAAACTAAATCGTATTCTTGCCCTGAGACTCTCGAAGAGTTCTTAGATTCTGCTAATTCTCTTGCCTTATCTGGATAATGTATAAAAGCTATTTTTTTATTATCTAATTCAATTTCCATTTTTTCTGGAATATTATGTAAATCATAGTCCCCATTCCCTCTTACAAATTTTATTTCACCTTTAAAACTTTTTACCGCCTCGTCTATAGTTTCTTGATTACAAATATCTCCACAGTGTAACATTAAATCAACTTTTTCTTTGTTTAAAAAATCAATTACTTTCTTAAAGTTAGGAATATTATCGTGAGTATCTGAAACAATAGCTATTTTCACCCCGTTAGAAGTCTAAGCAAAAAATAATTTTTTTAAAAATTATTTTTTGCTTACTCATGTTAATTAATATTATGTTAAAAAATTTTGACTAATCAAAGTTTGTGTAATATTATCTAAACTTCTAACGGGGTGAATCCTACTCTCCTACAACGCAGTTGTTAAAATTATTTACTTGATTATTATATTGTAAAATAAGATTCTTTGTTTGATCATTTAAGGGATTATATTTTGCAATCAGTTGGTTATACTCATTTACCAAAAAATTATATTTTGATGATTTTTGATTTGTGTTTTCAATTTCGTTTTTTTTAGCGTCTATTTGAAGCGAAAGTTGGTCTAATATATTTTTATTTTCACCAATTTGATTTTTTAAATTTATATCCTGTTCCGGACAACTTGAAAGTGGCAAGCCAAACTCCTGAACACCTATCCAAACTGTTTGTCCTTCATAAATACCTTTTACCACCGCAACCCCAATTTCAACAAACCTATTATTTAAAATATTAGCTCTGTGACCAGGGCTCGCCATCCAATGCCCTACTACATCTTTTTCATCTTCAAAATTTCCTAGTATTAAATTTTCCCCTGATACAATATAGTCATAGCTAAAACTTTTTACCAAAGTGCCCGGATCCACACCGCTTGGTGAAATATGCTCAAAATACTGTTTTTTAAACATATCATCTGCTTTTGCTTTAGCAGCTAAATAAAGTTTTGTATTTTCAATTAGTGGGGGTAAATTGCCATTATTATATCTTTGAATATTCGTCTCTGCTATTATTTTAGACTTAATTAGAACAGCTTCATTTCGCTGTCCCCCAATATTTAAAGGGGGAGGACTAAAAATTTCTTTTTTAATTTCATTAACAACATTACCTAAATCTGTTTTGTTAAATGTTGGCAAATTTTTTACGGTATTATTATAAAGACTTAAAATATTATTTTTAAAGTAAAACCCCGTTGCTAAAAATACCAATACTAATATTAAAATTAATACTTTAGATTTACTCATAGATTTATTATATTATGTACGCTTGCTTTTTAAAACCGAATAATTCTTCACAAATTAATTCTATCTTTTTTGGCTTTAATATATACCAAGAGTCGCCCTGTAAAACATCTTCATTTTCTTTGGGTTCTGGCTTTCTTCTTTTTCTATAATGCTTTTTTGCAAGTTCAAATCTTGGTCCCTCTATTTTTTCTGCTATCCCTTCAAATTGAATGCCTAAATTATTTTCTTTTGGTAAATTTACGGTTATAGTTCCGGCAATTTTTGAATTATTTGTAATCGCTTTTGAGTGTCTTGTATTTGAATTCGACATCCAGTATATATTTAACTCATCATCAAAAATATAAATCACATCAGAAACCCAAACCCCGCCGTCGTCCGCGGTGCCTAAACTCATTAAATATCCTTTTTCTAAAACTTCTTTAATTAATTCCTTAATATCTTTTACCATATTTGTATATACTATTCTCTTATTCGTACGAATAAGAGAATAGTAGCTCTATATTTTATATCTTCTTGCCAATAATTTGCAGCCACTGGCTTTGCCTAGCAGTTCTGCTGGGTGGTAATATATTTTCATACACTAATTCTAATCCTAAATCTTTAAAGTAAGCCTTAAATTCATCTTTCGTAAAATAACTGAAAAACCTTTCATATTCATATCCGTAATCATTTTCTTTCTTTACTTCTTCATCAACCCCTCCTTCAATTTTTTCTCTCACCGCAACATATAAATATCCGCCAATATTTAATTTTTGTACCGCTTTTTGCAAAATACCTTTAACCTCTCCTTTAAGAATATGCAGTAACACAGCCTGCATAAATATCCCATTAAAGTTTTCTTTCAATGTGTTTATATCATGTATATCCATTACTAAAAATTCTGCGCCAGGAACTTCTCTTCTTGCTATGTTAATTAAATTTTCTGAAAAATCTATGCCTAACACTTTTAATCCCTTACTAATAAGATATTTGCTTTTTGTACCGCCACCACATCCAACATCTAATACCAAGTCTCCCTTCTTTAAAAAAGAAATGAAGGTATTAGTCCCATCAAACCACCAAGTATCAGGCTGATGATCCTTGTGCCAATTTTCTGCAATTTTATTATAGGTTTCTTTTAAATTCATTTTATTTTTTAAAAACATTCCAATGTTCTCAAGAACACCAGAATAATTCTACTTTCCTATTTTACTCAAAAGAAATGATCTGGATGCCTTTTTCTTTAATTTCTTCTTCGGACCAAAATAATTTATCTATGTTAAATTTTCCAACATACGTTACTATCTTTTCAATTTTTCTTCCCGTATACTCTTTTGTTTTAGGATTCCACTCTTCAAGAATTAACGTATCGCCTTCATTGACGTCAAAATCATTAAGGCGGAGCTCAAACTTTTTCTTCCCCGAAACTATTGCTTTAAAATAATCTGGCCAAACTTTTTTTTTGATTATTTTTATATTACTTTCCATGGCATTTCTTAAACTTTTTACCCGAACCGCACCAGCATGGATCATTCCTTTCTATATCATGCTTATTGTCATTAGCTACTTGTGGTTTTAAATGATTATGGACTTGTATCCCAGCCTTTAAAATGTTATGAGCAATTTCTAAATCTATCTCTCCTAGTAATTGCCCAAATAACCTGCGACCTTCATTTTTATATTCAACTAAAGGATCTTTTCCTCCATAGGCCCTTAATTTTACAGAGTCGCGCATATGATCCATATTTGATAAGTGATCCTGCCAAAATGTATCTATAACTTTTAAGCCAACAAATTTTATAATTTGAGCCATATTTTCTAGTCCAACTTCTTTTTCTTTTTTTGCATAATCATCTTCGCTAAAACCAGATTTTTTTAATATTTCTAATATTTTTTCCTTTGAATTTTCCTCTCCTAAAAACTCATGTCTTTTCTTATAAATAATTTCTCGGTGTTTATTCATTACATCATCATATTCTAATAAGTGATTTCTAGAGTCAAAATTAAAACCTTCAATTTTTTCTTGGGCCGATTCAATGGCTCCCGAAATCATTTTTGCTTGTATAGCCTCTTCATCGGAAACATTTAAAGCAGTCATCACTGATTTTATTCTATCCCCTCCAAAAATCCTCATTAAATCATCCTCCAAAGAAACAAAAAATTGCGAAGAACCATTGTCTCCTTGTCTTCCAGCTCTTCCCCTTAACTGATTATCAATTCTGCGCGCATCGTGGCGCTCGGTACCCATCACATAAAGACCGCCCAATTCTTTAACCTCTTTTGCATCTTCTGGATTTGAAGGATTACCGCCAAGAATTATATCTACTCCGCGACCCGCCATAT
The DNA here is from genome assembly GCA_001821915.1 of Candidatus Staskawiczbacteria bacterium RIFCSPHIGHO2_02_FULL_34_10. Lineage (GTDB taxonomy): Bacteria > Patescibacteriota > Minisyncoccia > Minisyncoccales > Staskawiczbacteraceae > VGLO01. The sequence continues at coordinate 13,103 of MHOR01000019.1, read as the reverse complement.
TCGTAGCAATAGTAACAGCTTCCCTTTTTCCGGCTTGAGCAATAATTTCTCCTTCTCTTTCATGATTTTTGGCATTTAAAATTTGATGCGAAACACCTTGCAATTCTAATAATTTTCCCAAATACTCATTTCTTTCAACTGACCTTGTTCCAACCAACACTGGCTGTCCTTTTTTGTTTAGCCGCTTTATTTCCTCTATAACCGCCCTAAATTTTCCTTCTTCAGTTTTATAAATTTTATCTTGATAATCCTTTCTTAGCATTGGCTTATGAGTCGGAATTACTATCACATCTAATTTATACACTTTATCAAATTCTTCAGCCGAGGTTAAAGCAGTGCCTGTCATACCAGAAATTTTTTTATAAAGGCGAAAATAATTTTGAAAAGTTATTGTAGCCAAAGTTAAAGATTCGGCCTGTATTTTTGTATTTTCCTTTGCCTCTACAGCTTGGTGTAGCCCCGAAGACCATCGGCGCCCCGGCAACATTCTGCCTGTAAACTCATCAATAATTATTACTTCGCCGTTTTTTACCACATAGTCTTTATCTTTTAAGAATAATGTTTTGGCCCTTAGGGCAGATTCTAATTGGTGGGTGGTGGCAATATCATTTTCAAGCCAAGGATCGATTCCCATGCTTTTTACCACTTTATTTTGACCAGCTTCAGTAAAGTTAACTGCTTTCATTTTTTCATCAATGGTATAATCTTGGTCTTTTATTAGTGGCTGTACAATTTTGGTAAATGTATAATATTTTTCTGTTGCCTGATCTGATTCGCCCGAAATAATTAAAGGTACCCTTGCTTCATCAATTAAAATAGAATCTACTTCGTCAACAATGGCAAAATTATATCCTCGTTGCACTTGTTGGGATAGTTCATAAGCCATATTATCCCTTAAGTAATCAAAGCCAAATTCATGGTTTGTGCCATAAGTTATGTCGGTAGAATATGCATCTTTTTTTGTTGTAGGTCTTAAAAAATCTTCTATAACCTTGTAATATCCTATTTGATCGCGTTGTTGATCTTTTTGGTTATTTGTATGTTCTTTGTCATATACATATCCTGATGCGTTGGTGATGCATCCTGTAGTAAGCCCCAAAGCGTCAAAAATTTGCCCCATCCAAACCATATCCCTTTTGGCTAAATAGTCGTTTACCGTTACAATATGCACCCCGTAGCCTTCTAAAGCATTAAGATAAGCTGGTAAGGTAGCTGTTAATGTTTTGCCTTCTCCTGTACGCATTTCAGTAATTTTACCCTGATGCAAAATAATTCCACCCATTAATTGTACATCAAAGTGGCGTTGGTTTA
>MHOR01000019.1:9278-11756 GCA_001821915.1 Candidatus Staskawiczbacteria bacterium RIFCSPHIGHO2_02_FULL_34_10 | reverse complement strand
CCTCTGGTAAAATATCTTCCAAAGTTTCTCCTGCCTTTAGCCTATCTTTAAATCCTTCTGTTTTTTTCTTTAATTGTTCGTCTGATAATTTCTGTATTTCTGTCTCAAAAAAATTTATTTTTTGAATTATAGGCTCAATATTTTTTATATATTTTTGGTTTGAATCTCCAAAAATTTTTTTGAAAATTGACATGAAAATTTTATGTTTAAATTTTCACCGAGTACAAAACTTCATAGGAATTTCTGTACTTGGTTATCCATTTAATAACCTTACTCTACCTAAAAATTAACTTTTAAGCAATAAAAAAACCATGACACTAAAGGTGGCATGGGCGATGATTTTTTTACAAAAGAGATTCTAATTTTTTTAACCTACTAGATTGCTGTAGTTTCCATATGGCTTTCGTCTCTATTTGGAAAATCCTTGAACGACTGACTTTAAAGATTTTAAATAGTTCTTCCGCCGTATAAATTACTCCATCGGGAATACCGTAACGTAATTTAACTATTTCTTTTTCACGCTTTGTTAAAGTATTCAAAACATCCTCAATTTTTTCTTTCATTTCTGAAAGTTCCAATTCATGACTCACATTATCTGGCGCGGGCAGAAAAAGAATTTTTTGTTTTTCAGGAGATGGCAGCGCGCTAAATGAATTTAACTGAATTGCCTTGCTTGTCTGGGTGCCAACAAATTTTTGGTAAAGTTCTTCTGGGAAAAGAATTTCTGCTGGATAATTAAGCGCTTGTTCTAACACAAGACATAATTTGCGATATTCTCTCACATATGTTTTCTCTTTTCCTACCCGCCTATAATAAAAAGGCGATGTTTTAAAAGCAAGTAATTTTCCTACTTGCGTGGGATACATACCCAATCCTTCATTGGCTCTACAAAGTGCCGCCACCGAAGGAAACTTTTCATGGATTTTCTTCCACAAAATGTTGTTTTTAATTTTCATTTCCAATCGCAAATCTTCAAGTAGTTCTTGGTCTTCAAGTTCATAAGTATCAGAATTATCAGATTCCATTCTTACCTCCAATTTGACAAAGTGCTTTTATATTTTAACCAAACAACAACAAGCCGTTTAGTGTGGTAATAATAAGTGAAAAAATACAAAATGTCAACTAAAAAATCGGCTCTTAGCTATCCTTTAATTAGAGTAATTCTCTCTTAGTTTTCCTATATTTTCGACGGGGCAATTCAATAATTTTTGTTTTATATTTTTTAATTTCTCTTTCTAACTCTTCTCTTACCTGCGTAATCGCCTTTAATAAATTATCTCCATGAGATTTTGCAACTAAGCTTTTGCCAGGTAAACGAATTATTGCTTCAGATATAAATACATCCCCTTTTTTGTGATGTTTAGTTTCTTTTTCAATTTCAATAAAAATTTCACTAAAATCTTTCTTTAACACTTTTATAAACTTTTCCAGACCCTTCATTTTTTTATTGATAAGTGAATCTAAAGAATCTGTAAGTTCTAAATTTTTTGTTTTAATAATAATCTTCATTATTTTAGAATTTAGAAAATAGAAAGCAGAATCTAGAATATGAAACACTTGTCGTTCATATTCCATTTTCTATTTTCTAACTTCTATTTTCTTGTTTTAGTTACTTTGAATTACGAAATGCTTTCTTGGGATTTTTTCCAAATGTGGAAGAGACGCGAGGCGTAATTTGCTTTAGCAAATTACGCCTCGCGTCTGGCCAGTCCACATTTGGTAAAAAGACCTGAAACTTGCCTCTTAATAAGGTATTTTGTAATTCAAAGTTAGTTAAGGTATTGTACTTCTTGTTCTAGCAAAACGCCATACTTTTTTTTAATTTCTTTTTTTACAAATTCAATTAATTCTAGCACATCTTTCGCTGTTGCTCCACCTAAATTTATAATATAATTTGAGTGTTTTTTTGAAATTTGCGCTTGGCCTATTTTTTTACCTGACAAACCAGCTCCAATAATCAACCAAGCAGAAGGCACAATTTCGAAAGGATCTTTCTTTACTTTGCCTAAAAAAAGTTTTTGAAACTTAGGTGAAAGATCTTTAAAATCCACATTTTTAAATATACTTCCCGCATTTGGATATTCTAAGGGATGATTTTGTTTCCGGTAATTAGTATGAGAATCAGAAATTTCCTTAAGTTTTTTCTTTCCCCCCTTCTTAAGTTTTACTGATGCAGATAGTACAACCCAATTTTCCCGCTTAAAAATTGAAGTTCTGTAAGAAAATTTGCATTGTTTATTAGATAATTTCCTTAGATTAAACTTACTATCAAGCGCTCTTACTTCTAAAATTGAGTCCTTAGTTTCTCCACCAAAAGCCCCCGCATTTCCGCGAATTGCGCCTCCAAAAGTTCCGGGTAGTCCTCCGCCCCACTCAAGACCTTCTAAAGATTTATTAATTGAAAAGTTAACTAATTCTCCAAAAACTATACCTGCTGGAGCTTCAATAATATCATTTTTTTTTAAAACTATGCGCCTC
>MHOR01000019.1:6660-9267 GCA_001821915.1 Candidatus Staskawiczbacteria bacterium RIFCSPHIGHO2_02_FULL_34_10 | reverse complement strand
TTTAACAACTAACCCCAAAACTCCATCATCTGAGACCAATAAATTACTGCCTTTGCCCATCACAAAAATAGGCAGATGCATTTTCTTAGCAGTATTTATTACATGTAAAATTTCTTTCTCTTTTGTAGCTAATAAAAAATATTCGGCTGGTCCGCCAATTTTAAAAGTAGTATGGTTTTTTAATAAAACATTCTTTTGAAGTTGAGGAAATTCTTTTTTTAGTTTTTTATATATATTATTTTCCACTTAAAATTTGGTTTATTTTTGTTCTTGTAATTAAACCCACAAAACCCGTTTGTAAAATTCCATACTTTTTCTGAAAACGAATTACTGCTGATTTTGTTAGGTTGCCAAAATAACCCGTTATTAACCCTTCTGGATAAACTTCCAGACCTTCTAATTTTAATAAATCCTGAAGACATTTAACTTCTTTAATATTTAACACTCCCAAATAAAGATTATTATTTAAGACAAAACATGAATTATTTTCAAATTTTTGCCCATTGCCACCGAATTGCAGGATAGCAATTTGTTTTTTCAGCACATCAATTTGCGCCAAGAGCTTTTGTATTATAATTTCATCTGCTTCTGGCACAGCTCCTGTAATTGACACAGTAAATGTATATGGATAAGTAAACTCAAGTCCATCAAAACCCGCTATTTTTGTTTGTAAAGACGGCGCAATAATCAATGAATTATATTTCTCCCCAAAATTTTTAATTTCTATTTGTCCTTTTTCATTTTTATCAAGTTTTAAAAAAGTTACGAAATAGTTATTATCTTTATCAAAAGTTATGTATGGAATCTGGAAATTAAGTCCTGTTGTACTTAAAAATTCTAATTTTAAATTTCCATTACCGCCAATAATTTTCTGCCAATTTCCAGACCAATTTTTAGTAACATTTGTTACAGATAAAGAACTATTGCCCGAAAGAGGCAAAAAATTAAGAGCAGGATTTATTTTAAAATTAACTAAATTCTTATTTAAATAGCAATACTTTAAACTCAAAGAACAATCATTAACAATAGTTGCAATAGTCCAATCAGTAAAAATTTGCTCAAAACTTTCTTCATATCCATTTTTTAATAGAGCTTCATTTATACTTAAAATACCAACTAGCTTTGACTTTAAAGAATCCGACAACATATTTATTCCATAGTGATCTATCAAATAATATATAAATAAATTTGCAGTAGCATAATCGTATTTTTTTTCTTGCCACTCAGTTAAAGAATCAGATGAGGAGTTTAAAAAATCTTTCACACGACTTTGTAAATTACTGCCTTCGTAAGAGTTATCATAACCTAAAATATTTGCAGTATAATCAGCCCTTGCTTCATTAAGCCAAGTTTCTTCATGGATATCGTTTATTTTATCCTTTTGATTAAATGTAATAAGGTGAACAAATTCATGGGCTAAAGAAACTTTAGCCCTTAAACTATTAATATCTAAAATTGATAAGTAAAGCATTTCTCTCTCATTTGAGTTTGGAACTTGAAGTTTTATGTATTCATCAGATGAACGAAAGTAACCACTAGCTCCCTCTTTCATTGAATGAAACAAAACTGTTATTTTCCCATCCCCATCAACTCCCGGCTTCCACTCAGAACCAAAAACCGAAGTTAATGTTGGATAAATTTTATTTTCAAATTCAAAAGATAAATTATTTAAATTAATTAAAATTTCATTTTGTTTAGCCAGAACTTGCGTTTCCCACCATGTCTTTTCAACATAAAAATATAAATTAGGAGTAGTTTTAACTAAAATAGTTTGAACTTGCTCTCTTACACTCGCATCATAATTTGGATCTACATTAAAACTTATAGAATCTCCAAAACTAGTGGCTTGTGTAAACTGTGTAAAAGAAAAAGACACTGTGGCGACGGCTACCAAAATGAAAATAATTTTAATGTATTTACTAAACATATGCATATATTGACGTGTTCTTATGTTATCACAAAAAAATAACAATTTACCAGAAAAAAATTAAAAACCACGCGCTATTTTTTTTAACTCCTCAACAATATGGCTCATCTCCTTTTTATGCAACATATTTTTTAAATCACCTAACTTATTATGGATATCAATAAAATTTACCTCTGCCATTTTTGCGATAAAAATTTTCTGGTTTTGAGTTTTAATAACCCCTTCTTCTTTGGTCATTATTTCTTCAAACAATTTTTCTCCAGGCCGTATCCCTGTAAAAATAATCGCGATGTCTTTGTCAGGTTCAAATCCGGATAACTTTATCATTTCGCGCGCCAAATCCAAAATTTTTATGGGCTTTCCCATATCTAGCACAAATACTTCCCCACCCTGCCCCATAGCTCCAGCCTGCATTACTAAAAGGCACGCCTCGGAAGTCAACATAAAATACCTCTTCATATCAGGATGGGTCACCTCTACTGGCCCTCCTATCTTTATTTGTTCCTTAAAAATTGGAATAACACTTCCTCGGCTATTTAAAACATTACCAAATCGCACCGAAATAAATTTTGTAATATTTTTTTGGTTATACGCCTGGCACATCATTTCACTTATTCTTTTTGTGATGCCCATCACCGACGTGGGATTAACAGCTTTATCAGTGGATATGAGGACTAGTT
>MHOR01000019.1:0-6593 GCA_001821915.1 Candidatus Staskawiczbacteria bacterium RIFCSPHIGHO2_02_FULL_34_10 | reverse complement strand
CGCTTCATCTGGTTGGGCTTCCATTAAAGGAACGTGTTTGTAGGCCGCCGCATGAAACACGATTTTTGGAGAAAAGCGCTTAAAAATATCTTGTATTTTTTCTTTATCCTGTATGTCTGCCACCAATGGCTGGAGCGCTACGTCATTAAACTTTTCCTTGAGTATCCCCATAATATTAAATATTCCTGTTTCATCTTGATCTAGGATAATTAATAACGATGGTTTAAATTTTGCTACTTGGCGCGAAAGCTCAGAACCTATAGACCCCGCGGCTCCCGTAATCAACACTATTTTATTTTTTATAAAGTTTTCAATTTGTTTTTTGTCCAATACTACTTGGTCTCGCCCCAACAAATCTTCCACATCAATATCTTTTAAATTTTTTAAAGACACTTCACCGCGTATAATTTCATTTAACGGAGGCGCAATTTTAATTTTTCTTACACCCGCAGCTTTACCAAGCTCTATTGCATTTTTTATGGTAGAAAAGCTTGCTGAAGGGAGCGCAATAATCAGTTGTTTAATTTGGTGGGTTTTTACGATATTAGGAATATCTGAAATTATTCCCAACACATTAAGGCCGTGAATTTTAACCCCTTTTTTCATAGGATTATCGTCAACAAAACCAATAGGAAAATAAAAATATGTTTTTGAAGACAATATATTTCTTAAAATTTGCTCTCCGGCATCCCCCGCCCCCACAATCAGCGTCCTTTCCTGTCCCTTGATTCTGCCAAACTCTATACTTGAAAAATAAATCCTTTTTGAAAAACGCACACCGCTGGCAAAAATAAATACTAGTATGTAGCTTATAATAATAGTTGATCTTGGAAAATTTAAAAAATGAGGAAAATAATTTGAAGCGAAAATAGTAATGCTTAAAAATATAAAAGAAATAGTGGTAGCTTTAAATAACGATGCCAATTCATTAGCGCTCACATACGACCATGAAAAAGAATATAGTTTTTGGAAATAAAAAACCGGAACGGTAAAAATAACCGTTAATATAATTATTCTTACAATAAAAGGATTATACTGTTGCGGTATATTTCCATCAAACCTCAAAATAAAAGCTAACCATACTGATATGGTTATAAAAAAAATATCAGCAACAAGAAAAAATAATATTCTTTTTACTACGGTTTTTTTAAATATATTAAACATTTAACAATATTTCTTTTAAATTCTTTACCACAAAATCAATTTCTTCTTCCTTTAAATTATTAAAAAATGGCAACGCCAAAGTTCTTTTGCTGATATTTTCTGCAATAGGGTAATCTCCCTTTTTATATCCGAATTCACTTTTATAAAATGGCTGTAAATGGATAGTTTGAAAATAATTTGAACACTGGATTCCCCTTTTTGCCATCTCTTCTATAATGTTATCTCTTTTATAACCCGCGAGATTTTCCTCTAACTTTAACACATACACAAACCAACTTATTTTATTCCCCACTTCAATATAAGGAATTTCTACTCTCTTAATACCTTTTAATTTTTTATTATATAACTCTGCTATTTTTTTTCTTTTAGCCAGAATTTTTTTTATCCTTTTTAATTGCGCAATTCCCATAGCACAGTTCGTTTCAGATAGCCGATAATTATAGCCTAATCTTACATGTTCTAACCATTTTCCCTGTTCAATTTTCCGTCCTTGGTTTGACATACTTTTACATACATCAGCAATTTTTTTATTGTTAGTTAGAATCATTCCACCCTCTCCCGTAGTAATTTGCTTGTTAGGATAAAAAGCAAATACTCCAGCGTCCCCAAAACTTCCACATTTTTTTCCCTTGTATTCTGACCCCAATGCTTCTGCCGAATCTTCAATTAAAAATAACTTGTGTTTTTTAGCAATTCTTTCTAAAACGGACCAATCAGCAGGATGACTAAAAACATCAACCGCTAAAATCGCTTTTGTTTTTTTAGTAATTTTTTCTTCAATTTTTAAAACATCAATATTCAACGTATTTTTATCAATATCAACGAAAACTGGCTTGGCGCCTTCGTACAATATGCAATTGGCCGAAGCTACAAAAGAAAATGGCGTAGTGATCACTTCATCCCCTTTCCCAATTACCAAAGCCCTGACAATCAAATGCAAACCACTGGTACCAGAATTTACCGCTACCGCGTATTTTACACTACTAAAATCAGCAGCCATTTTTTCAAATGTTTGTAATTTTGGACCAAGCGCCAATTTAGAACTGTTTAAAACTTCCAACACCGCATTTTTCTCCGCGTTGGTAATATCCGGTTTTGAAAGCGGAATGGTTTCCATAGATTGTTAATTAAATACTATCAGATTTATAACTTAAATCAATAAAAAATCGCATCCTTAGTAGGTTGCGGTTATGAAATATAGCTACATTGTTCAGTTGAATTTTATTTCAATCGCAGAAGCTTCGGAATTACCCAAAATACGCGGAAGAAAATCTTTCTCATCCCGCCATGTAGTAATTTATATTTATTTTTTATTTATATATTAATACTCCTATAAAAACTAAGAGCAATTGTAAGCTAAAGCAAATGGCTAGTGTTTTTTTGGTGGAAAATCCTTTTTGCAATAACTTGTCGTAAAAGTGGCTTCTATCGCCCAAAAAAATAGATTTCCCTGCCAATAATCTCCTTATATTAGTGTATACTCCATCAAAAATAGGCAAACCAATAATAAAAACTGGTCCCAAAATACTATATGTATTATATGGCTTAGAAAATAACATCGCTAAAACAGCGAGAATAAATCCCAAAGAATAAGCGCCAGAATCCCCCATAAAAACTTTTGCCGGTGGGAAATTAAAAACTAAAAATGCCGACACTGCTCCCAGTGATATAAAAGAAATAACTAAACCAAAACTATTACCCAACATGGCGCTTAAAAAAGTAAAACCTAATAATGAAATACAAACTTCTCCCCCGACCAAGCCATCCATTCCATCTTGATAATTTACTGCATTGATAGAAATAAAAATATAGGTGAAACCTAGTAATAAAGAAATAATATAAATTGGAACAAAATTAAAGCGAATTTCAACTAGTGCCAGAATAAATGCCGGAACAAATGCGCATGTGAGTAAAAGGGGAAATTTTAGCATCGGTTTTATTGTAGAAATATGTTTCCATTTTAAGTCATCCCAGAAACCAAGAAAAAATATTACCAAAAGACCGATAAAAATTACAACAATTTCAAGTCCCGGTTGTTGCCAAAAAAATATAACCGCGCCAATACATGAAGAGGCTAATATTGCTAATCCTCCAAGTAGGGGAATATTTTTTTTGTGAATTTTTAAAGTGTCGCCTTCAGGAACATCGACCAAAAAATTAGTTTTTTTAGAAATAGTTAAAAGCACTGGAATAATAATAACTCCCGCTAAAGATGAAATGAGAAAAACAACAAATGGATTCATAGTTATAATTTACTTTGAATTACGAAACTCACTTTGAAAAAAGAATTTCGTAATTCAAAGTAAATTATAAATATATATTCTTGATTTTTTATTATTGTGAATACTAGTTTCTTTTAAAGACACAAATCCGTTTTTTTCATAAAAATGTATAGCATCAGCCAGCTCATCCCCCACTAATACTTTAAATACAGCCACATTCCTTTTTTTCATCTGCGTCAAAAATTCTAAAAACATTTTACCGGCAATCCCTTGCCTTTGAAATTGGGTAGATACTGCCATAGTTAATAACTCAGCTGGCGGAAGGTCTCTTTCTTTTACTGGATATAATATTGTTTCAAATGCTTTTTTTGCAAAAGATATGCTAAACATTTTTTTAAAAAGTAACATAATTGATTGAAAAAAATATGCTTTAAAAAAGTATGTGTAAAATTTATTAATATCCGTGACGCCGGATATAAACCCTACAACCGTATCACCTTCTTTGGCGACTATGCAGAAGCTGGTAGAAGATACAATAATTGCCTCATACAAACTTTTTAAAAAATAAACATGGAGCGAACTTAAAAAACCCTCGCTAATTTCTTTTTTATGGATGTTGGCAATTTGCAAAGCATCTTCTTTTTTGGCTAAACAAAAAATCATTATGGTTTTTTTACTTCAGACGAGACGGACGTTGGACGTCTGGCGAACATCTGACGGATAATTCTTTTATTTTTTCTTCCATTTTTTGTAAAAGTATGTTTTTATCAAACTCTTTTTCAGCTTTTTTCCTGCCGGCCTCACCTATTTTTTTTGCAATTTCTGGATTTGATAAAAGATAGATAATAGCCTTGGCTAATTCTTCAGAATTTTTTAGCGGAACCAATATGCCCGTAATATTCGGCTCAATGGCATTGCGGCATCCGCGCACGTCCGTGGTAATGACGGGGCAAGTCGTGGCAGAAGCCTCCATAACGCTATGCGGAAAACCTTCCCTATACGACGGCAATACAAATATATCCATAACCGAATAAAGTTCATCAACATCGGTCCTTTCCCCTAAAAATACGGTATTTTTTTCTATGCCGAAGTTTTTTATCACACCAGTGTTAAGACTGTCTTTTTTTTGCAGGTCAGCTGGACCTATCACCAAAAGTATTGTTGTGGGAAATTTCTCTAATACTTTTTTAAAAGCCTCAAATAACTCTATATATCCTTTTTCCTTGACTAATCTTGCCACAATTCCAATAACGGGAACCCCCAAATTAATTCCCAATGTTTTCTTTTTTTCTGATACGAATTTTTCTGAAAATCTTGCAATATTAAATTTTGCAATATCAATTCCATCTCCTATATATTCTGCCTTACCATTTTCAATAATGTTTTCTTTTTTTGCCGTCTCAAAATCTTCTTTATTTCTAAAAAATACCGCATCCGAACATTTTGCCGCTACTTTTTCAATAAAAATAAAAAATCTTTTCCTTAAATGTAGCGTACTTTCATGAAAGTAAAAACCGAAAATAGTGTTTATAATAATGGGAACCCCCGCCATTTTTGCCGCTAATTGTCCTAATAATCCCGGCTTTGGAGTAAAAGTAAGCACGATATCAAATTTTTCTTTTCTAAAATAAAAAAATAATTTAAAAAGGGAAATTAAATCTGAAAATGGGGTAAAAGTTTTTCTTTTAATGGTAATTTCTTTGATTTCTACTCCCTCTTTTTTAATGTCCTCAAGCCATTTTCCCGGAGAACAAACTACAAAAACCTCATATCCTTTATCTTTAAAAAATTTTAGTTCAGAAATCAATAAAAATTTTAAGGTAATATCAATTGCCACCACAAAACAAATCTTTTTTTTATGATTTTTCATTTAGTTTGGTTTATCTTATCAAATTTTCAGTAAAAATCAATAAAAAAACCTGCTTTTTATCAGGTTGCGAGTACTTTTTAAACTTTATATTTAACTATTTTAAGCGATATGTTACTGCGTGACCAATTTTGCCAACTTGCTCCACTTTTCCCTCTTTCTCAAGTTCGTCCAAATAGCGGACAACAGAACGACTGGACGCCTTAAGCGCCGTGCGAATTTCAGAGTTGGAAAGTTTAGCTTGTTCTCTCAATAAAGCAAGTATTTTTTGCTTGTGGGCTTCTTTTTGCAAAGTCGTCTCAACTGCCGATTTACAAATTCCCACCAGCTCCTCGCCAGTACTCGTCCCGTGTTTTTCAGCTTCTCGTTTGGCAACCCAAAAAAGAAAAGCAACCGCTACCACAACCCCAATGATAAGAATTGAAAGATAAGTCATATAATTATTTTATTAACTAATTTTTTGCTGTAAATAACGCGCAACTTTCTTTACCATTCTTTACTATTATTTACCATTCTGAATAAATGGTGACTAACCCCATTCACATAACCCCATTTATAATCTCCGCCGTTTTGAAGAAATATTATAAAACGGCGGGGATTGCTCCCTTATCTAAACATCAAGCGAACCGAGATAATTATCCTCTCCTGTTTCGTATTCATTGTTTAAAAAATCAACTGAATAATCATAACTAGATACAAATATGTGCACTTTTTTCTCGGCACATTCAAGAGTTATGTCACCAGCCGAGTTTTGCGTAATTGTATTGTAATTGTTGTAGTAATTAAGATGTTCAGAAGGTGCTTCACCTATAACAATTATTTTAGGTTTTATCTTACTCAATACAACTTCGGGGATTTTTCCACTATCTCTACCGTGATGTGAAGCAAAGACAATATCAGTTTCAAGCCAAACTATTTTATCTTTTATACTTTCCAAAAAGTCAGTTTCTAAATCTCCCATCCACATTACACTAACACCGTTTTCAATACTGTATCTTATTACTGCCGAAATATTATTTGGACTACCACCATTCTGCTCGGCTTCCATTAGAGCGGACTTAAAATTCTCATCTGTAGTAATAGGCCAGAGAACATGTATACCTGCCGAACCCCTTTCTTCGCAAGTTTGGTTCATCCATTTTCTTGTAGACCCCTTTTCAATGTGAAAAGCTTTTTTATTGTGGTCGCGAAGTGTGCAGTAATGCTTAAAATCTTCTGTTTCATCTTCTTTAATTACATTATTTTTGACACAATAAAAGTTGAGTATATCTATGTTATCGTCAAGATATTTTAAGCCCTGAAGATGATCTTGATCTGGGTGAGTTGAAATGAATCGAGTT